>NZ_CP041637.1:0-325416 GCF_007197735.1 Formosa sediminum
ATGAGTGTAACTGCGCAATCGGTATGGAATAACTGTCTCGAATTCATAAAAGATAATATCCAACCGCAAGCATATAAAACATGGTTTGAACCTATTGCCGCAGTTAAGTTAACGGACAATGCTTTAAGCATACAAGTTCCTAGTAAATTTTTCTACGAGTGGCTGGAAGAGCACTATGTTAAGATTTTAAAAGTAGCCTTAACAAAAGAGTTAGGCGAAAAAGCTAAGTTAGTTTACATTATTAAGATGGAAAACACCTATGGCAATAAACAGCCTTTTACAGAACGTATTCCTAGTTCAAGTAGATCTGCTGTAAAAGCTCAAGATGTAGATATACCACTTAATAATAAAAATCCAGAATTACGTAATCCGTTTATTATTCCTGGAATTAGAAATGTTAAAATAGAATCTCAACTTAATCCAAATTATAGTTTTGAAAATTTTTTAGAAGGAGATTCTAACCGTTTGGCTAGAAGCGCTGGTTTAGCTGTTTCTGCAAAACCAGGAGGAACTTCTTTTAATCCTTTACTAATCTTTGGAGGAGTAGGACTTGGAAAAACTCACATTGCACACGCTATTGGAGTTGAAATTAAAGACAAGTATCCAGAAAAAACGGTTTTATATATTTCTGCTGAAAAGTTCACGCAACAGTATATAGATTCTGTTAAAAAGAATAACAGAAATGACTTTATTCATTTCTATCAAATAATAGATGTATTAATTATTGACGATGTTCAATTTTTATCTGGTAAGACAGGAACTCAGGATGTGTTTTTCCACATATTTAATCACTTACACCAAAATGGCAAGCAAGTTATTTTAACAAGTGATAAAGCACCTGTAGACATGCAAGATATCGAACAACGTTTATTATCTCGTTTTAAATGGGGGCTTTCTGCAGAATTGCAAAGTCCAGATTTTGAAACACGCGTATCTATTTTAAAAAACAAATTATATCGAGATGGTGTAGATATGCCTGATGATATAGTGGAATATGTTGCCAAAAACATTAAAACCAATGTTAGAGAACTAGAAGGTGCCATTATTTCTTTAATTGCACAATCGTCTTTTAATAAAAAAGAAATCACCTTAGACCTTGCCAAACAAATTGTTGAAAAATTTGTTAAAAACACTAAGCGTGAAGTTTCTATAGATTACATCCAAAAAGTAGTCTCAGATTATTTTCAGATGAACGTAGACACCCTACAATCTAAAACTAGAAAACGACATATTGTACAAGCCAGACAGCTCGCTATGTTTTTTGCTAAAAAATACACCAAAGCATCTTTAGCTAGTATTGGTTCTCAAATTGGTAAACGTGATCATGCTACAGTACTTCACGCTTGTAAAACTGTAGATAATTTATCGACTACAGACAAGCAATTCAAAAAATATGTAGAAGATATTACAAAAAAACTTTCTGTTTAAAACCTTTTTACAATGACTAAAATACTTATGGTTTGCCTTGGGAATATTTGCCGATCTCCATTGGCAGAAGGTATTTTACGCTCTAAGTTACCTTATGACGATTTTATTGTAGATTCTGCCGGAACCTCCAGTTATCATATTGGATCTCATCCAGATAACCGATCAATAACTGTAGGGAATAATTATGGAATTAATATTTCTAATTTAATGGGTAGACAGTTTACTGTAAAAGATTTTGACGATTTTGATATTATTTACGCTATGGACCGAGCTAATTATAGAGATATTTTACACTTGGCTCGTAATGAAAAAGATAAATCGAAAGTAAAAATGATTTTAAACGAAGTGTATCCTAACCAAGATTACGATGTGCCAGATCCTTATCACGGTGGTACTCATGGTTTCGAAAACGTTTATAAAATGTTAGACGAAGCTTGCGATATTATTGCAAGTAAATTACAATAACAAGATTTAAAAAACGGTATTTTAAATCAAATTAACTTTTTACCTGTATGACATCTTCTTTAGGAAAACTTTATCTTATTCCAACTACTTTAGGCGACAATGATCCTTTAGAAGTATTGCCCATATCTGTAAAAAACACCATTGAAACTACGTCTGTTTTTATTGTTGAGAACGAAAAAACAGCACGACGCTTCATCAAACGTATTTCTCCAAACACAAAACAAGCTACTTTAAAAATGTTTCATTTAAACAAGTTTACAGAACCTAGCGATATGCCTAGTTTTTTAGAGCCGTGTTTAAAAGGAACAAATGTTGGATTACTCTCTGAAGCAGGCTGCCCTAGTGTAGCAGATCCTGGATCTGATATTGTAAAAATTGCACATGAGCAAAACATACAAGTCATACCATTAGTTGGACCATCTTCTATCCTACTTGCTCTTATGAGCTCTGGAATGAATGGACAAGGATTTTCGTTTAATGGGTATTTACCGATAGATAAAAACGAAAGAAAACAAGAATTGAAACGTTTAGAACGTTTATCTTTTGAGCATAATCAGTCACAAATTTTTATTGAAACGCCCTATCGCAATAATAAAATGCTTGAAGACATCTCTAATATTTTAAGCAAAAACACTATGGTTTGTGTAGCGTGCGATATTACACTACCTACAGAGTTTATTAAAACCAAAACAGCTTCAGAATGGACTAAAAACACTGAAGACCTCCACAAGAGGCCTTCAATATTTATTATTCACAAAAGGTATTAAAACTTAAGCTTTAACAACTTTAGCTTTCTTGTTTGGTTTTACGAAAGATGTATCGTAACCAGAAAATTTCTTCATATAATACTCAATTGTAGTACCATAAGCATCAGAAAAACTTGTAGAACCATGACTTCTTAAGTATTTCTTTACGTTTCCTGGACCAGATAAATGTGCCGCAGCAAGTATACCGGATTCGGTAATTACAACGCCATTTATTTTTTTACCGACATATTTTTTAATGTCTCGACGTAAAATCCATTTGTTACGTTCTGCATTTGCTAAAAATGCTTTTTCCTGTAATTCAGGATTTTTAAGAAACTGTACCGGATTATGAATTCCAATAATTTTTAAAGTTTCTTTACCAAATTGGTATTTCCCTAAATACCCTAGTGTATTAACTGTAAAATAATTACCTCTAGATTCTTTAAAACCTAAAGCTTCTTTAAAGCCAACATACGTTTTTCCTAATGATGGCGAAAATGAACTTGCAATATCTGTTTTTAATGCTTTTGCATTGTTATGGCTAACACTATCATTAACCATGTTGTAATTTAAGGCTAAGCCTTCTGTTAAATAACTGTCCCCAACTTTAAAAGTTTCTTTTGATGAAAACGAATAAAAAGCCAAAGAACATATTGCAAGAATTACGAATAAATAACTTCCAATATTTTTTATCATACCATTTAATTTCTTCAAGTAATAAATACTCCTTACTTGAAAATTTCAGTCGGCAAATGTACAACAAATTTTATTAATCTGAAAATTAATCATTTAACAGTTTTTCACCCCCTCTATTTACCTAAAAATGTATATTTTAACCGAGATCAGAGCCTATTTTCATACCCTTTACTCGTAAGTAAAATATTACATAAATTATTGTTAAAATTCTAGATTAGCACATTATTGTGTGATTCCTTGACGGTTTAGATAGTTTTGGTAAGCTCTAGCATTGGCATTATGCTGACTTAAATTTTTAGCAAATCGGTGATAGCCTATACGATCTGGATCGGCTGCAAAATAATAATACCCATGATTTTCTGCGTTTAACACAGCTTCTATAGCTGTAAGATCTGCCATAGCTATTGGTCCTGGAGGTAAACCTACATATAAATATGTATTGTATGGAGATTCTATAAGCTTATGCTTGTTTAAAACACGCTTTATAACCGTATCTTTATATTCAGGTAATTGATATGCTGCAAATTTTAAAGTAGGATCTGCTTGCAATGGCATTCCCACTTTTAGTCTGTTTAGGTATACACCTGCAATACGTGGTTGCTCATCGGCTGCTTTGGATTCTTCATGTACTATTGAAGCCAAAGTAATAACTTCATTTGGAGTTAAGCCAATAGCTTTAGCCTTTTCAATTCTTTTAGCATTCCAGAATCTGTGATATTCTTTTAACATACGATCTCTAAATTCTTCTCCAGATGTATTCCAGAAAAACTCATAACTATTAGGAATATACATTCCCAACATAGTTGTTTTGGAAAAGTTATTGGTTGTTAAAAATAAAGTATCAGTCATGGCTTTTATTAAAGACAAACTATCTGCTTCGATTTGCACAGAAATACGACTAGCAAGTTTTGCTATACTCTCTTGATTATTAAATGCAACTTGCACTGGAATGTTTTTAATACGTATTGAGTTAATAATATCGTTATTATTCATTCCTTTAGTAAGACTAAATTTTCCAGCTTTAATATGTGTAGTATATTGTTTACGTTCTGCTAAAGCATCAAATGTACCTAGATCTTTTAAAAGTGGTTTTAATTGTTCACGTACATCTTGATAAGTTGCACCTGTAGGAATATAAACATAAGCTGTATCATTATTAAAAGCAGTATTAGGTTTAAACATTGCCGAATAAACATAATTTGCAAAAAAAGCAGCCACTACAAGCCCTAGAAGAACTATGGCTACAATAATTTTTTTTATATACATTAGTTATTAATTAATTGTAAAAGAAATTCATTTTTATATGCGCCATTAACAAAATTCCAGTCTTTTTTTAATCCTATTTTTTGGAATCCTTGTTTGGTAAACAATTTAATACTAGCAATATTATCTTCTGATATATTACAATATACTTGATGTAATTGAAGTTGGGTAAAACAATAATTTATTAAAAGCGATAAGGCTTCACTACCTAGCCCTTTAGAGCGTTTAGCTTCATTAGTTATTAAAATACCTATTCCTGCTTTTCTGTTTTTAAATTCAAAATCAAAGATATCTATTAAACCAATTGTGTTATGATTATAATCAGATATCACTAAACGCAATTGTTTAGCTTCATAAATATCTAGATGTGAATGGTCTAAATATTGTTTAATTAAAAATCTAGAATAAGGCGTTTGTGTATTGCTAAGTTCCCAAATAGATTCATCATTTTCTACTTCATGAATAAAATCTAAATCTTCGGGCTCTAAAGCACGTAAATATACATGTTCTCCTTTTAAGGTTACCATTCTATTTCACCTTTAAACACTTGTTTAGCCGGACCTATTAGCCAAACATTAGTATACCCTTGTTCTGTTTTAGTAAAAGAAACTTTTAATTCTCCGCCTTTAACTTTTAAATGCACTGTGTTTTCTGGTGTTTCTCCTAAATAATTCATAGCAATTGCTACGGCAGTTACACCTGTACCACAAGATAGGGTTTCGTCTTCTACACCTCTTTCGTAGGTTCTAACTTCAAAAGCATCACTAGAAATTTTCTTAACAAAATTTACATTTGTCCCCTCTTTATAATAAGGAGCACCATATCTAATTGTGCTTCCAAGTGCTTTAATATCAAAAGACTCTATGTGATCTTCAAACTGTACATGATGAGGAGATCCTGTATTTAAAAACACATATGTTCCATGGTCCTCTACTGTTGGAACATCTTGCATTTGCAATTGTATTAAATCTCCATCAAAAACAACATGGTGCATGCCATCTATAGCTTCAAATGACGCTTTTTTATCAATCACTTTTAAATCTTTTGCAAACTGAGACAAACAGCGTCCGCCATTTCCGCACATAGTACTCTCGTTGCCATCTGCATTATAATACACCATTTTAAAATCGACATCTGGATGATTTTCTAATAAAATTAATCCATCTGCTCCAATTCCAAACCGTCTATCACATAAGCGATTAATAAGTGCTGTATCTTGTTTATTGAATGTATTTTGTCGATTATCTATCATCACAAAATCATTCCCTGTTCCTTGGTATTTATAAAAAGTATGTGTCATAATTGATGACAAATATAGGAATATTTAACTATTATTTGGAGTGTTAAAATCTCTTTAATAGTTAGTTAAATAGCGTTAAAGACCTCCTATATTACGCGATAAAGAATTAATTTTAATCTTTATTATTAATAACCTAAATACACTAAACATGAAAAAAATATTAACCCTAGTCGTTGCTTCTGCTCTTGGTGGTATATTAACACTTGGCGCATACACCATGTTTTTGGAAAAAGATGATGCTTTGGTGATTACAAAAACAGAATCTAGACCAAGTAGTTTTATACCTACAGCTAATATTACAAATGCAAATTTAATAAATAACGCTCCTGATTTTACAACTGCCGCAGAAAACACGGTTCATAGTGTGGTGCATGTTAAAAACACTTCTATTGTATCGGGGAGAATGACCTATCAAGATTTATTTTTAGGAAGAAGTTCGGCAAGACCACAGGTTGGTACAGGTTCTGGAGTAATTATTTCACCAGACGGTTATATTATTACCAATAATCATGTCATTAATAACTCTCAAGAACTTACGGTTACATTAAATGACAATAGAGAATATAGTGCTAAAATTATTGGAAGCGATGACAAAACAGATATTGCATTGTTAAAAATTGACACAGAAGAAGATTTGCCATATACAGCTTTTGGTGATAGCGACCAGGTTAAACTTGGAGAATGGGTGCTTGCGGTTGGGAATCCTTTTAATTTAACCTCTACGGTAACCGCAGGTATAATTAGTGCAAAATCTAGAGATTTAACAGGAGACAGTTACCAATCGTTTATACAAACTGATGCAGCTGTAAACCCTGGAAATTCTGGTGGTGCTTTAGTAAATGCTAATGGAGATTTAATAGGAATAAATACTGCCATATCTTCGCAAACAGGATCGTACATTGGATATTCTTTTGCTGTACCAAGTAATATCGCTAGAAAAGTAATTGAAGATATTATGGAATATGGTAATGTTCAAAATGGAATTTTGGGAGTTAATGGCGTTGCTTTAAATAATGCATTTGCAGAAAAATTAAATATTACAGATACAGAAGGCTTCTATGTAGATAGTGTAGAAGAAGGTTCTGGAGCGGAAGTTGCAGGTATTAAAAAAGGAGATATTATTAAGAAAGTAGATCAAGTTAAAATAACCAAATTTGCTAATTTAAGAGGCCATTTAAATACAAAACGTCCAGATGATGTTGTAAATGTTACGGTATTAAGAGATGGCGATTTAAAAGAAATATCTGTTAAATTAATTAGAAATCAAACATTTACTATGCCTTTAGTAGGTGTAATAAAAAATACAGAAAAGGAAGATCTTAAAAAATTCAATTTAGAAAATGGTGTAAAAATCATTAGACTTAATGACGAATATGCACAGTATTGGAAACAAAATGGTATAAGCGAAGGTACTATTATTACAGCTATAAATACTCAAAAAGTAAATTCAATAGACGATGTACAAAATATACTTAAAAATAAATCGCCTTATGAGCCTTTACAAATTGAATTAATAAATAATAGAGGAGAAAAAGAACGTTATAATTTTAGATAAAAGTTTTATCCCTTTATACATTTAAACAAAACCCTCTAGTACATTCTAGAGGGTTTAATTTATCCATAAAGTATAAAACGAGATCTTAATTCTATTTCAATCCTCTTTATAAGACCAATAAACTTTACATTAATTAAGCAGTTTTCCTTTACAAGTATTCCTAATTAAAAAAATAGTTTAAAAAAACTTTTAATTATTTAATTAACAATATATCCATAATATTCAGACAGTTATAAAAATTAAGATTTGTTTGATGAACTAATATCAATAATAATCAACTTTTTATACCGTTTTACCGTATATATTAAACCTTGCTCTAATAAGCTTTTTTTACAAATTTAAAGACTGTACATAAACATTATTTTTTAAATTCGTGACATCCAAAAAAAATTCTAAAATAAGACTTCTATAATGAATGTAGTAAAAACCATTGCAAGCACTTTATTTATGTGTTTGCTTACCATCACTTTATCAGCACAAACTAATTCTGAATCAGACTCAGATTCTAATCTATCTTTAAATGAAGGTACATTAGATAATCAATTTGAATATATCATTCAAAAATCAAATAACTATCAGAATTATAAAGTTGTTAAAAAAGCATGGTTACAAACATTAAAATCTCACACTTTAGACTCTTTACAGGCTATTAGAAAAGATTTAGATGAAACTCAAATTGTAGTAAATCAACAAGCAAACGAAATTGCTACATTAAAATCTAAATTAAACGAAACTCAAAACACCCTTGATCTTACTAATAAAGAGAAGGATAGTATGGAGTTTTTAGGGATGCAATTAAGTAAAACCACTTATAATACTATTATTTGGTCTATAATTGGCGGGCTATTAATTTGTTTACTTTTCTTTATCTATAAATTTAAAAATAGTAATTCGGTTACCAGAGATGCTAAACGTATGCTTGCAGAAATTGAAGAAGAGTTTGATGAACACCGAAAAACGGCTTTAGAACGTGAACAGAAAGTTCGCAGACAATTACAAGACGAACTTAACAAACAAAAAGGAAACGTTTAAAAAACGATAAACATTAAAATATAAAAGTCCGTACAACTAAGTATGGACTTTTTTGTTATTTACATTTGAGAGATAAATATCTTCGGTTTTTAAATCCATTCTTCGCATCTTTGCACCTGATTTAAATTGAAGCCATGCGCATAGATATCATTACAGTTTTACCAGAATTACTTAAAAGTCCGTTTGAAGCATCTATCTTAAAACGAGCTATTGAAGCTAATTTAGTTGAAGTTCATTTTCATAATTTAAGAGATTATACAACAGATAACTATAAAACTATAGACGATTACCAATTTGGAGGTGGCGCTGGAATGGTTATGCTTATTGAACCCATTGATAAATGCATCACTAAATTAAAATCTGAACGCCATTACGACGAAGTAATATATATGACTCCCGATGGAGAAACTTTAAAACAAGGACTCGCAAACACATTATCGTTAAAAGAAAATATAATTATTCTTTGTGGCCATTATAAAGGTGTAGACCAACGTGTACGCGATTTATTTATCACAAAAGAAATATCTATAGGTGACTATGTATTATCTGGAGGTGAATTAGGAGCAGCCGTATTATGCGATGCTATAATTAGATTAATTCCTGGAGTTTTAGGTAATGAGACTTCTGCTTTAACAGATTCTTTCCAAGACAACCTATTGGCACCACCTATTTACACCCGACCTAGAGAGTATAAAGGTTTAAAAGTTCCTGAAATTCTCTTTAGCGGAAATTTTCCAAAAATAGAGAAATGGCGTGAAGATCAAGCTTTTGAGCGTACCAAAGCACGCAGACCAGATCTATTAGAAGAGTAAAACATTTTTAACAATTAAGTGTTGTTTATACAAAAAAAATCATTATTTTTGCACCCAATTTCTAACCAACCTCTGGCGAAAATCGTGTATGTTGCTTTGAATTAACTATAATTAAATAATAAAGATATGGAATCTTTAATAAAATTTGTACAAGACGAATTTGTAACAAAAAAAGAATTCCCAGAATTTGGGGCTGGAGACACAATTACTGTGTACTATGAAATTAGAGAAGGTGAAAAAGTACGTACTCAGTTTTTTAGAGGAGTTGTTATTCAAAAAAGAGGTACTGGTGCATCTGAAACATTTACTATCAGAAAAATGTCTGGTACAGTTGGTGTAGAGCGTATATTCCCTGTAAATATGCCAGCTTTACAAAAAATTGAAATCAATAAAAAAGGTAAAGTTCGTAGAGCTCGTATTTTCTACTTTAGAGGTCTTACTGGTAAAAAAGCAAGAATTAAAGAAAGAAGAAACAAATAATTTTCTACTTATAATAAATAAAAGTCCTAACATGATGTTAGGACTTTTTTTATGAACAAATGTTAATAACATAGGTTTATAAGTTGTTGATAATTAAAATGTTAAAAACCATAAAAAACTAATAATATTTCTTATCTTTATAAGACCTTTAAAAGCTTATATAGAGTTTTAAAGTTCTTTTAAATTGTTGATTGATCTTTTGATATAATTATCATGAAACATTTTTAATAAAAAGTATTGCTAGTCAGATTTACTTTATTAAAAGTATGATGTTTTTAATCAATACTTAAATATGTATTGATAGATGAATCAATAACAAATTAAAAGAGAAACATTTAGTAACTAGTAAATACATTTTGAACGTTAAATGTTTCAATTTTGAAATAGTGAATTTTTTTATGAAAACTAGTAAGATTTAATTCTGAACGTCATCAGCTCATAGACTGATACATTAAAAATACTATTTCAGAGAAAGCCATGTCAGTATAGTTTAACTATCTTGATATGGCTTTTGTTTTGCTTTAAAACTAGAAGATAAACGGTCTTAAAGTTTAATAAATAATAAATTATATAAACACAGTATAAATCCTAAATTTGTAATTTATTTCTAACAAAAACAAGAAGTTAATACATTTAAAATAACTAAAAGCGTGTTCTAATTTTAATTCATTATAATTAAACATTAGCTTTTTTGTATATTTGCAATCCACGAAAATATCATTCATTTTTTCGACAAAAAAAAATTACTATAAAACAAGTTAAAATGGCATACAGCTCACGTATTATTTACACCAAAACAGATGAAGCACCGGCTTTAGCTACTTATTCTTTCTTACCAATTGTTCAAGCATTTTTAAATCCTTCTGGAATTAATGTAGAAACTAGAGATATCTCTCTAGCTGGTAGGATTATTGCTAACTTTTCAGACTTCTTAACTGAAGAACAACAGTTACCAGATGCTCTTACAGAGTTAGGTGAATTGGCTAAAAAACCTGAAGCTAATATTATTAAACTACCAAATATTAGTGCTTCTGTGCCACAACTTAACGCTGCTATTAAAGAATTACAAAGCCAAGGATATAAGTTACCAAATTATCCAGACGAACCTAAAACAGATGCAGAAAAAGAAATAAAATCAAGATACGATAAAATAAAAGGTAGTGCTGTTAATCCAGTATTACGTGAAGGGAATTCAGATCGTAGAGCTCCAAAAGCAGTTAAAAATTACGCCAAAAAAAATCCACATTCTATGGGTGCATGGAGTGCAGACTCTAAAACACACGTTGCAACTATGGCTGAAGGAGATTTTGCTCACAACGAAAAATCTGTTACTCTTAATAAACCAACTTCTATTAGCATTGAATTTGAAGATACCAAAGGAAATTCAACTGTATTAAAAGATAAATTATCACTTTTAGAAGGTGAAATTATTGATGGTACAGTAATGAGTAAAAAAGCTTTAATTTCATTTTTAGAAACTCAAATTAAAGATGCTAAAGATCAAGATGTACTAATGTCTTTACACATGAAGGCAACAATGATGAAGGTGTCAGACCCTATCATTTTTGGTCATGCTGTACGTGTATTTTTTAAAGATGTATTTGCTAAACACGGAGAAACTCTTGAAAGTATTGGAGTAGATGTAAATAATGGTTTCGGTAATTTATTAAGTACTATTCAAGTTTTACCTGAAGATAAACGCGCTGAAATCCTTGCAGATATCGATGAAGCTTTCCAAAACGGACCAGCATTAGCTATGGTAGACTCTGATAAAGGAATAACCAATTTACACGTTCCTAGTGATATTATTATAGATGCCTCTATGCCTGCAATGATACGTACTTCAGGACAGATGTGGAATGCTTCAGGAACACAACAAGATACTAAAGCAATTATTCCTGATAGTAGTTATGCAAGTATTTACCAAGCAACCATAGATTTCTGTAAAGAACATGGTGCTTTCGATCCTACTACAATGGGAACGGTTCCTAACGTAGGACTTATGGCACAAAAAGCTGAAGAATATGGGTCTCATGATAAAACATTCGAGATTGCAACAGACGGTGTTGTACGCGTAATTGATGCAGAAGATAATGTATTAATAGAACATACTGTAGAAGCTGGAGATATATGGAGAATGTGCCAAGTTAAAGACGCTCCAATTCAAGACTGGATAAAATTAGCAGTAAGTAGAGCAAGAGCAACCAATACACCTACAGTATTTTGGTTAGATAAAAACAGAGCTCATGATGCAGAATTAATTAAAAAAGTAGAAAAATATTTACCTAATCATGATACATCTGGATTAGATATTAGAGTACTTTCACCAGAAGAAGCTACTCATTTTACACTTGCACGCATTAAAAAAGGTGAAGATACCATATCTGTTACAGGAAATGTTTTACGTGACTATCTAACAGATTTATTCCCGATTTTAGAATTAGGAACAAGTGCAAAAATGTTATCTATTGTACCATTAATGAATGGAGGTGGATTATTTGAAACTGGTGCTGGAGGTTCTGCTCCTAAACACGTTCAGCAACTTTTAGAAGAAAACCACTTACGTTGGGATTCTTTAGGTGAGTTTTTAGCATTAGCAGTATCTCTTGAACATATGTCTGAAACTACTAAAAATAATAAAGCTTTAGTATTAGCTGAGACTTTAGATGAGGCTACTGGAAAATTATTAGATAACGGAAAATCTCCATCACGAAAAGTTAATGAATTAGATAACCGTGGAAGTCACTTTTATTTAGCACTTTATTGGGCTGAAGCACTAGCTGCACAAACTAAAGACGAAAGTCTTAAGTCTACGTTCACAGAAGTTGCTAAAACATTAGCTAAAAATGAAGAAAAAATAGTTGAAGAATTAAATTCAATTCAAGGTAAATCTGTTGATATTAAGGGCTACTATTTACCTAGTACAGATTTAACGACTAAAGCAATGAGACCTAGTACTACGTTAAATACTATTTTAAGTACATTATCATAGTAATGATTTAACATACAAATAAATACATTTATAAAAAAGGTTCCAAATATGGAGCCTTTTTTGTTATAATTAATATTTACATAGCATTCATTTTTTTTTAATTTTTATATTTGCGGCATGAATTTTATTAAGACTACAGAAGCAAATTCTAAATATAATAATTTAGAAAAAATGAGTATTTCTGATTTATTAATTAATATTAATAATGAAGATAAAACAGTTCCTTTTGCTATAGAAAAAGCCTTACCACAAATAGAAATGCTTATTCATCAAACCGTTTCTAAACTTAAATTAGGTGGGCGCTTATTTTATATAGGGGCAGGTACAAGCGGTAGATTAGGAGTTGTAGATGCATCAGAATGTCCACCTACTTTTGGAGTAGACTCTAATGTAGTTATTGGATTAATTGCAGGTGGTGATAAAGCCATACGCGATGCTGTAGAATTTGCAGAAGATTCAAAAACGCAAGGTTGGAAAGATTTGTTAGAGCATAATGTAACCTCAAAAGACGTGGTTATAGGTATAGCTGCTTCAGGAACGACTCCTTATGTCATTTCTGCATTAAAAACTTGTAATGCTAACCAAATTGTTACAGGATGTATTACATGCAATGAAAACAGTCCGCTTTCATTAACAGCACAATTTCCGATTGAAGTTATTGTAGGGCCAGAATTCTTAACAGGGAGCTCTAGAATGAAAGCAGGTACTGCACAGAAGTTAGTATTAAACATGATTTCTACTGCAACTATGATTCAATTAGGAAAAGTTAAAGATAATAAAATGGTAGACATGCAATTAAGCAATGAAAAGCTTGTAGACCGTGGTATTAAAATGATTATGTCAGAATTAAAAGTCAACTATCAAGAAGCCGAACAGCTTCTAGTAGAACATAAAAATGTTAGAACAGCTATTAGTGCTTTTAGTAATGGAAACAAATAAAACAGAAAAAGAAATTCTTGTAGTTGGTTTAAAGAAAATGGGCATTTCCTTAGCTTGTATGTTTCTTGGTCCTACGCTTCTTCATATTGCTCTTACTAATAGAGAAAAGCCATTATTCATCCCCATTTTAATCTTAGGCGGTATCGTATGTATATGTGCGATATTCTTTGCCTATAAAGGACTAATGAAGATTATGGACAGTATGTTTAATCATAAAAAATAGATATACCACTAACTCAAACTACGACAAAGCCTAACATATGTATGTTGGGCTTTTTTTATGTAACATTATATTACTATGAAGTAGTAAGGTTAGATTATAAACAAAAAAAAATCCTGAACAAAATATTGTTCAGGATTAGTTTAAAAAAGGCGACGACCTACTCTCCCACAAATGCAGTACCATTGGCGCTAATGGGCTTAACTTCTCTGTTCGGAATGGTAAGAGGTGAGCCCCATCGCAATAATCACCTTAAATTGTTGGTTGTTGGTTTGTAGTTTTTGGTTGTTGGATCTTTTTCCAACTAATAACCATGAACTAACAACTATCAACCGCGCTCCTAGCGCAAATATCTTAACATATTGAAAAATACCCGGAGGTTATATACATATATACTCTAATAATAATTCTTGTACTCGTCTAAAAAAACAGGCGTACAATAAGCCTATGGGTTATTAGTACTACTCGGCTATGACATTACTGTCTTTACACCTATAGCCTATCAACGTGGTCATCTCCCACGACCCTTTAAAGAAATCTCATCTTGTGGTGGGTTTCGCGCTTATATGCTTTCAGCGCTTATCCCTTCCCAACGTAGCTACTCTGCAATGCTCCTGGCGGAACAACAGATACACCAGAGGTTGGTCCAACTCGGTCCTCTCGTACTAGAGTCAGATCCACTCAAATTTCTAACGCCCACAGTAGATAGAGACCGAACTGTCTCACGACGTTCTGAACCCAGCTCGCGTGCCACTTTAATGGGCGAACAGCCCAACCCTTGGGACCTTCTCCAGCCCCAGGATGTGACGAGCCGACATCGAGGTGCCAAACCCCCCCGTCGATATGAGCTCTTGGGGGAGATCAGCCTGTTATCCCCGGCGTACCTTTTATCCTTTGAGCGATGGCCCTTCCATGCGGAACCACCGGATCACTATGCTCTACTTTCGTACCTGATCGACTTGTAGGTCTCTCAGTCAAGCTCCCTTATGCCATTGCACTCTACGCACGGTTACCAAGCGTGCTGAGGGAACCTTTAGAAGCCTCCGTTACTCTTTTGGAGGCGACCACCCCAGTCAAACTACCCACCAAGCACTGTCCCTTCTGAAGAAGGTTAGACTCTAGATAAGCAAAGGGTGGTATTTCAACAATGACTCCACAACACCTAGCGATGCCGCTTCAAAGTCTCCCACCTATCCTACACATTACTTATCCAAAACCAATACTAAGCTATAGTAAAGGTGCACGGGGTCTTTTCGTCCCACTGCGGGTAATCGGCATCTTCACCGATACTACAATTTCACCGAGCTCATGGTTGAGACAGTGTCCAGATCGTTGCACCATTCGTGCAGGTCGGAACTTACCCGACAAGGAATTTCGCTACCTTAGGACCGTTATAGTTACGGCCGCCGTTTACTGGGGCTTCATTTTAGACCTTCGCATTACTGCTAAGCCCACCACTTAACCTTCCAGCACCGGGCAGGTGTCAGGCCATATACGTCATCTTTCAATTTAGCATAGCCCTGTGTTTTTGATAAACAGTCGCCTGGACCTTTTCACTGCGGCCCATCCGAAGATGGGCGACCCTTCTCCCGAAGTTACGGGTCTATTTTGCCTAGTTCCTTAACCATGAATCTCTCGAGCTCCTTAGAATTCTCATCCCAACTACCTGTGTCGGTTTAGGGTACGGGCTGCTTCTCTCGCTTTTCTTGGAAGTCGCTTCTCTGGATTATCACCTTGACCGTAGTCGCAGTGTACTATCGGAGTGTTACCACATCCTTCAACGTACTATTCCGTCAGTACGCACCAAATATACGCCTCCGTCACTTTTATTGAGAGCAGGTACAGGAATATTAACCTGTTGTCCATCCACTACCCCTTTCGGGTTCGCGTTAGGTCCCGACTAACCCTCAGCTGATTAGCATAGCTGAGGAAACCTTAGTCTTTCGGAGTGCGGGTTTCTCGCCCGCATTATCGTTACTTATGCCTACATTTTCTTTTCTATCCGTTCCAGCATACCTCGCAGTACACCTTCAACACAAATAGAATGCTCCCCTACCACAATTGCTTGTCCATAGCTTCGGTAATATGTTTATGCCCGATTATTATCCATGCCGAACCGCTCGACTAGTGAGCTGTTACGCACTCTTTAAATGAATGGCTGCTTCCAAGCCAACATCCTAGCTGTCAAAGCAGTTCAACCGCGTTTTTTCAACTTAACATATATTTGGGGACCTTAGCTGATGGTCTGGGTTCTTTCCCTCTCGGACATGGACCTTAGCACCCATGCCCTCACTGCTGCAGAACATTTTATAGCATTCGGAGTTTGTCAGGAATTGGTAGGCGGTGAAGCCCCCGCATCCAATCAGTAGCTCTACCTCTATAAAACTATATTGCAACGCTGCACCTAAATGCATTTCGGGGAGTACGAGCTATTTCCGAGTTTGATTGGCCTTTCACCCCTACCCACAGGTCATCCGAAGACTTTTCAACGTCAACCGGTTCGGTCCTCCACTGTATGTTACTACAGCTTCAACCTGCCCATGGGTAGATCACACGGTTTCGCGTCTACCACTACTAACTAAAGCGCCCTATTCAGACTCGCTTTCGCTACGGATCCGTGACTTAATCACTTAACCTTGCTAGCAACGGTAACTCGTAGGCTCATTATGCAAAAGGCACGCCGTCACCCTAATGGGCTCCGACCGCTTGTAAGCGTATGGTTTCAGGATCTATTTCACTCCCTTATTCAGGGTTCTTTTCACCTTTCCCTCACGGTACTAGTTCACTATCGGTCTCTCAGGAGTATTTAGCCTTAACGGATGGTCCCGCCAAATTCACACAGGGTTTCACGTGCCCCGCACTACTCAGGATACCACTATCGCGCCAATCTTTACCTATACGGGACTATCACCCTCTATGGTCACTCTTTCCAAAGTGTTCTAATTCATCATGGTCTGAATAATGTGGTCCTACAACCCCAATGTTGCCGTAACAACACTGGTTTGGGCTAATCCGCGTTCGCTCGCCACTACTTACGGAATCACTTTTGTTTTCTTCTCCTCCGGGTACTTAGATGTTTCAGTTCTCCGGGTTTGCCTCCCTAAGGATACTATATCTTCAATATAGTGGGTTGCCCCATTCGGATATTTGCGGATCACATTGTATGTGCCAATCCCCGCAACTTTTCGCAGCTTATCACGTCCTTCATCGCCTCTGAGAGCCTAGGCATTCCCCATACGCCCTTATTTAGCTTATTGTACTTTTTGCTTTTTTAATGAGTTTGTTTTTAGTTAAAAGCTCGTAAACTTTAACTAAAAACGAATTATTATTGTTTAAAATTTAACCTATATAGTATGTGCAATACTACATAAGCTAATATCTTAATGTATTTTTATGTATCTTTTTCAATATGTCAATGAACGTGTGGCTGTTCTTACTAATTAAATTAGCTTGAATCTTATGCCGTTGTGGAGAATATCGGAGTCGAACCGATGACCTCCTGCGTGCAAGGCAGGCGCTCTAGCCAGCTGAGCTAATCCCCCAAATTTAGTTTTGAGTTCTTAGTTGTTTGTTTTTAGTCCCTAGATCCTCATTGTATCTAACAACGATTAACAATGAACTAACAACTAATACCCAACTTCTAAAATTTCCTTTTCTCATTATATTTAGTAGTCTCAGGCAGACTCGAACTGCCGACCTCTACATTATCAGTGTAGCGCTCTAACCAGCTGAGCTATGAGACTCTAACTATAATAAGTATTTCTTTAAATTAACAGCTAAGAATAAATCATTCCTTTTGCAAAACCTTTACTATCTTCCAATAGTCGTCTTTCTCTAGAAAGGAGGTGTTCCAGCCGCACCTTCCGGTACGGCTACCTTGTTACGACTTAGCCCTAGTTATCGACTTTACCCTAGGCCGCTCCTTGCGGTGACGGACTTCAGGCACTTCCAACTTCCATGGCTTGACGGGCGGTGTGTACAAGGCCCGGGAACGTATTCACCGCATCATGGCTGATATGCGATTACTAGCGATTCCAGCTTCACGGAGTCGAGTTGCAGACTCCGATCCGAACTGTGATAGGGTTTATAGATTCGCTCCACCTCGCGGTGTGGCTGCTCTCTGTCCCTACCATTGTAGCACGTGTGTAGCCCAGGACGTAAGGGCCGTGATGATTTGACGTCATCCCCACCTTCCTCACAGTTTGCACTGGCAGTCTTGTTAGAGTTCCCGACATCACTCGCTGGCAACTAACAACAGGGGTTGCGCTCGTTATAGGACTTAACCTGACACCTCACGGCACGAGCTGACGACAACCATGCAGCACCTTGTAAATTGTCCGAAGAAAAAACTATCTCTAGTCCTGTCAATCTACATTTAAGCCCTGGTAAGGTTCCTCGCGTATCATCGAATTAAACCACATGCTCCACCGCTTGTGCGGGCCCCCGTCAATTCCTTTGAGTTTCATTCTTGCGAACGTACTCCCCAGGTGGGTTACTTATCACTTTCGCTTAGCCACTCAGTCTTGCGACCGAACAGCTAGTAACCATCGTTTACGGCGTGGACTACCAGGGTATCTAATCCTGTTCGCTACCCACGCTTTCGTCCATCAGTGTCAGTATATTATTAGTAATCTGCCTTCGCAATTGGTATTCTATGTAATATCTATGCATTTCACCGCTACACTACATATTCTAACTACTTCATAATAACTCAAGATAACCAGTATCAAAGGCAATTTTACAGTTGAGCTGCAAGATTTCACCTCTGACTTAATCATCCACCTACGGACCCTTTAAACCCAATGATTCCGGATAACGCTTGGATCCTCCGTATTACCGCGGCTGCTGGCACGGAGTTAGCCGATCCTTATTCTTACAGTACCGTCAAGCTCCCTCACGAGGGAGTGTTTCTTCCTGTATAAAAGCAGTTTACAACCCATAGGGCAGTCTTCCTGCACGCGGCATGGCTGGATCAGGCTCTCGCCCATTGTCCAATATTCCTCACTGCTGCCTCCCGTAGGAGTCTGGTCCGTGTCTCAGTACCAGTGTGGGGGATCTCCCTCTCAGGACCCCTATCTATCGCGGTCTTGGTAAGCCGTTACCTTACCAACTAACTAATAGAACGCATGCTCATCTTTTACCGATAAATCTTTAATATAATTGTGATGCCACAACCATATACTATGAGGTATTAATCCAAATTTCTCTGGGCTATCCCCCTGTAAAAGGTAGATTGCATACGCGTTACGCACCCGTGCGCCGGTCGTCATCTGTGCAAGCACAATGTTACCCCTCGACTTGCATGTGTTAGGCCTGCCGCTAGCGTTCATCCTGAGCCAGGATCAAACTCTTCATCGTTAAATTTTTAAGTGTTTCCACTATTACGTTTAACAACTAATGGAATTAAATTTTGGTACTCAAAATGGTTTATTCTTTTTTGTGACATTAACCGTTTCCAGTTAACATCTACGCTGTCAATTCAATATGTTAATGAACTTATTTCTCTTTATTTCTTAACGCGTTTCCTTGTTAAGCGGGTGCAAATATAAAACCCTTTTTTTAATCTCACAATGTTTTTTTGAAGTTTTTTTTAAGCCCGTTTCCGAAACTTTTTAAACCCAATAAAAACACACTGTAAAGAACTTTCTTTTCTAAAAACGTTGCCGTTTTTAGCGGCTGCAAACCTACAACCTTTATTTCTAATAACAATGCTTTATTTAATCTTTTTTAAAATAATTTAAATTCGATTGCAATAGCCTGTTAATGAATTTTTTGCTTAACTAAACTACCATAGTTGCGTCGCTAAGCGGGTGCAAATATACCACCTTTTATTTCTTTTATCCTAACCTTTTTTTAAAGTTTTTTGAAATAATTTGTAAATACATTATTACCAATAGGTTATATTCATGTTTAGCTTGCAACTTAAATTATTATGCATAAACTAAACACTAAAAGTGCTTGTTTACAACAACATTAAATTAGTGCTTCTATCATAAAACAAATTAAAACTCTATAAAAACAGTCGGGAGTTAGAACTATGTAAGGTTTTAAATTTTCCTACTACTCTATATATAATAGATTAGTAAGAGAATATCATGGTTAAATAAGTTAGTTATAGTATTTTTAAACATAAAAAGACTGCTTATTTATTTTAATTAAGTCTCACAATTATTAAACACATATTGTTTTGAATATAAAAAAAGACGTTATTATTATTGGTGCGGGTCCTATAGGTATCGCTTGTGCAAAAGCTTGCAAAGAGACCAACCTTAATTATCTTGTTATAGAGAAAGGTTCTCTAACCAATTCCATTTATAATTATCCATTAAACATGACCTTCTTCTCTACTTCAGAGAAATTAGAAATTGATGGTATCCCTTTTATAAGTAATAATCCTAAACCTAATAGAAACGAAGCTTTAGAATATTATAGACGTGTAGCTAGCTCAAACCAGTTAGACATCAACTTATATGAAGAAGCAAATTCAATTGTAAAAGACGGCAACGTCTTTAATATACAGACTAATAAAGAAAACTACACCTCTAAAAAGGTCATATTAGCTACAGGTTTTTACGATATCCCAATATCTTTAAATGTTCCTGGTGAAGATTTACCTAAGGTATCACATTACTATAAGGAAGCACATCCTTATAGTATGCAAAATGTTGTTGTTGTTGGAGCCAGTAATTCCTCTGTAGATGCCGCTTTAGAAATTTACCGCAAAGGCGGAAATGTTACTATGGTAATAAGAGGCGATGCGATTGGAGAGCGAGTTAAATATTGGGTAAAACCTGACATTATAAATAGAATCTCAGAAGGATCGATAGCCGTACATTTTAAATCTGAAATAGAACAAATTAAAGATAAAGCTGTTATTGTAAATACGCCTGAAGGGAAACTTACTATTAAAAATGATTACGTCCTTGCTCTTACTGGTTATCAGCCTAATATTAAATTATTAGAAGATGCCGGAATTACGTTTTCTGAAGATGGTAAGTTTATTCCGGATTATAATGACGAAACTATGGAAACTAATATTGAAGGTTTATTTCTAGCAGGAGTTATTTGTGGCGGTATGGAAACTCACAAATGGTTTATAGAAAATTCCAGAGTTCATGCCAAGAAAATCATACAACATCTTACCCAAGTTTTATAGCAATACCCTATAAAATCCTATTTTAAAACAAAAAACATAGCCTGTATGGAGATTGTATTTTTTGTTTTAAAATAGCAATTTGGGATTTTTTAACTATAAATCTAACTACGTTCTTTTAGTGTATATAATATGTACTATTAAAATAAGAGCGGAAAGTATTAACCCTAACACAGAAACTCCTGTCCATTTATAATACTCCCAAGCTAATGCACCTAATGATGTCCCTAAAGCACCACCTATAAAAAAAGACACCATATATACTGTATTCACTCTGTTACGTGCTTCTGGGTTTTTAGAAAAAATAATACTCTGATTTGTTATATGAAGTGCTTGCATCCCTAAGTCTACTAAAACTACACCAACCACAATTCCGATTAACGAATATGCAGAAACAAGAAAGACTAGCCAAGACACGATTAATAATAATGTTGCATAAATAATAATTTTATTTTTCGACATCTTATCATTTAATTTTCCTACAACTGCTGCACCTAAAGCGCCTCCCATACCTAGTAACCCGAATAAGCCTGTTACTGTACTTCCATAGCCAAAGTTATCTTCCATTAAAAACACTAAAGTAGTCCAAAAAGCACTTAAGCAACCAAAAGATAACGCACCACGTAATGCTGCTAAACGTAAAGTGGGTTCTGTTTTAAAATAATGAAAGACAGATTTTAATAAACTGACATACGTACCAGAGAATTCTGGGTTTAGTTTTGGTAATTTAAATCTTAAAACCACAAACAGAATAGCCATTATTATGGTTGCCGTATAATACATGGTTCTCCAACCATATTGTTCGCCTATAAATCCACTAATAACACGGCTTCCTAAAATACCTATAAGCAAGCCACTCATAACTATACCAATAGATCTTCCACGGTCTTTTTCTTCACTTAATTGTGCTGCCATTGGTACAAAAAGTTGTGGTAAAGCAGACGTAAAGCCTATAAAAAAACTACTCGCTATTAATAACAACAAAGAACTTGAAGTTGCTGCTGCTAATAATGCTAAAATCATTAGGAAAAAATCGATTTGCAAAATTTTATGATTAGCGACTTTATCTCCTAAAGGGATAATAAAAAGCAATCCAAAAGCATAACCCAATTGTGTGCTTAATGCTACATGACTAACTTCAGATTCAGACACTCCAAAATCTACTGCTATTTGACCTAGCAAAGGTTGATTGTAATATAAATTTGCCACAACCAAACCGGCAGAAAGGCTCATTAAATACAAAACGGCATTGGTAAGTTTATTCATTTTTATAAGAAATCTAACGCCAAATTAAACAATATCTTTTAATACATTTTTATAAAAATTTAGAGATAAAACCTATAGTACTGAAATACTTTAATTTAAGCCTCCACAAAAAAATTATACTCAATCTTAAATGCACAAGAATTAGCTATAAAACATAAATTTCCTGCTTTTTCATGAAGTGATTCGGCCAATTGAATTTGATCCTGATTCTCTATTTTTACTTGTGGATTAAGACTAATTTTGGCAAAGGCTCCGCTTCCGTTTGCTTGTAAGTTTAATATACCTTCTACTGTATCCGAATATTCTAATATAGTAATTCCTGCTTGCTCACATACATATAAATAAGACATAAAATGACATGATGATAATGCTGCCATCAATAATTCTTCTGGGTTATATTTAGATGGATCACCTTTAAAAGGTTTTGCTGCTGAAACCTCTAGTGTCTTACCTTTTTCTAAAAAAACTTGATGTGTTTTTATAGACCCACCTTTAGATGTTATTTTTGATGCGTGCTCTAATGACCACGAATTAGAAATTTTAAATTGAAAAGGAATAGGCATCAATTTTAAGTTTTTAAAATAGTTATTAATGTATATCTAAAATGAAAATTTTTAATATCATGATAATCATTCCTACAATTCCACCAACAATGGCACCATTTAAACGAATATACTGTAAATCTTCCCCTACCTTAGCCTCTATTTGCTTTACCAATTCCACATTAGAAAGTTTTTGAAGACTTTCTCCAACCAATTCTCCTATTTTATGATGATGCGTATCTATAAGTTGTAGTATGGTAGACCTTAACCAAGCATCTGTTTGTTCTATTTTAGATGCATCATTATAAAATCCGTGTAACATGTTATTTACCTTGTCTTTTAATAATAAGGTGTACTCATTTTCAGATTCAAATAAAGCGGCTTTTATCATAACCTTTAATCGCGTTAGGCTTTGCTTTACAATACCAGAATCTATCAATCGGACTAGAAAATGTTCTCCAAATTCATTTACATCGGCTTGCGCTTTTTCTTCGCCATGAACTAAACGTTCTCCATAATTATAAAGTTGAGCATCTAAAGCTACTATAATTTTATGGTGCTCGGGATCTGACTTAATATCTATTATGAGTTGAATGAGTTGTTCTTGAATGCCTTCTGCAATTCGTTTAGGCTTAATAGCCCCTAATATTTGGCCTGCACCTACCAGTAACCCTTTTATTTGCGAACCTGCTTTTTGCTTATTTACTAGTATTTGTACTTCGTTTACCAAAAATTCTAAAGTAGAATCTGCTGAAATTTTATCTTTTAAAACATCTAAAAATACATGAAGCATGCCGTAATGATCTTTCTGGCTTATGGTTTGCTTTAGTAAATTGCCTAAAGGTTCTGCTAAGTTATTTCCTTTTACGGCTGGCTTTATAATCCCTTCTAAAGTATGAACAACATCTTCATGATCTAATTTTAAAACTAAATTTTCTAATTCTGGTTTTAATGTTTTACGTATAGATTCCTGATTATCGCCTTTTAATAAATATTCTACGATAGGCTTACTTAAAGATACGGCTGTAATTTTATCGCGTATCATTGCTTTAGACAACCATTCATTATTTACTAAATCTACTATACCTGCAGATAATTTTTCTCGACTTTTAACAATAATATTAGTGTGCTTCTTTACTATAGGAATAGGTATTTCTTGAAATAAAGCCCGAACAGCAAACCAATCTGCGACACCTCCAACTACTGCAGCTTCAAATCCAGCTAATACCACTTCTAACCAATCGCCTTGATATATATTAAAGTATTTTAAAACCAAACAAACAGCCATACAGAATACAGCAATAGCTAATGAACGATTTCCTAATTTATTTTTTTTCATGACAGATTAAATTATTAGCCAAGATTCTAAAAAAAATCGAGAATTATTAGCTTCATTCAATTAATTTAAAACCGAAAAGCACAAAATCCTTTTAAATAATTATAAGTTTAGGCCTATTTTAAACTTCAAACTTATAAGCATCAAACATAAAAGCTTCTTCAAAGCGTTCTAATCGCGAATCAAAACTATCTGCAAAAATAGCATACTGGCTTTTATTAATACTTTCTGCTAAACGCATAATATCGTTATAAGTTTTCTGACGAATTAAAAATTGAGCATCTTCAATACAAATTAATTGCACATCGGTTAAATGTATGCTATTTAAAAAGTACAATTTATTTAAACGCTTAACTGTGGCTATTAAAATGTCTGTACCCACATAAATTTCGTCGCGTTGGGCATCAATTTTATGTTCATCGTAAATACAATATACTCTTAAATCTGTAGGTTTAGTAAACACATCAAACTTAGCCTTTAATGCTAAAGCTTCAGCCTTATCTTTTACCAATACAATTGCACGAGGTGCATCTCCAAAAGCTTCGCCTTTTAATTTTTGAATCACACTCAATACTAAAGCTGTAGATTTACCACTGCCCTCTGGACCAATTCCAAATACATTTGCTCCACTTTTAACTGTAGACAACACTTTTTTTTGTAGTGGTGTAGGATGTTCAAACTCTAAATGCTCTAGTGTAGCTTTAAGAATTGGTAGTATTTTTTTAAAGGACATATTATTTATAATTTTCAGATAACAAAGAACGGACTTAAACTTTCTCCTACCTAATTTGAAATGCATTTTCCAAAGCCAGACAAATACAACTTCTTTTTTATATTTTAAAGGTTCCGATTACTTTTGCTGTATGAATGATGAAAGACTGCCTAATATAATTCCACCAGACAATTTGCAATTACAACTTCAAATTTCTATTGAAGCTGTTACACAAGAACGAGACACTATTACAAATCAAATTCAGGCGTTTGAAGATGTATTAAAATTACATCTTACAGATTATATTATAGAAACACA
Organism: Formosa sediminum; assembly: GCF_007197735.1. Lineage (GTDB taxonomy): Bacteria > Bacteroidota > Bacteroidia > Flavobacteriales > Flavobacteriaceae > Formosa > Formosa sediminum. The sequence goes on from NZ_CP041637.1 coordinate 25,256, forward strand.
AGAATTAACAACTTTATATAAACAGCAAAAACGAGCAAAAAAAGACAAACGGTTAGCCCAAAAACAACGTGGTAAAAACTATAAAGCGCCAAAAGGATTACAAAAAACTACAGCAAAAATTGAAGACGTCTCTATAGATCCAGACACGCTCTTATTAAAAAAGAAATTATATCGTGAGGCCATGTTACATGTGCATCCAGATAAGTTTAGTTTAACACCTCAGGAACAAGAGTCTGCCACAGCAATTACAACTAAGTTAATACAAATCTATAAGCATGAAGATTTAGAAACTTTAAAGGTTTTCCATGCACAGATTTTTTCTGAATCTTTAAACCTTAATTTAAACTCAGAAATTCGACCAAAAGTTGACACCGTTGAAGCTTTAAAATTAACATTGAAACAATTAGAAAAAGAACTTGTAGTTTTAAAAACGTCTGAACTTTATAAAATACTACTAACTTATAAAAATCCACTACACTTTGTAGACGAATTGATACTATATTATAAAGACAAAATCGAGAAGTTAAAAAAACGAACCCGTACTAAAAATTAATCCATTCAATACAATTCTAATATACGAGTTAAACTATAATTACTAAATAATCAATTCACCTTTCTCATAAAAAACTCATCCAGCTTATTACTTTTTTGCACTCAATAGAAGTATTGGTTTTGCGAATGAAGAGAATATTATACGACAATTATGCTTATCAAGATCGATTTGATTCATATTACAGTTACAGGAGAGATTAAAACTAAATGCAATTTTCAATAGAAAGCTATCCTAAAACACAAAATTTACCCCCTTGACTATAACATGGCTAACCAAATTATACTCTTATAAAGTCATTAATTGCTAAACTTACTAATTTCAATTAACAAACCAATCACTCATTACAACATAACAGCAAAGTCTCAATCTTTATAATTGCTTAAACATAAAGCCATAAATACAAAAGGAGGTGAAACAAAAACGTAATGAGATAAAAAAGACCGTCTTATAAATACCCCATACCTAATATAATAAAAACTAACACTAAAAATGGACAAAAATTGTAATATTTTATTATAGAATAATTTAACTACTAACGACACAATTGATAATAGAACAAACGCATTTCTGAACTATATACTTGATGACATAACTGACTTGAAATTTTGTTACACCAAGAGTTCCGTTTTATTATATAGCAATGGCTGGTTGTAGTACAAATTTGCAACTTCTAAACCAGCCGAAAAGCTCATTAACTATGAGACCAAATTAAACATAAATTGATCATTAGAATATCTCTATCACTACAGAATTATAATTTAAATACGCTTAAGATAAATTACAAATTGAATATTATTCATTACTAGTATTAAATTCAACATCGGTTAGTGTTTTCATAAAAGCAACTAAACTCGCCTGCTCTGCTTCAGATAAATCTAAAGCATCAAAAGGTAAGGTTTGATATTCTTCCTGGATCCCAATACCTTTTCCGCCTCCACGGTTATAAAAATCGACCACTTCTTCTAATGTATTATACACGCCATTATGCATATAAGGCGCCGTTTTTTCTATGTTACGAACTGTGGGTGTTTTAAAAAAGTGTTTCCGTTCTTTAGTTTTATAGAAATTATAACGCCCTAAGTCTTTACTTACAACAGCATTAATGGTATCATTATTTTCAGGAACCCCTAATAACTCTAATTCAGTATCTGTGTAGTTAGGAGGTACAGTCCCATTAAATAAAGGCGGAAAATGACAAGTTGCACATACAGCTTTACCCATAAAGAGATTAAAGCCATCTTTTTCTTCTTGAGTCAAAGAATTTTCTAACCCATTAATGTTTTTATCGAATTTAGAATCGAAATTATTTAATGTACGGACGTAAGATGCTATGGCGTGTCTTATATTATACTCGACTCTGTCGTTATTATACAAAGTGGTTATTAAAGTTTTATACTCTGCATTATGCATAACCCGATTCACTAAAGAATCCATAGGTAAATTAAATTCATCATGATTTTCGGCAACGCCTACAACTTGCCCTTCTAAACTACCTGCTCGCCCATCCATAAAAAAAGATTGCTGATACGCCGCATATGTTAAGGTTGGGGAGTTTCGTATTTGTCTATTATCAAAAGTTTTTTTTCCATCAGTAAATGCTAAATCTGAAACATGACAACTAGCACACGCCATCGTCTTATTTTTAGACAATAGTTTATCGTTAAATAACTGCTTCCCAAATTCTGCCTTTTCTTTAAGCTTTAAGGTATCACTTTTATAATCTGTAAAATATGAAACGTTTAATGTATTTACACCGAACAGAGACTCGGCTCTATTGGTTAAAGCCATTTCAAAAGGAAATATAACGTTCCAATCATCTTGAGTTTGCACTAATAATTTTAATTGATTATCTGTATAATTTTTAATAAAATTGAAGCGGTCAAAACTTTCAAAATCGTGATTTAGAGCCACTATTGCCTCTTCAAACGACGCCTTTAAGTCGTTATAAATGGTTCCTGAAGAAAATTCATCCTTAAATAGGGCTACTAAATTAAGTAAGGTTTTATAGGTATACTGACTTTCTGTTAAGGATTGCCCCAATACAGGCGAATCGAAACCTGTTATTCCTGTGGTTGCAATCCGAACCACTTGGTTTCTCAATAACCAAATAATGTGATAATCCTTTAGTGTGATTGCCGTATTTCCTTGGATTAATTTTAGTCGACTACTAGTCATATTAACCACCTGGTTTAATGTCAAAGTATCTAAAGGTTCTTCATGAAGCAACTCTTCGATAACTTGAAATCCGAAAGGTGTTCTAATTTTAATATCTGTAGCATCTTCCTCTAGAACTTGCAAGATATTTGGTGCATTTAATGACTTATAATTGTTTTGGTCTACAAATGCCAAAATAGGTTCTAAAGCTTTAAAGTGATGTCTTGCACTTTTGTAAGCTTCAATTTTATCTGATGTAGAATTTAAAGTTGTAATAGAATCTAAAGCAAGAACACTTTGCTCAATTTCTGATGTGAAAAAATTTAAAATATGCTCGTTAGTCGTTAACTGCTGATTTACAGTTTCAGGCTGTTTTTTACACCCCATTTGCATGAAAAGCAAAAGACATATACCTATAGTATATGTCTTAGCTTTCATAAATAATATGTTATTCATGAATTTATTTTTTTTCTTATCTTTCTAGTCCTGTTATTTTAAATAAAACAGAACCTTCGTTAGTTGCCGTTGCACCTTCTAAAACCGAATTTGCTTTTGGGTCTGTAAAAAATGTTCCTTCTGGAGCTTTCCAACCATGGTTTTGAGTCATTACCATGAATGTGTTTTCACCATTATTTACAACATCTGTAACATCAATCATTCCTGTAATTTCCCACATTGAAGATGCTGTACCGTAACCTATAGATTCTGCATAGTCTTGGTCGCATTCTAAAACAGTTTTAATTTCTCCTGTAGATAGGTTATATTGATATAATTTTGCAAAACCAGAAATTGCTGAATTTAAAGAGGCATAACCGTTCGGGTCTTCTTGAATGTATGCATAGTTTTCTGTAACTAAAATGTTATCTGGCGAATGGAAACCATCTGCTTTACCTCCTACAATATCTCCATCTAAAACACAAGTAATTTTAGCAGGACCTGTTGGGTCTTCTTCATTTAAGACTACTTTATACACACGACCTAGTAAACTTCCTTTACCTACTAAATCTGCACTGTAACGTCCTGTTACACAAAAGTAAATTTCTCTTTGGTTAGCAGCAGAACCTCTTCTCCAGTCGATATCTTCTAATCTAGAGAATCCCATAACACCTTTAGCTTTAGCTTCAGCATCTAATAAATCGATTTGAGTTTCTTCTAATTCAACAAATTCAGCTTCGTATTCTGTTCCTTCAGCCATTTGAGCTTCAAAATCGATACCTGCACTTGTTACTTTTAATCCGTATAATTTTCCATCATCAAAATTCCCACGGCTTCCAACATACATTCCTAATTGCCCCGAAGGCACAGAATTATCTGAATGATCATCCCCTATAAAAACAACTGTTTTATTTGGATACGCATCTTTACCTATTGGCACAGCATTTTCTGTAGACCATTGTCCTAACTTAGGTAACATAATTGCTGTATCTGCATCATCGGCAGATTTGTAAGGATTTGTAGCAAATACACCTTTAGACGAACCTCCCCATTCTCCACCGGAAAGATATAACGGTCCGAAACCATGTTCTTCCTGAGTAATTAAAGTTCCTGAACATTGTGCAGTAAATGCCGTTGCGAACGCATTCACAATATGATCACCATGTATAGGTTGTAAATCTGAGTTTAATTTTATGCGTGCAATAGAATAATCGCCTTCAATATTGTTTATTAAAGTAAAGCTACCATCATTTTCTGCTAATAATCCAGCTCCATCTGCAAGAGAACCATACACAAAATCTGGTGTGCTTTCTAATCTATCTTCAGAAGATAAGACAGTTGTAATATTAATTGATGAAAATGCACTCTCTAACTTTAATAAGTTTGGAGTTTTTGATTCGGTTAAAGGGATTAAGTCTTCCAGCGTTAAATCTTCTCCATCTTCACCGTCTACACCATCTGTTCCATCTACGCCATTAACTCCATCTTTTCCGTCTTCAACATCACAACTTACTATTAATGTGCTGGTTGTTGTTAGTACAAATGATAAAAGAAAAATTCTAATAATTTTGTTCATAATTTAAAGTTTAAGTTGATTTTTTAGTTGTGAACAAATCTATTATTAGCACCATAGAATCCTGTTACCTAAGTGAGGTAGTTTGGTTAATATAAAGCTATCTAAATGTTACCTGTATTAACACAGTATTACCTAATTAAAAAAAGCACACTTTAACATTAATTGAAAATTAATCGCGTTTTCAAACCTTTTAAAACATAAAAAAACCTCAAATCGGATAGACTTGAGGTTTTTTACAGGATTATTTATACTTTACTACTACATATTTCTTCGGTATTGTCCGCCCACTTCAAATAATGCTTCTGTAATTTCTCCTAAAGAACATACTTTACACACATCCATTAAGGCTTCAAAAATATTTTCGTTTTGAACGGCTTTATGCTGAAGGTCTTTTAGTAAATCTTTAGTGTCGTATCTTTTATGTAGATTTTCTAAAGTTTTAATCTGAAATTGTTTCTCTTCTTCCGTCGCACGAATCACTTCTTTAGGAATTACCGTTGGCGACCCTTTAGAACTTAAGAAGGTATTTACTCCAATAATTGGAAAATCGCCATTGTGCTTCAAGGTTTCGTAATACAAACTTTCTTCTTGTATTTTACTACGCTGATACATGGTTTCCATAGCGCCTAAAACGCCACCACGTTCTGTAATTCTGTCGAATTCTAAAAGTACAGCTTCTTCAACCAAATCGGTTAACTCTTCAATAATGAAAGCCCCTTGAATTGGATTTTCATTTTTAGCTAATCCTAATTCTTTATTAATAATTAACTGAATGGCCATTGCACGACGCACCGATTCTTCGGTTGGTGTGGTAATCGCTTCATCGTAAGCATTAGTGTGTAAGGAATTACAATTATCGTAAATGGCATACAGCGCTTGAAGGCTGGTACGAATGTCGTTAAAATCGATTTCCTGAGCATGTAAACTCCGTCCAGACGTCTGAATATGATATTTAAGCATTTGTGCTCTTGAATTAGCACCATATTTTAATTTCATGGCTTTGGCCCAAATTTTACGTGCTACACGTCCGATAACCGAATATTCTGGGTCGATACCATTAGAGAAAAAGAATGATAGGTTTGGTCCGAATTTATTAATATCCATCCCACGGCTTAAATAATATTCTACATAGGTAAATCCGTTAGACAATGTTAAAGCTAGTTGCGTGATGGGATTAGCTCCTGCTTCGGCTATATGATATCCAGAAATAGACACCGAATAAAAATTACGCACATTATTATCAATAAAATATTCTTGTACATCTCCCATTAAACGCAATGCAAATTCTGTAGAAAAGATACAGGTGTTTTGCGCTTGGTCTTCTTTTAAAATATCGGCTTGCACCGTACCACGAACTTGCGCAATGGTTTTGGTTTTAATGTCTAAATAGACATCGGCAGGTAATACTTCGTCTCCTGTTACCCCCAAAAGCATTAACCCTAATCCGTCGTTTCCTTCAGGAAGTTTCCCATTATATCTCGGACGTTCTACTCCTTTTTCTTTATAAATAGATTGAATTTTTGCTTCAATGTCTGATTCTAATCCATTGTCCTTTATATATAACTCACATTGCTGGTCGATGGCGGCATTCATAAAAAAGCCTAGTAACATCGGTGCTGGACCGTTAATAGTCATACTTACAGATGTCATGACATCGGCTAAATTAAAACCAGAATACAGTTTTTTAGCATCGTCTAAACAACAAATACTTACTCCGGCATTACCTATTTTCCCATAAATATCTGGACGTAAATCAGGATCGTTACCATATAACGTTACACTATCGAACGCTGTAGACAATCGTTTTGCTGGTAACCCTGCACTTACATAATGAAAACGACGGTTGGTGCGTTCTGGTCCTCCTTCTCCTGCAAACATACGTGCTGGATCTTCCCCGGTACGTTTAAACGGATACAGCCCTGATGTATATGGAAATTCACCTGGTACATTTTCTTGCAAACACCAACGTAAAATATCTCCCCAAGCTTGATACTTTGGCAAAGCGACTTTTGGGATTTGTAAATGCGAAAGTGATTCAGTATGTGTTTCTATTTTTATTTCCTTATCTCTGACTTTAAAAGCGTAAATCGGATTTTTGTATGTATTGACTTTTTCCTTCCAATTTAAAATGACTTCCCAGTTATACGGATCAAGGTTAAGTTTTACTTTATCGAATTGCGCAACAAGTAATTTAATGAATGAAACATCATCAGTCTGAGCATCTTTTAAAATATCTTCTAAATCTAATCCTATTTTAGAAATCGCAACAGCTTTATTTGCAATAGACTCTATGGTTTTAAAAATTCCGTATAGTTTCTGAGCTACGACAACTTGATCTTCGGCAGTTTTATCGTAAGCCCGATTATTTTCGGCAATTTCAGATAGGTAACGTGTTCTTGAAGGTGGAATGACAAAAATCTTTTCACTCATTTCTTTTGAAATCGTAAAGGTTGATTTTAAATCTGCTTCCATTTTTTCAACCAAACCATCCATCACAGCTTTATAAAGTGTGTTCATTCCTGGATCGTTAAACTGCGAAGCAATAGTTCCAAAAACGGGCATAGTATCTGGATCTGCGTGCCACATGTTATGGTTACGCATATATTGTTTTTTCACATCGCGAATAGCATCTAACGCCCCGCGCTTATCGAATTTATTAATTGCCACTAAATCGGCAAAATCTAACATATCGATTTTTTCCAGCTGTGTTGCTGCTCCAAATTCAGGAGTCATGACGTATAACGACAAGTCGCTGTGTTCTATAATTTCGGTATCCGACTGCCCAATTCCGGAAGTTTCTAAAATAATCAAATCATACTCTGCGGCTTTTAATACTTCAACCGCTTCATTTACATGTTTAGACAACGCTAAGTTAGACTGGCGTGTAGCCAAACTACGCATATATACACGAGAATTGTTTATGGCATTCATTCGGATTCTGTCACCTAAGAGGGCACCTCCTGTTTTACGTTTTGAAGGATCTACAGAAATTAACCCGATGGTTTTCTCTGGAAAATCTATAAGGAAACGACGGACCAACTCATCGACTAAAGACGACTTACCTGCACCTCCTGTTCCTGTAATTCCTAAAACTGGAACTTCTCTTTTTCCACTTGAGAGTGAAGAATTCTCACCCTGTTGTTTGAATAATTTCTCAAAAACGTCATGCTGATTCTCTGCAAAAGAAATTAACCTCGCAATGGTTGTTACATCTTTATCTTTTAACGATTCTGAGATTTCTTTCCCCTTGGGAAGACTTAAGGCTGGACTCTCAAAATCAGATTGCTTCACTAAATCGTTAATCATGCCTTGTAAACCAAGATCACGTCCGTCGTCAGGAGAATAAATTCTGGTAATACCATAATCCATAAGTTCTTTAATTTCCGAAGGTAAAATAACGCCACCTCCACCACCGAAGATTTTAATATGCCCTGCACCTTTTTCATGCAATAGATCGAACATATATTTAAAATATTCGTTATGCCCACCTTGGTAAGAGGTTAAACAAATGGCATTGGCATCTTCTTGAATCGCTGTATTCACAACTTCCTCGACACTACGATCGTGCCCAAGATGTACAACCTCTACACCTGTGGCTTGTATGATACGTCTCATAATATTAATAGATGCATCATGCCCATCAAAAAGTGATGCAGCAGTAACTATTCTAACTTTATAATTTGGTTTGTAAGGATCTATTTGCTTCATTATCAACAAAAACTATTTAATTGAGTGGCAATTTACGGAATATTCAAAAAAAACTTGTATTTTACTTTATTTATCTAAAATATTTTCAATTGGTGTATAGATTCATTATTCTCAGTATTTTTACACACTTTTAGACTTTAAATTACATGAATAAAATCACACTTTTAATGCACTGCCAAGACCAGTCTGGTATTATAGCAGCTGTATCTAATTTTATCGCCGAACATGGCGGAAATATAGTATATATAGATCAACACGTAGATCGTGAACAAAATATTTTTTTTATGCGCTTAGAGAGTGAGTTTGTAACAGACACTCTTGATTTAGACTATTTAAAAAACACCTTTAAAACCACTTTAGTTAAGCAATTTGCTATGAAGTGGCGTATTTACACCTCTGAAATCCAACCTAAAATGGCCATTTTTGTATCTAAATACGATCATTGTTTATACGACATTTTAGGACGCTACAAATCTGGCGAATTACATGTAGAAATTCCATTTATATTAAGTAATCATTTAGATTTAAAACCCATAGCAGAAAGTTTTGGAGTCCCTTTTTACCATGTCCCTGTAACTAAAGACACTAAACCAGAAGCAGAAGCCAAGCAATTAGAATTATTAAAAAAACATAAAATTGATTTTATAGTTCTTGCACGTTACATGCAAATAATTTCACCAAAATTAATAAATGAATATCCCAACAAGATCATTAATATTCACCACTCATTTTTACCTGCTTTTGTAGGTGCCAAACCTTACCATTCTGCTTATAAACGTGGTGTGAAAATTATTGGAGCAACGAGCCATTACGTCACCGAAGATTTAGATGCAGGACCAATTATAGAACAAGATGTTGCGCGTGTATCTCATACACAAGCTATAGATGATTTAATTGCAAAAGGACGGGATTTAGAAAAAATTGTATTGGCAACAGCTATTAAACATCATATTAATAGAAAAGTGATGGTATTTAATAATAAGACGCTTATTTTCTATTAAACAGCGTTAGAGTGCACTTTAAAACTTTACGAATTGATCCAAATTTGCGTGTGTTTTTGAAATTATACGTATACATTTGCGACCTAAATATTAAAATACAATGAAACACATTATTATTGCAGCCTGTCTTTTATTATCTCTAGGAACATCTGCTCAAACCCTAAGCGAATTAGCAAATTCTGTAAAAAACTCAATTACTAAGAGTAGTTCTGATAATAGTTCAAATAGTTCCTCGACCTCTACATCTGCTCTTTCTACTTTATTATCTGATACAGATATAGCTTCAGGATTAAAAGAAGCTTTAAATTTAGGTATTGAAGAACAAGTAGAAAAACTAACACAAACAGATGGGTTTTATAAAAACGAACTAGTAAAGATTGTAATGCCTAGTGAATTACAAAAGGTAGATACCGCTTTACGTAGTATAGGTTTAGGAGATTTAGCAGACGAAGGTATAAAAGCATTAAATCGTGCTGCAGAAGATGCCGTAAAAGAAGCTACTCCTATTTTTGTTGATGCTGTAAAAGACATCACTTTTGATGATGCTAAAACTATTTTATTAGGTGAAGATAATGCTGCTACAACATATTTAACATCTAAAACACAAACAGCACTTTACGATAAATTTAATCCTGTAATTAATGAATCGTTTAGTAAAGTAGGTGCCGATAAAATTTGGAATACATTAATTTCTAAATACAATAGTATGCCTTTTGTTTCTCAAGTAAATCCAGATTTAACAGATTATGTTACCACTGAAGCTTTAGAAGGTGTATACACTATGATTGCTGTTGAAGAAAAAGAAATACGTAATTCTACTGCAGCACGATCTACAGACTTATTACAATCTGTTTTTAAATTACAAGATTAACTATACAGGTATTTTCGAATTAAAATTAATCTTAATAATTAGATTCAAAAATCTAAAATTTTAATCATAATTAGAATACGAATAAAAATCAACGCTGTGAGCGTTGATTTTTTTTTTTGAAAATTTTATGATTATGGGTTAAAACTTTAATTTAATTTAATGTATATTTAAAACACTAATACTCAGCAAGATGAATAGATATGAAACCATTAAAAAAAATCAGCAGCGCCTTTTTAAACGCTATAAGCAACTTATTGAGCAAGCCTATAATTTTAGACAAACCGATTCTGAAATAAGCGATATATCTGATTTTCAAGCCATTAAAATCCTTAATAAACTTAATCGCTTAAAATATTTACAACGCGGAGAACAACATATACCTCTTCAATAAAATATTACCATTTTATTAACTATTCTGAAATTATATTTGGCATGATTTTTCCTTTATACTATTAAAATATCAAATATCATGAAAAATCAATTTAGTAAAGTAGGACAAGTCAAACCAAATATTAAAAAATTCTTAAAACTAGATGAATTACAGAATTTATATAAATCTTTTATAGAAGAAGCGTACAATGTGATGCAAACAGATTCTAGTTTAAGCGATTATTTATATTTTGAAGCTTTTAAATTAAAAAAGCAAATGATTCGTGTTGAAGCTGACAACTCTAAACTCCGCTCAAGTCTTTAAAATAGACGAATGCTTTAATTAATCTTGATCCGTACCAAGAAAACATTTCACCGTCTACTAATACAATTTTAGAATTCGGTAAATATGTTTGTACTGTATTTATATGATTTTGATTAAAAGGATAAGGTTCGCTAGATAAAAAAACTAAATCGGGAGATATTTTAATAGTATTTACATCAATTTCTGGATACCGCGATTGATTTGCAAATACATTATCGAGTCTATTTAATGCAAGCATATAATTTATAAATGTATTGTTTGCAGCCACCATCCATGGTGATTTCCAAATAAAGTAAGCTACAGTTTTTAATGGTTTTATCCTTATAAAATCTTCAAATTCAGTCTTACTTTTTTTTATGGCTTCAATTAAGTTTTGTGCTGTCCCTGATATATTAAATATTACGCCATACATGCGTATAAGCTCTAAACTATCCTCTATAGTATAGATATCAGAAATATGTACAGGAGCTATACCCTCTAGCGTTTGTATCATATCTTGAGCATTTTCCTCTTTATTACACAATATAATATCCGGCTGTAAGGCTTTTATCTTTTCATAATGTACTTGCTTGGTGCCACCAACTTTAATTTTAGTCGCTAATAAATGATTAGGATGCACACAAAATTTAGTAATGCCAACAATAGCGTCTTCTAAACCTAAATCACACAACAACTCTGTTTGACTAGGCACTAAAGATACTATACGTTTAGGAACTGTATTAAGTTCAATATTCCGCTGTAATTGATCTTTAACTATAGCCACAATTATTACTGTGCCATTAAAATTGCTTCCATTTCTTGCTGAAGTACTTTAGCCTTTTCTGCAGCAGCTTCAGCAAAATCGGTACTTGTAGATGCATAAATTATTCCGCGTGAAGAGTTAATTAATAATCCAACATTAGCTGTTAATCCGTATTTACACACTTCTTGTAAGCTTCCGCCTTGAGCACCAACTCCTGGAACTAATAAAAAACTCTCTGGAACGATTCTTCTTATATCCGTTAAATATTCGGCTTTCGTTGCTCCAACTACATACATTAAGTTTTCTGAGTTTTCCCAAGTTTTAGAGGTCTCTAAAACCTGTTTATATACGTCTTTACCTTCAATAGTTTTAGTTTGAAAATCGAAAGCTCCTTGATTGGACGTTAATGCGAGAAGAATGGTATGTTTATCTTTAAAAGCTAGAAATGGTTCTACAGAATCTTTTCCCATATATGGTGCAACAGTAACACTATCGAAAGCTAAATCTTCAAAAAAAGCTTTAGCATACATGGTGCTTGTGTTTCCGATATCGCCACGTTTAGCATCTGCTATAGTAAATATTTCAGGATACTTATCGTTTAAATACTGAATTGTTTTTTCTAAAGCTTTCCAACCTTTTATTCCGTAGGCTTCATAAAAAGCAGTGTTGGGTTTGTACGCCACACATAAGTGATGAGTAGCATCGATAATTGCTTTGTTAAATTCAAAAATGGGATCTTCAGTACCAAGTAAGTGTGGTGGAATTTTATTTAAATCGACATCTAATCCGATGGCTAAGAATGATTTTTTACGTTTTATTTGGTCAATTAATTCCTGAGTAGTCACTGTATTAACTTTATAGATTTATACTAAATTTTTATTTTTCTAAATAAAAAAGCCTCTAAACGAGGCTTAATATGATTTAAATGACATCGTCATTAGCTTTTAACTTTTCAGTATTTTCTGCCAATTGCAATTCATCTATTATTTTTTGAATATCACCATTAACAATATTAGACAAATCGTAAAGCGTTAATCCAATACGATGGTCTGTGACACGACCTTGCGAATAATTATAAGTTCTAATTTTAGCACTTCTATCTCCAGAAGTTACCATAGAACCACGTTTTTCAGCATCGGCAGCATTCTTTTTTGCTAATTCCATTTCGTATAAACGTGAACGCAATACTTTAAATGCTTTTTCTTTATTTTTATGTTGCGATTTTTGGTCTTGACATTGTGCCACTAATCCCGTTGGAATATGCGTTAAACGTACTGCTGAATAGGTTGTGTTTACAGATTGCCCTCCAGGTCCTGAAGAACAGAAATAATCTATACGGACTTCTTTTGGGTTAATTTCCACATCAAATTCTTCTGCTTCAGGAAACACCATAACAGTTGCCGCACTAGTATGTACACGTCCTTGTGTTTCTGTTTGAGGTACACGTTGTACACGATGCACACCTGCTTCAAATTTTAATGTGCCGTACACATCTTCTCCAGAAACTTCAAACTGAATTTCTTTAAATCCACCATTGGTTCCTTCACTATAATCTACAGTATCTACTTTCCAACCTTTACTTTCACAATATTTAGAATACATTCTAAATAAATCTCCAGCAAAGATACTCGCTTCATCACCACCTGTTCCAGCACGTAATTCAACTACAGCATTCTTACTATCTTCTGGATCTTTAGGAATTAACATCACTTTAATTTCCTCTTCTAATTCGGGTATGCGCGCTTTAGCTTCGTCTAATTGCATTTTTGCCATGTCTACCATTTCGGCATCACTTCCATCTGCAATAATTTCGTCTGCTTCTTTTATATTATTTGTAAGTTCTATATACTCTTCACGTTTATCGATAAGAGCTTTAAGATCTTTATATTCTTTATTTAATTGTACGTAACGTTTTTGATCTGATATAATATCTGGTTGAATGATTAAATCACTAACCTCATCAAAACGTTGTTTTACTATTTGTAACTTGTCTAACATCTACCTTATTAAATTGTGCTGCAAAAATACGTAAAATTATGAATACTCCATATCAATATTAAATACATAATTTATGTGTAATAAAATAGGACAAAAAGCAGCTTAAATGTCTTATTTATCCTCTAAAAACAATTCTTCGTCCTGAAAAGGTAATACGGCATAAGCTGTAAATGTAGCTAAACCAATTATATAGAATATTCTTGTAGGATAGTAAAATACATCCATGTCTAAGTAAAAGGTTATGAATGCAAAAATGTCTGAAAACACTAAAGAAAATGTGAAATACATACATGTCGTAGATTGCACAGAATTGTATCTAAAATTATAATTTCCTACAATAATTAATAGAGCTAGAATAACCAAGGCTGAAGAAAAATACAAATACCTATGTAAAAGACTTTGAAACATCACAAACATAACATCTATTAACTCATAAAACATGATGGTACAAAATACAATTACTATAAAAAAAGCCAATAGTGTTTTTTTACTTTCCATTTGCAACTTAAATTTTGGGAGTAAATGTAGAGCTATAAAAAAATACCCCAAAGATCTTACAATTGACGTTAAATTATTAAATAGTAATTGACTATAACTAAACACAAACAAATCTGATATAAAAAAAAATAACATTGCAACAGCTAATTTCTTTTTTTTATATCCTTTAAATATTATAAATAGTAAACAAAATAATACTGTTCCTATAATGCGTAAAGATTTTACATAACCCATAGAAAAGTACTCGATAAAAATTATATTTATCAAAATCAAAATACTAGATAGTATAATTATACTAATTTTCTTTGAGGGCATATTTTCAATTAGAATAAGTAAAATAACAAAACTACTTTAATATTTAATTCTTTAATCTCTTAAGGGCAATAAATCATAAAAAAAAGCGAAGGTAAACCTTCGCTTTTTTTATGTGTTAGCATTAATATATTACTAACCACATTTAGAAGATCCGCAATCTTTACAAGTTAAGCAACCTTCTTGATATATTAAATTAGTAGAATTACAGTTGCTACAAGTTTGACCTTTTGCATGTGTACCATCTTCTACATAGCGTTTTAAAGCTCTAACTACACCGTTTTTCCAAGTATTTATAGATTCGCTATCTAATTGTAAACTATTAATTAAATCTACAATTTTATCTATTGGCATACCATGGCGTAGTGTACTAGATATTAATTTTGCATAATTCCAGAATTCTGGATTAAATTTATGCGAAAGCCCTTCAATTGTAGTTTTATAACCTCTTTTGTTATGATATTGAAAATCGTAACGTCTGGTTCCATCGTCATTTCTATTTTTAATAATTAACCCTTCGTTTACCCAACGTGGTATAATCATTCCGTCTTCATCATCTGTAAGTCCCGTAAAAACTTCGTAAGGTTTACCATCTATTTTTCCAATAAAAGCGATCCATTTTTCTTTATTATTTTGAAAACGTACTACGTCTGCTTCGAGTACTTGTGGACGTTTTGTTGGAAAAGTTGTTAATACATCGGTATTTGTTTCTTCTTCTTTTTTCTCGTCATTAGAAATTAAAACACCTGAACGTGAACCATCACGATACACCGTTACACCTTTACAACCAACTTCCCAAGCTTTCAAATACAACTGTCCAACAAGATCTTCTGAAACGTCACTTGGTAAATTAATTGTTACACTAATAGAATGATCTACCCATTTTTGTACAGCACCTTGCATAGACACTTTACTTAACCAGTCTACATCATTAGACGTTGCTTTATGGTAAGGTGATTTAGCAATTAATTCGTTTATTTCTTCTTGGGTATAATTTTTAGATAAATCAAACCCATTCACTTCCATCCATTCTTTAAATCGGTGATGAAATACAACATACTCTTCCCAAGAATCTCCAACTTCGTCTACAAAATCTACACGTACATTTTTATCGTTAGGGTTTACTTTACGTCTACGTTTGTAAACAGGCATAAACACGGGTTCTATCCCTGAACTTGTTTGTGTCATTAAACTTGTTGTTCCTGTAGGAGCAATTGTTAACAATGCGATATTACGACGGCCATATTCTAACATGTCGTAATACAATTTGCTATCTGCTTCTTTTAGACGTTGTATAAACGGATTGTTTTTTTCTAACTCTGCATTGTAAACACCAAAAGCACCTCTATCTTTTGCAGTATATACAGAAGCTCTATATGCTTCTATAGCTAATTTTTTATGAACTTTTACAGAGAATGCATTTCCTTCTTCACTTCCATATTGTATTCCTAAAGCAGCTAACATATCGCCTTCTGCTGTTATACCAATACCTGTTCGTCTTCCTTCTTCTGCTTTGTTTTTAATATTTTGCCAAAGATTACGTTCTGTAGCTTTTACAACATCTAATTCTGGATCTGATTCAATCTTAGCTAAAATACCATCAATTTTCTCTAATTCTAAATCAATAATATCGTCCATTATACGCTGTGCAACAGCAATATGTTTACTAAATTTCTCAAAATTAAAAGCAGCGTCTTTAGTAAAAGGTTGATCTACATAAGAATATAAATTAATAGCTAGCAAACGACAAGAATCGTAAGGGCAAAGTGGAATTTCTCCACACGGATTTGTAGAAACCGTTTTATAACCAAAATCGGCATAACAATCTGGTACAGATTCATTAATTATAGTATCCCAAAATAAAATTCCTGGTTCTGCAGACTTCCATGCGTTATGAACAATTTTTTTCCAAATACCATCTGCTTGTATGGTTCTAGTAAATTTAGGCTCTTTGCTGAAAATTGGATATTTTTGAGTGTATTCTCCGTTAAGCTTAACCGCTTTCATAAACTCATCATCTATACGCACAGATACATTTGCACCAGTAACCTTACCTTGCTCTAGTTTAGCATCTATAAAATCTTCAGAATCTGGATGGTTTACAGACACAGACAACATTAATGCCCCACGTCTTCCATCTTGAGCAACCTCTCTAGTAGAATTTGAGTAACGTTCCATAAAAGGCACAATTCCAGTAGATGTTAAGGCTGAGTTTTTTACTGGCGAACCTTTAGGACGAATATGAGACAAATCGTGACCTACACCACCACGACGTTTCATTAACTGCACTTGCTCTTGGTCTATTTTCATAATCCCTCCATAAGAATCAGATTCGCCACTATTACCAATTACAAAACAATTAGATAAAGAAGCTATTTGAAACGGATTACCTATTCCTGCCATAGGACTTCCCTGAGGAACGATATATTTAAAATCTTTAATTAAATCGAAAATTTCTTCTTCAGACAATGGATTGGGATAACGCACTTCTATTCTAGCAATTTCCTTTGCTATTCTACGATGCATATCGTTAGGCGTTAGTTCATAAATATTCCCATCGGAATCTTTAAGTGCATACTTATTTAACCAGACTCTTGCAGCGAGGTCGTCGCCATTAAAATATTTTAATGAAGCTTCAAATGCTTCGTCTTGAGTATAGGTTTTTAAAGGGATTGGTAAGGAATCTACATTCATTGTCTTGATAAATTAAGGTTGTTACTAGTATAATTTTCAGACCACAAATATAGGTAAGAATTTGCAATAATTTTATACACAAATTTCAAAAAGTTTTCAGTAAAAAACAACAAAACACTGATTTACAGTGTTTTAAAAATTTATCAACACCAAATAGTTAACAAATAATTATTATTTATTTTTCATCTAAATTTAAAAGTCTACAACAAAACCAATACCTAAAAGCTGTTTCCATTGCACTTTAGCACCGGCTTCTCCGTACTCATCTGCATCTTCATCTATTACTACCAATGTTTTAACATCGTTATCGTATTTTAACAAAGAACCAAAGGATGCATTTATAAAATTGTTTACTTTAAAATCTATTAAGAGCTCCCAATTTACATCAATATTACCAAAACTATTTATATAATCGGTATATAAATTAGTTGTACTTTTTAACAACACATTCTTTGCAACATTAACCTCGTAATAATTAGTAATTAAGATACCTAATTCCTGTCTTATCTTCTCTCCTGGCTTTATAATATTGCCATCGTCGTCGTATACTGCTGGATTTACCCCAAAAGATCCTGCATTTGCTAAATCTTCATCTAACACGTAAGTAGATTTAAAAGTTAAGGGAGATAAATAAACTGAAAGTTTTTTAATGTCTTTACCATATTCCATACCTCCACCAAAATATAAATATCCTGGCGCCATAAATCTTGAAATTGGATTAGATGTATCTGGATACGAATACCCGTTAGCAAATTGGGTTGAAAATGTTAAACGTGCAGTATAATACCACTTAGAAGTTTCGGAACGTTTATAACCGACAGACGAACTTAACTCCAATAAATCGTTGGTTTTTTTAAGCACTTCACTTTCTTGCTGGTTGATACCATAACTAGCGTTTAAAGCACTAGTCCAAACAAAATCTTCATACGAATATTCTAAAGTAGATTTTCCTGTTACTATTGCAGAAATAGAATTACTACCTCCAGAACTCCAATTTACAAATGCAACTTCGTTTAAATCTAACGTTCCTTTATTTGTATTTACCCATTTTGGTGTAGGTTTCTCGACAATACGTTTTTTTTGAATATATAATGAATCTGGTTGAGCAATTGAAAACTGAACAACGAAACAAAAAAGAAAGAAAATATTATATCTCATAGCAACAACACACACAACATAAATTACACGCTATATTTATTCATAAAAAAACTCTCCAAATTCACTTTTAATTGTTAACTGTTTTTTATCTGAAGGCTCTACTCTACCAATTATTTTTGCATCAACATTAAAAGATTTTGAAATTTCAATAATAGTTTCTGCTACTTTAGGTGCTACATAAAGCTCCATACGGTGACCGCAGTTAAACACTTGATACATTTCTTTCCATTCAGTCTTAGACTGTTCTTGGATGAGTTTAAATAACGGCGGAATTGGAAATAAATTATCTTTTATAATATGGAACTGATCGACGAAATGTAAAATTTTTGTTTGCGCACCTCCAGAACAATGCACCATACCATGAATATCTTCCTTACTATATTGAGATAATATCTTTTTTATTATTGGCGCATAAGTTCGTGTTGGAGACAGTACTAACTTACCTGCATCTAATGGCGCATGTTCTACTTTATCTGTAAGTTTCATCTGCCCAGAATACACTAAATCACTTGGTACTGCTGCATCAAAACTTTCTGGGAATTTTTCAGCTAAATAATTATGAAACACATCGTGCCTCGCAGAAGTTAGCCCATTACTTCCCATACCTCCATTATATTCTTTTTCATAAGTGGCTTGACCAAAAGATTCTAAACCTACAATAACATCACCTGCTTTAATATTACCATTATCAATAACATCATCACGCTTTATTCTTGCCGTTACAGTAGAATCTACTATAATCGTTCTTACTAAATCTCCTACATCTGCAGTTTCACCTCCTGTTGAATGTATAGTTACACCAAAAGACTTTAAATCGTCTATTAATTCTTCTGTACCATTAATAATTGCAGATAGGACTTCTCCAGGAATAAGATTTTTATTACGCCCAATAGTAGAGGATAACATAATATTATCTGTAGCTCCTACACATAATAAATCGTCTATATTCATAATAAGAGCATCTTGAGCAATCCCTTTCCAAACCGAAATATCTCCGGTTTCTTTCCAATACATATAAGCTAAAGCACTTTTTGTCCCTGCTCCATCTGCATGCATAATTAAACAATACTCTTCATCTTGAGATAAATAATCTGGAACTATTTTACAGAAAGCTTTAGGGAACAATCCTTTATCAATATTTTTGATAGCGTTATGAACATCTGATTTTGAAGCGGAAACCCCACGTTGCGCATATCGCTTACTAATTTCTTGACTCATATGTGTTTTTAAGTTGAAAAAAATGATTTACAAAAGTAAGCATTGTAAATTAGTTTTTGAGAAAATTTAAAGGAAAATAGAGGCCAAAAAAAATACCTTCAAACATTATTTGCAAATAAATGCTTGAAGATATAAGACTAAAGTTTCATTTTTTTTTAATTCGTTGATACTAATTTAAATTAGCTACAAGTGAATTTTTCATTTTGACTGGTTGCTCTTTAACAGGCTCGTTAGTTGCACTTTGTTCTTGTGAATTATCTTCAGCTTGAGAAAATACTAACGTAGCGATTAATAGCAACAGCATACTTACAAAGAGCTGTTTCATAATTAAATTGTATAGATTAATAGCGAGACAAATATATCAAAAAAGTCACAGCATGATAGTGTATTTTATTGCATTTTAAAGTGTTTTCGACAACTCACATTTTTGTTAGATAAAATGCCTTGAAGCGTGAATCATCTACGTACTAATTGAAGGTTTTTTCTTACAATATATTTAAATTTAATCTACTTACAACCCCACTTTATACTATAAATCTTTAAAATAAGAGTTATAACATATTGTAAGCGCATAAAAAAAGCCGCTAAAAGCGACTTTTTATAAAAATTAATAATCTTTATGTAGTAAATAACAACTCCCTGTATTTAGTTAAAGGCCAAAGTTCGTCATCTATTAAAAG
The DNA here is from genome assembly GCF_007197735.1 of Formosa sediminum. Classification (GTDB taxonomy): domain Bacteria; phylum Bacteroidota; class Bacteroidia; order Flavobacteriales; family Flavobacteriaceae; genus Formosa; species Formosa sediminum. The sequence goes on from NZ_CP041637.1 coordinate 45,548, forward strand.
CTCTAGTTTATCGCAATGATATCTTATTTCTGAAAACATTGGATTTACTTTATAAGCATACGCCAAAGCTTTCTTTAATATATCTGTCTCTAAATTTGCCGCTCTGCGTACTTCTGTCATTTTATCGACCTTAAAATTAATAGCTTCTATATGACTTGAAATATTCTCAATTAATTGTAACTGTTCTTTTGCTACTTTTTTAAAAGATGCACCATAAATATCTTTTAAACCTTTAACATTTTCTATTAATGTATTCTGGTATTTTACTGCTGTTGGCACAATGGTGCTTTTAGCAATATCACTTAAAACACGACCTTCTATTTGAATGCGATGTACATAATCTTCTAATTCTATTTCATATCTTGCTTCAGACTCAACTTTATTCATCACTCCTAAAGATTCAAACAAGTCTATAGTTTTTTTAGACACCTTAACTTTTAGCGCATCTGGCGTAGTTTTATTATTACTTAATCCTCTTTTTTTTGCTTCTTGTTCCCAAGCCTCACTATATCCATTTCCTTCAAAAAGTATATTTTTAGACATTTTAATATATTCACGTAATACATTAAAAATAGCATCATCCTTTTTCATATCCTTTTTATCTATCAGCACATCTACCTCTGCTTTAAAATTAATAAGTTGATTAGCAACTATTGAATTTAAAACCGTCATAGGGTTAGCACAGTTTGCTCTAGACCCAACTGCTCTGAATTCAAATTTATTTCCAGTAAAAGCAAACGGAGACGTTCGATTTCTATCTGTATTATCTAACATTATTTCCGGAATCTTACCAACAACATTAAGTTTAAGTTCTGTCTTTTCTTCTGGAGACAATTTACCACTAGTTACATTTTTAAGTTCAGTTAAGACCTTTGTTAGTTGGTCTCCAATAAACACAGAAATTATTGCTGGAGGTGCTTCATTAGCACCTAATCTATGATCGTTACTTGCAGAAGCGATAGCTGCTCTTAATAACTCTTCATTATCATGTACAGCTTTAATGGTATTAATAAAAAATGTAAGAAATTGCAAATTACTCATTGGGGTCTTACCAGGGCTCAACAAATTTACTCCAGTATCTGTACTTAAACTCCAATTATTATGCTTACCAGAACCATTTACACCTGCGAATGGCTTTTCATGAAACAACACTTTAAAATAATGTCGTTCTGCTGTCTTATGCATTAAATCTATTAATAGAGAATTATGATCTACAGCCAAATTTGCTTCCTCAAAAATAGGAGCTAATTCAAACTGGTTTGGTGCCACTTCATTATGTCTTGTTTTTACAGGAATACCTAATAACATACACTCATGTTCTAAATCTCGCATAAACGACATTGCTCGGCTGGGTATGGTTCCAAAATAATGATCGTCTAACTGCTGTCCTTTAGCAGAAGAATGCCCCAACAATGTACGCCCTGTAGCCACAATATCTGGGCGAGAAGCGACTAATGCTTTATCTATTAAAAAATACTCTTGTTCCCAACCTAAGGATGCATTTACTTTTTTTACATTCTTATCAAAATATTTACATACAGCTACAGCTGCACTATCAACTGCTTGTAAAGCTCTCAAAAGGGGGGTTTTATAATCTAAAGCCTCACCTGTATAAGACACGAATACCGTTGGAATACACAACGTTGTCCCGTATACAAATGCAGGAGAAGTAGGATCCCAGGCAGTGTAACCACGAGCTTCAAACATGTTTCGAATGCCTCCATTTGGAAAGCTAGATGCATCAGGCTCTTGCTGTACCAATTCGCCACCTTCAAATTTTTCTATTGAAGCTCCTTCACCAATAGTTTCAAAAAATGCATCATGCTTTTCTGCCGTAGCACCAGTCAAGGGTTGAAACCAATGCGTATAATGTGTAGCCCCTTTTGATATAGCCCATTCCTTCATACCTGTAGAAATATGGTCTGCTACCAACCGATCTATTTTGGTACCTTTTACAATGGCATCCATAACCTCATTATACGCCGATTTAGTTAAATACTGACGCATAGTTGATTCGTTAAAAACATGAGATCCAAAGATACTTGAACGCCGCTCTGTCTCTTCTACAGATACAGGAACTCTCTCCAAAGTTTGTTTTAAAGCATGAAACCTTAATATTGCCATTTTATTTAAAATTTATTACAAATATAAAAAATCCTATTACCTTATTACATAAAAAACAAATACCCCTAAAAAAGATGGGGTATAACTAATAATTTCACAAAAATTTTAGATACCCCCCGCTATTTTACCTTGTTCTCAAAAAATAATTTATATTTGTTAGTGACATTAATAACTATTACTTAATAAAAATTATGGCCAAGATTAAATTAGAGTACCTTTGGTTAGACGGGTACTTTCCAACTCAGAATTTGAGAAGTAAAACAAAAGTAGAGGAACATGAAGATTTTAAAGGCACTTTAGAAGAGATAGGAAACTGGTCTTTTGATGGGTCTTCAACAAGACAAGCTGAAGGTGGGTCTTCAGATTGTTTATTAGTCCCTGTAGCTATATACCCAGATCCAGACCGCATAAACGGTTACTTGGTTATGACTGAGGTTATGAATGCAGATGGTACGCCTCACGTTTCTAATGGTAGAGCTACTATTGATGACGACAATGATGATTTTTGGTTCGGTTTTGAGCAAGAATACTTTATAATGGATACTAAAACTCAACTTCCTTTAGGATTCCCTATCGGTGGATACCCTGCACCTCAAGGTATGTACTACTGCTCTGTTGGTGGTAAAAACACTCACGGTAGAGATTTAGTTGAAGAACATGCAGATTTATGTATTGAAGCTGGTTTAAACTTTGAAGGTATTAACCAAGAAGTTGCATGCGGACAATGGGAATTTCAATTATTCGCTAAAGGTGCTAAAAAAGCAGGAGACGAAATTTGGATTGCTAGATATTTATTAGACCGTTTAACTGAAAAGTATGGTTACTATATCGAGTATCACCCAAAACCTCTTGGTAAAGATATGGACTGGAATGGTTCTGGAATGCACGCTAATTTCTCAAACTCTACGTTAAGAACTTGTGGAGATAAAGAAGTTTATGCTGCAATTTGTGAAGCATTTAGACCTGTTGTAAAAGAACATATCGCTGTATACGGAGAATTTAACGACCAACGTTTAACTGGATTGCACGAAACTGCTGCAATTACAGATTTCTCATGGGGTGTATCTGATAGAGGAGCATCAATCCGTATTCCATTAATTGCTGTTGAAAAAGGATACAAAGGATGGTTAGAAGACAGACGTCCTGCTTCAAACGCAGATCCATATAAGATTGCAGCAAGAATTATTAAAACGGTAAAATCCGCTAATATTTAATTTTTAAGTTAATTTATATCACTAAAAAACCGTTTAGAACACTTTTCTAAATGGTTTTTTTTATGGGTAATTATTTTTCTAAACATCAATCTAACTCCATACTAATTTATATAATATAGATAGAAATTATAATAAATTAAATAATGCATAGAAAACACAGTAGTCTGAGAAACCACCTTAATACGTCATAGAATAGAATAACAATAAGCTGTAATTATTCGCTAAATGTTGTGACTAAAAACACTGCATAAGCCACAAAAATTATAGCACCTTTATAGCGTCCCAAAATAAATTGTTTAGGCAAAAACACCAGCGGAATTAAAATTGCCGAAAACCCTAACATCCAAAATATATCTGACGTTAACAATTGTGGGCTCATTACTTTTATAGGTTCTATTAGTGCTGTTAAACCTAATACACATGCAATATTAAAAATATTAGACCCTATTAGGTTTCCTAAAGAAATAGCCTTCTCTTTTTTAATTGCAGCAATTACAGAAGCTGCTAACTCTGGGACACTAGTTCCAATAGCAACCATAGTTACAGATATAACACGTTCACTTACACCTAAAGATGTCGCTAAATCTATCGCACCGGTTACCAACCACTCACTACCAAAATATAAAGCAGAACCTCCAATTAACAACCATATAATAATTTTAAAATACGACACTATTTCTAAAGCATCATCCACCTCATCTAAAGCTAAATTATCTCTAGACGAATTTCTAATTAGGACTACTAAAAATATTATGAGAGATAAAAATAATGCTGCACCTTCCCAAAAATCTAACACCATACCACTCTTTAAAAAGAAATAAAGCACTATAGACAAAAGCATCATTACTGGCCAATTGAGTTTGTAAAATCCATGATCTACAGCTAACGGAGATATAATTGCAGTTATACCTAAAACCAAACCTATGTTTGCAATGTTAGATCCTATTACATTACCAAGTGCTATATCTGGAGCACCATCAAGAGCCGCTTGTAAACTTACCAACAATTCAGGTGCAGAGGTTGCAAAAGAGACCACTGTCATCCCTATAACTAATTTTGAGATTTTTAATTTAAAGGATAATGCTACAGATGCACGTACTAAAAACTCACCACCTACTACCAATAACATCAATCCTAAAATTACCCAAACTACACTCATAAACTAAATATTTTATGCGAATATAACACAGAAATATTAATTAGATTACCCGTTACTTCAATTCAGTTAAAAATAAAATCAAACCCATCATAACTAAAAAACACGTTATAAAACTATGTATTTAGTTTTATAACTATAAAAATAGTTGTATATTTGTTTTAAATAGAAAAATAAAAACCATGCAAAAGCTAACAAATAAAGAAGAAGAAATTATGCACATTTTATGGAAGCTGAAAAAGGCTTTTGTAAAAGATGTTTTAGAAGAAATTACAGAAGACAAACCGCATTACAATACCTTATCTACCATTATTAGAAATCTAGAAGAAAAAGGCTATGTAGATTATACCGCATATGGAAAAACACACCAATATTTCCCTGTAATCACTAAAGAAGCCTACAGGAAACGTTTTATGAACTCTGCCATAGAACATTATTTTAATAACTCTTATAAAAATGTAGTCTCATTTTTTGCCAAGGAAGAAAAAATAAGTGTTGATGATTTAAAAGAAATTATTGACGTAATAGAACAAAACAAATAAGTATGGAATATTTTATAAAAGCTTCGGCAATATTAGGTATCTTTTATAGTTGTTACATAATCTTTCTACAAAGAGAAACGTTTTTTACTGCCAATAGATGGTTTTTACTTTCAGGTATAATTAGTTCTGGATTATTACCAATTATCGTTATTCCTGTATATGTAGATCAAACTCAGATACAGATTAATCTAGAGAACTTTGTAATGGTAGAGCAAACAGAAGCTATTACTTCATTTAATTGGGTAGGATTAATATCCTTTTTGTATAGCTTAGGAATACTCTTTTTTCTAAGTCGTTTTTGCATTGAACTTATATCTTTAAAACTCTTTTTAAGATCAGAACACACTACACGAAAACGTGAATTTAAAATTAGTGAAACAAAAAAACAAATCTCTCCATTTTCATTTTTTAATCATATAGTTTATAATCCACGTCAGTTTAACGATACAGAATTAACTCATATATTAAAACATGAAAAGATACACGCATCTCAATATCATTCCATAGATATACTCATTTCTAAACTTGCTACAATACTTTTTTGGTGTAATCCTATAGTCTGGTTATATAAAAAAGCACTTATTCAGAACTTAGAATTTATTGCAGACTCTAAATGTATCGAACAGCAATCCTCTTCTAAAACCTATCAAAAAGTATTATTAAAAACACTTGCGCCATCACACCAAATGGCATTGACTACTAATTTTTATAATTCACTGATAAAAAAACGCATTCTAATGCTAAACACATCAAAATCCAAATCTGTACACGCTTTAAAATACACCCTAATTGCGCCAATTCTCTTAGCTTTTATTATGAATTTCAATACTGAAACAGTATATGCTCAAGATAATAATACAGAAACAAATTCAGTTATAGTTGAATCTGAAATTAAAACCATAATTACTAAAGATAATACTGATGCAGACTTAGAAAATTTAAAACAGATGTATTTAAAAGCACATGTAAAATTAGAGATTTTAGATGTTAAACGAAATGCATCAGACGAAATTATTGCCATTACTATTAAAGCCAAATCAGAATTAGAAGAAATTAACTATAAAACAGATGCTAATACACCTATTTCTCCCATACAAATTTTATATAAAACAGAAGAAAAAGCACTGAGTATGCATGTCGTTAAAGACCGTCCAGAAGTACTATTTACAGCCTCCAAAAATGCTTCTAAAGTTTCAACAAATAATAAAAATTCATTTATAATCCCCACCAGTGATGGCTCTAGTATAGTTATTAGATCTAATGAAAATAAAAATAATACAGAGGATAAAGATGTGATGTTTATTAGCGATGATGCAAAAACAACCCAACAGACCACCGAAGTTTCCAAATGGGATATTAAAGTTACTGAAGTAGAATCTACTGAAACTTTAGAAGAAGCGGATAAAGAAAGCAATAATGATGTCCCAGAAAATGGTACTATGCATTATAGAAGTAACGAAAATGAAACTCCATTATTCTTGTTAAACGGAAAAAAAATTACTCAAGAAGAGATGAATAAATTAGATCCAGACACAATTGAACAAATTAATGTTTTAAAAGATGTAAAAGCAACTACTAAATATGGAGAAGAAGGGAAACATGGTGTAATAGAAATTATATTAAAATAACAATTAAACACAATATACTATTTTATAGAATAGCACACTTATCAATTAAAATCATCAATTATAATCATCAATCAAAAAACGAATCGTTATGTCAATTCAATCAAAATTTACACAAATCACAAAGTTTACAATTATTGCACCATTACTAAGCATTGCTTTAATGAGTTTTACTCCAAAAAAAATGTATAACTCTCAAGAGTGTAACAACGCTATGTTAACACAGTCTGAAAGCGAAGTTACAGCAATTGTCACTAAAGCAGCAACAAACGAACAATTAGAGCGATTAGTTAGCATGTTTGCTAGTCAAAATGTAACACTAAAATTTAAACATGTAAAACGAGATGCATCTCAAAATATTATTGCAATTTCAGTTTCTGCACAATATGAAGGTAAGGACCTAAAGTATAAAACAGACGCCAATAAACCTATTTCTCCCATCAAGATCGCTTTAAACTTAAGTACTAATCAAATCCAATTAGAAAAATTTGAAGGCAACAAGCACTTGTATATAGTAAAAACCAATAATACCTCAGAATCTAAAACAACTACAATTATAGTAAAATCTGAAAATAGCAATTCAGAAAGTATCGTAGAGTTTGACCAAGACAATAAATTAATTTCATTAACAACAGATGGTGAGACTAAAGAATTAGATAAAAAAGGAGATGTGATTGCTTGGACTACAGAAACAGAATATACAGCAGCATCTCAAAACACTCCCAAAAATAAACCACTAGTTTTCGTAGATGGAGAAAAAAAATCTCAAGCAGAATTAGAGAACATAGATCCAAATTCTATTGAAAAGATGAATGTATTAAAAGGAGAAAAAGCTATCGCAAAATACGGAGAAAGTGCTAAAGATGGTGCCATAGAGATCACTCTTAAATAATCTTGAACCCATGAAAACTATATTTTTAAGCCTAGTATTATTTTGCAATCTACTGGCCTCTGCTCAAAACATACAAACACCAGAATATGTTATCATTGCAAATAACCAAATTATTACTCAAGCCCAACTTGGTGAATACGCTAAAAATGGTGATATAAAATCCATGAACAAAGGCGTTACGGAAGATTATAGAAACGAACTCGCTGCGAAATTTGGAGATAAAATTGGAGACAGAGAATTTATAATTCAGATTGATTTGTTCACTGAAGCTGAAAAAAAAGAGCATGCACAGCAACAAAACACATCTACAAAACTGTCTGAAATAGATCTAAATGAAGGTCTGAAGTTAAACGTTAACGACACAGCTGCAGATTTTACTGTAAATATGGTAAATAACGAGACAATCACACTTTCAGATTTAAAAGGAAAGGTTGTACTTTTAAATTTTTGGGCGACATGGTGTGCGCCATGTTTACTAGAATTTCATGAAATACCTGATAAAATTTTAAAGAAATTTAAAGATGAAGACTTTGTCTTTCTTCCAATTTCTCGAGGAGAAACTCAAGAAAAAGTTTTAAGTAAAATGACACAGTTACAAGAAAAAGGAATTGAATTTAATACAGGATTAGACCCAAACAAAAATATCTGGGACCAATATGCAACTAAGTATATTCCTAAAAATTTCGTAATAGACAAAAATGGTATCATCCGCTTTATTTCTACAGGTAACACAGAAGGCAGTGTAGATTTACTGGCAGCAGAAATAGAAAACTTACTTCAACAATAATATGTGTTTAATTCAACATAAAAACAATCCGCTGATAACAATTAAGCGGATTGTTTTTTTTTAAATAGATACCACATAAACGATCTTAAAAACTATATTTATAATTTAAGATATCCTATTATATTTGAAACATGAGAATATACAATCCCAAAGAATGGTTTAAAGCCGTATTTTTTATACACAGATCCGACACGCTTAGAAAATTATATCCCTATTTATTATTTATTGCTGCATTTTCTGGAGGAATTGCCTATTTAGAACTCGAATATTTAAATCTATCAACAAAAAGTTGGGTTAAAAATATTACTATCGTACATAACTTATTAGGTTTTGCCTTGTCTTTATTATTAGTTTTTAGGACAAACACAGCTTACGACAGGTGGTGGGAAGCTAGAAAACAATGGGGCGCCCTAACCAATGTCAGCCGAAATTTAGCTCTAAAACTAAATGCGCTTCTTGATGAAGATGATGTTGCCATTCGTCATTTTTACAGAAAAGCTATTCCTATGTATTCACAAAGCTTATATGCCTTTTTACGATCAGATTATACCACATTTATGCTAGATGAAAATGAGCACCCTGAACTTGGTGATGCTTTTAGTAAAAAGAAACATGGGCCCAACCAAGTCGCTTCCTTAATTTTTAAGAAAACAAATGAGCTATATAAACAAAATAAAATTTCTGGAGAGCAATTACTAATGGTTAATCATGAGCTTGAAGGGTTAACTAATATTTGTGGGGCTTGCGAACGTATTAAAAACACTCCCATTCCACACTCTTATAGTACGTTTATTAAAAAATTTATTGCATTATATGTTGCAACATTGCCTATTGGGTATGTATTCTCTTTAGGATATTTTGTTATTCTAGCAGTACCGTTTATACTCTATGTATTGGCATCTTTAGAATTAATTGCCGAAGCTATTGAAGATCCATTTGGCACAGATTACGACGACTTACCTATTGAAAAAATGGCCGAAAACATGAAAAAACATACTCACGAAGTCTTACATCCTTAAAATAATTATTCTATAATAAAAAAAGTAACCTTAAGGTTACTTTTTTTATACGTTAAAGTCTAATATTTCTCTTGAGATGACGTTGGATTTAACCATCCATTTGAAACTTTTACAGTTTTAACAACGCTCTTTTTTTCATGGTTTAAATAACGCTTTCTTGCTGCTTTAAATTCTGTTTTAAATGTAGTACTATTAAATGCAGATGCATTCCCTCCTACCATTTGCAATTCTAGCAAATTATATTCTTTCTGCAAGGTTTCATTACCATAGGTAGCAATAAACGCTTGCATACTTGGTATATGCGCATCTAACTTGAGTAACCATATTTTAAGTAAATTTAAAACCTTATAAGAATTTTGTCCATTTACAGCTGTCATCGCCTTTTTAAAAGCATATGTCTCAGAAGCATGATAATTACTATATTGGGTTTTTAATTTTCTGTAAATCCAAGGTAAATATCTATAAAGTACATACAAAAATAAAACACCTAATACTAAGTATTTGATAAACGTCTTAACAGGTAATCCTAAAATTAAAAATGGCTGTTCTGCTTCGGCTTCTACTTGAGTTTCGGCCTCTAACTGTTTTTTAATACCAGCCAACATACTTAAGTCTGGATTAGGTGCAACCTCTATAGTTAAAGAGTCTATATACTTATTATAGAACTTGCCAGTGCTGTTATTCCAATAGACAAATTCTATTCTAGGTAACGTTACTGTACCTTCTTTCTCGAACAAATAATTAGCTCCATCTTCACGACTCGCCGAAACATAAGTCTTGGTTTTATGAGTATCTACCGAAGGGCGTTTAGGATAAATACTAACACCCGTAATGCTATCCCAACTTACAGCAGGAATAAACTCTCCCAACGTACCAGATGCCGTTCTAGAAATAGTACGTTGTAACACATCTCCCACTTTAACATGTTTTGCATCTCCATTCCACTTCTCATTTACTTGTAGCGAACTAGACACTAACCAATTATCTGGACTATATCCTAAAGGCACGCTTTTTACAGTAATAGGTTTTGGTTTTGTGTGAATAACATGAGCAATCCCTTTATACCCTCCACTAGCTGGAGATTCCACATGAATTTCAATCTCGGGAATGGTAATAGTGCCTTCTTGGGTAGGAAAAACATTATAAATAAAATCGACTCCTGAATACTGTTTCCCACTAAAGGTTCTTGTATTTGATACTGATCTAAAATAGACCGTTAAAGCACCCTCAACCTGAATATTACCCAAATCGACTCCAGTAGTAAACCAAGTACTTGTATATACAGACACCGTCATTTGTATTGGCTGCCCAATATACGCCTCATTATGATTAACACTAACATAACTAATGAGATGTTGCGCATATCCAAACGAATATCCGAACAAAAACAAAACGAATGCTATTTTAAATTTTGCTACCATGTTGTTTGTGTATCTTCTGTCTCTACTTGTTGCTTTTTAATTTGATATTTAAATTTCCGAGTTAAAAATAAAGCCGGATCATCGTCTACTTTGCGCATTAATATATTTTTAGGAATATCGCCTTTACCCGATTTAAAATCGTCTGGCAACTCATCTAATTCCTTTCCTTTACGTTTTCCTGTAGCTACCTCTTCCTCCATTCGTTCTTTCTCCATTTGCTTCTTAGTGGCTTTTTGTCCACCTCCACTAAGGTCCTCCATAGAATCGTTTTTCTTATTCTTAGCATTTGGTTTTCCGTCTTCAACCTTACTTTCTTCTGCAGACATGCCAGATTTTTTTGCCATAGCCTCTTCTACACTAGTTAAATTTTGTTGTGCTTGCGCCATTTCAGGGTTGTGCTTTACAACTTGTTCAAATACAGCTTTTGCTTGTTCTAAATCTCCTAATTTCACATAGGTTAATCCTAAATTATATTGACCACTAGCAGTACTATCTTTAAGAAAAGCCTCCTTAGCCTTAGTATAATTACCACCTTTATAATAGGACACTCCTTTACGCATTGGGTCTTTAAAATCTTCTGCTGCGTTTAAATAATCTTTAGCATCGTACTCTTGTTGTGCCTGATAGGCTTTGGTATACCATAAATCTTTAAACTGAAATGCTGACTCTTTTGTTTTCTTACTAGTATTGTCTGAAGTACAAGAAGACAAAGTTAATACCAGAAAAATACTAAGTAAGCTCCACCCCTTTCTAAAACACAATAAAAATAAGATACATACAGGAATTACAAGCCAATAGCCTCTATCTTCCCAATCTTCGTCTTCTGTTTTTGGTTTTTCTTCAAAAATTAAATGCTCACTAATATCTTTTGCTAATAAAGTTACATCACTTTTATCTAAAGTCATATCTAAAACCTTTATCCCTTCAATACCTTGTAATGCACTTACTTTGTCTGCATTAAGTATAGAGTTCACAATTTTACCACCATCCTTTAGAGCAACTTTATGATTATAAAAAGATGGCACTGTTCCGCCTGAAGGCGTAGCCATAGGATATATATTTAAAGCTACATTATGTTCTTGAACAAAAGCACTCATAGCAGGCGGATCTACATCGGCTAAATCATCTGTAAATAACAACACTTTTCCAGGCGCTTTGTTACCCTCAAATAAGGTATCTAATTTTTGAAGTAACATTCTGAATCCAGTACCGCGTTGTGGCATCATATGCGGGTGTAGTCCATCTAAATTATCTGAAATAATTTTATAGTCTGTTGTAAAAGGTATAACAGTATGGGTAGAAGCTGCAAAAACAATTAAGGCTGTCTCCGCTCTAGGATTAGCTTCTAAAAAATCGTGTATTTTAAATTTAGCGCGTTCCAAACGGTTAGGAGACACATCGGTGGTAAGCATACTTTGCGATAAATCTAGAGCAATCACTAATTTAGAAGCCACCTTTTTTGTAGGTGCTTTTTTCTCACTCCAAGTTGGACCTAAAAATCCAACAAATGCTATAGCAAAAACAAAGAATACAAAACCATAAATAAGTCTAGATTTCCAGGTTGTCCCTTTTTGTATCACATAGGGTTGTAAATGTTTTGCTATATGTTTTTTCCAAGCATTACTATCGCCATAACATAGGATACATAAGAGAATAACTATGGCAACAGGAAACCCATACCAAAGATATTCGGCTCGTAAAAAATGGAATTTATCCCAATCTATGTCCTTCCAAATCTCCATATATTTAGGTCGATTTAAATCGTTTTATAATAAGAATAATAAAGTTTATTGCTATTGCAAGAGCACTTAAAGCCAATGCCAATCCTAATGGAATGTAATACAATAAGGTTTTTGGCGTATAACTTTCTTCTTCATATTCTATAGGTTCGAGCGTATCTAATTCTTTATAAATATTTTGAAGTGCTTCAGTATCTTTTGCTCTAAAATACTTACCATCAGTCATTTCAGCAATATCCTGTAATGTCCGTTCATCTAAATCGGAATCTCTAGACGTTGGGTCTCCAATACCTATCGTATAAATTACAGTAGAATCTTTTTTTGCCAAATTCGCAGCATCTAGAGGTAAAATTTCCATACCAGAATCTACACCATCGGTTAAGATTAACATGACTTTGTTAGGTATAGTATCGCGCTGAAACATATCCATTCCTTTAACAATGGCTTTACCAATATTAGTCATTTGTCCAGCCATCCCTACATCTGCTTCATCTAACATGACACTCACTGTATTTAAGTCTGAAGTAAATGGAGCTTGTACGTAAGCATTAGTTGCAAAGAACAATAAGCCCAAACGGTCACTTTTACGTTCTTTTACAAAATCTTTCATAATGTCTTTAACAGCTGCCCAACGTGTAGTTTGTTTACCATCTATAGCCCAATCGGTATTGGCCATACTAAATGAAATATCTGCAGCTATTAAAAAATTACGAGACGTTTTTATTTTCTTTTCAGGTTTCCCAACTAATTCGGGAGAAGCTAACGCAAGCAATAGTAAACACCAAATGGAATACATGACCAACCAAGCTAAGACACTTCTTTTTTTTACATAAGAGGCTTTTTTAGGTTTTTGATCGGCTACAACCGTGGCTCTATTAAAGTACGGAAATCGCAAGGCACTACTTCGGTTTTTAATTGCCGGCAACAACCAATAGACCAATACAGGTAAAGGCAGTAACATGATAACCAAGGGATATGCAAAGTGAAAATTATCTGGCATGCTGTTTTATCCAATTAATACTTTTATTACTAAATACTTCTTTATTAAAAGCTGTGGGTTCTTCAACTTCATGTTTATACACCGCGTCTAGAATAAGCGTTTCGTCTGCTTCAAAATTAGCGCCTTTTACTTTTTTATCTAAAAACTGCAACCAATCACGGCCATATAAACCAGCAACTTCCGACCGTCCAAAAGTATGCAAGGCGGTTTCTTTTAATTGAAACATAACTGCATTTATATATGCAGCTACGCCCAAATCAGATTGTTTTTTTAATTCATCTATGTGCGCTATCGCATCGCGTAAATACTGCTTCTTTTTGTAATTTTTATACACTCTGTAACCGATATAAAACAAAACTAAAACCAGTAAAACAAATACAATTTTCCACCCAAGTGTATCAAAACTAAAAGGCACGGGTGTTGGCTCTATGATTTCCCCCATACTCACATCTAGAGAAGAATCCTGAACCAAAACTAAACTATGTGTTACAAATGCGTACATGGTCTATTTAGGTTTATATTGTGTAAACACATGAATTAATTGTTCTTCAATTGGGTCTACTGTATTCACCTTAAACAAGGTCATATTATATTTTTCTATTTCTTTTTTAAAACCATCATAATTAGTTTTAAAATCGGCTTTTAAATTCTCTGATATCCGCTTAGATTTTTTTGCAATACTTATTTGTTTCACATTATTTGTTAAAGTGATTTTTTGCTTTGGTAAAGTTTCTTCCATCGGGTCGAAGACCTTAACCAATACAACATCATTATGTTGAGACAATAAACTTAAATATTGAATAGTCTCTGGATTATAACGGTAAAAGTCACTGATAATAATAACTAAATAATCGTGTGTGATGATATTTTGGAGTTTACCAATCATACCTTTTAAGACTTCAGAAAAATCGAAAGATTTCTGATTATAAATATTGGCATTAGCATTTACTATATGCTGAAAAAACTGTAACATGTTACGCTGGTCACGTTTAGGTGTGCATAAATCATAACCTTCGCCTTTAAAGACTAAACCACCTACACGATCGCCACCTTTCATGATTTTATAAGCCGAAATGGCTGCAATTTCTCCTGCAATTACTGCTTTGGTTTTATTTACTGAACCAAAACCCATTGTTGGCGATTGGTCAACAAAAATAAAGGCAGGTTTTTCCTTTTCTTCCGTAAATACCTTGGTATGAGTAACTCTGGTTTTTGCGGTTACTTTCCAGTCTATATTCCTAATATCATCACCTATAACATATGGTCTTGCTTCTTCAAAATCTAAACCTCTACCGCGTAAGCGTGAAGCATACCTACCAGAAAGCACACTATTAGATTTTTGAGCACCTACTTTAAAGTTAAGCACAGTATTAAGCCACTCAAACTTTAATAAATGCTCAAGCGTTAAAAAAACAGAGTCTGTATTCGATTTTGAAGCCATGTACCTAAGTTTTAAATTGTTACGCAACTACAGCTACAACTTCCAAAATCTTATCTATCACCTGATTTGTTGTAACACCTTCTGCACGGGCTTTGTAGCTTAATGCAATACGATGTCTTAATACATCTTTAATAACTGCTTGTATATTATCTGGAGACACAAAATCTTTACCATTCATCCATGCATTCACACGGCTACAACGGTCTAAAGCGATAGTCCCACGCGGACTCGCTCCAAAGTCAATCCATTCTGCTAATCCTTTATCAAATCGTTCTGGATAACGCGTAGCAGAAATTAAACTCACCATATATTTCTCGAGTTCTTCGGTTACTTTTATGGTATTAATCTCGTTACGTGCATCAAAAATATGCTGAGGAGAGATGGTTTCTGGTACAACAGCATTTGCTTTAGAAGCTGCAGATTGTTCTTGTTTATTTAAACGAAGAATACCTAATTCTGAAGCATCATCTGGATAATCAATAACCACATGCATAATAAAACGGTCCATTTGTGCTTCAGGTAACGGATACGTTCCTTCTTGCTCAATAGGGTTTTGTGTTGCCATTACCATAAACAATGGGTCCATGGCATAAGTATTACCCGCAACCGTAACCTGACGTTCTTCCATAGCTTCCAAAAGTGCCGATTGCACTTTAGCTGGAGCACGGTTAATTTCATCGGCTAAAATGAGATTACTAAAGATAGGCCCTTTTTGGAAAATAAACTTTTCTTCAGAATCTGGTTGATAAATCTCGGTCCCTGTTATATCTGTTGGTAATAAGTCTGCTGTGAATTGAATACGACTTAAATCGCAATCTAAGTGTTTAGACAAAGTCTTTATGGCTCTGGTCTTAGCCAAACCTGGCAAGCCTTCTAAAAGCATATTACCATTGGCCAATAACACCAAAATTAAACGATCTATAAGGTCTTGTTGCCCAATAATGTCTTTAGACATTTCCTGTTTTAAGGCAGTAACGGCTTGATATGCAGTCATAAAAAAGTGGTTTAAAATCTATTGATGTTTAAAGATAATTAATATTTATAATTTTGAAAATGAAACTCGTAATAAGTTTTTCTTTAAATCTAAAGATAAAATGGTATATCCTATTTGAGTTATAAATTTAAAAACAGCTAATAATAAAGTGTTCCTTTTACAACACTCAATTCTTTCTTTACACTAATTTTCTTTTATTTTTTAGGAGTATATGGTTCTGGTGTTCCTAAAATTATAGGAGGTTCGTCTTTAAGTGTAGCTTGAAACTTTAACACTTGTTTTGTTACTGCTGGTAAAATCCATGTTAAGTTTTGTGCCCCTGTAGTACCATTACCACCTGATATACCGTAGAGTTCTTTTTGATCTCTTAACAAATCATGTATACGTGGAAAATTATGTTTTACAGGTTTATCAAACATACTTTCATGTTTATAATAATGACTTTTAAAATTTCGCCATTTATAAGCGAACATATTATCGCCATTATATACCGGAAATCCTTCTCTAGCTGATGTTGTGGTTTCTCCTAAAAACAACGGCATCTGGTTTACTCCATCTATTTTTCTATCTGTTGGCACTTTATAGCCGGCTACATCTGCTAAAGTTGGCATGACGTCTGTAATATGAACAATTTCATTAGTTACAGAGCCTGCAGGTATGTGATTAGGCCAACGTATTAAAAAAGGAGTACGTAAAGACCCCTCTAAAGTGGTAAAATAAAAGCCTCCATTATACCATGGAGGCTTTTTAAATGTTTTATTTATTAAATAAAAAAAGTCCTATTTTTTTCCTGCTTCAGTTAAAGCATCCATGGTATCACCAAGATTAAAACTTGCAGCTTTCATACGTGGAGGGTATTGCTCAAACGTAGAAATAAATTTAGCCACATATTCAGATGCTGGTAATAATAAAAACACATGATCAAGATACCAATCCCAATACGTATTAGATGTCGTAGTAGCAAATTCGTAAGGGTCTCTTCTTAAATTATAAATCCAAGGAATTCTTGTAGTTACCATAGGCTTAGACCAAGTATCTAAAGTTCCTGGAGAGTCTTGATGCATAAAAGTTACTTTCCAATCGTGATAACGTAATGCCATTAATTCACCATCATCAGAGAAGTAAAACAATTCTTCACGCGGACCATTTTCAACTTTACCTGTTAAGTATGGTAAAAAGTTATAACCATCTAAATGTACTTTAAAGGTTTTACCATTTGCTTTGTATCCTGTTAATAATTTCTCTTTAATATTTGAATCTCCAGCAGCAGCTAAATACGTTGGCATCCAATCTAAACCAGACATGATTTCATTAGACACAGAACCTGCTTTAATTTTACCAGGCCAACGTACCATAGCAGGGGTTCTCCAACCACCTTCCCAATTGGTGTTTTTCTCACCTCTAAACGGATTAATTCCTGCATCTGGCCAAGTGTTTTTATGAGGTCCATTATCTGTCCCGTAGTGAACAATTGTATTATCTGCTATACCTAACTCGTCTATAACTTTCAAGAATTTACCAATATGCATATCATGTTCTACCATTCCATCGCCATACTCATTTTGTCCAGAAATCCCCTTTAACTCTGGTTTTACATGCGTTCTAAAGTGCATACGTGTCCCATTCCACCATACAAAAAATGGCTTTCCAGAAGCGACAGATTTTTTTATAAAGGCTATAGCTGCATCAGACGATTCATCGTCGATAGTTTCCATTCGCTTTTTAGTTAAAGGTCCTGTATCTTCAATTTTCCCGTCGGCAGTAGAATGAATAACCCCACGTGGACCATATTTCTTTCTGAAATTTGGGAATTTTTTAGGATCTGGATAATCTCTTAACTCCGGTTCTTCTTCAGCATTTAAATGATATAAGTTCCCATAAAACTCATCAAAACCATGGTTTGTAGGAAGCATTTCGTCACGATCGCCTAAGTGATTTTTACCAAATTGTCCTGTTACATATCCCATAGGTTTTAATAATTCGGCTATGGTAGGATCTTTTTCTGAAATCCCTTGAGCCGCACCAGGCATACCTACTTTACTTAATCCTGTACGCAAAACACTTTGCCCCAAGATAAAAGTTGACCGGCCTGCAGTACAACTTTGTTCTGAATAATAATCTGTAAAAATCATGCCTTCGTCGGCAATACGATCGATGTTTGGTGTTCGATATCCAACTAAGCCCATGGTATAGGCACTAATGTTAGATTGTCCTATATCATCGCCCCATAGAACAAGGATATTGGGTTTTTTCTGTGCGAAAGCTGAAGTGACTAAGCCAGCAGCAAGCAACAGTGTGATAAGCTTACTTTTTTTCATAAAGGTCTTGGTTTTTGTGATTATATTTATTGATTAAAGTACTGTTTAAAAGGCAATAAAAAACCCCTTAAACTATTAAAACACTTGAAATTATTAAATTAACTTAAAAAAAACATAAATTATTATGAAATATTTTAAATAATTCACATGTAAACAATGTTGTATTTTTACTGTCTTGGAGTAAAACTACCAGGTTCTTGACGCACAGGGTAATCTTTAAAAGTTCCCATAAAATCTCCTACTAATTTTTGCACAGGTACCATAACATACATATGTCTTACTAACCAATCGTCATAATAAGATGAAGATTCAGGAGCTTGCTCAAACGGATCTGCAAATAAATCAATGATTAGTGGTGCTTTTCTTGGAGTTTGTGCTTGCATCCATGCATCTATCCCTTCATGCTCTTGAGTCGAGAAATGAAATTTCCAGCGTTTGTAACGTAAAGCGCCTAAAGTTCCATCATCTACAAAAGCAAAAAATTCATTTCTAGGTCCTGCTTCTGTGTTTCCGGTTAAATATGGTAAAAAGTTATAACCATCTAAATGTACTTTAAATCCTTTATATCCGTTAAGCAATTTATTCTTTATATCTGTTTCTCCAGCAGCGGCCAATAAGGTAGGGAAGCAATCTTCTAAAGAGATCATTTCGTTTGAAACTTTACCTGCCTCAATATTTCCTGGCCAACGAATAGTAAATGGCACACGGATTCCTCCTTCCCATGTTGTCGCTTTTTCACCTTTAAACGGGTTAGTTCCTCCATCAGGCCATGAAAATTTCTCAGCGCCATTATCTGTAGTGTATATAACAATTGTATTTTCAGAGATCCCTAATTCATCTAACAAGTCTAATAATTCACCCACGTGTAAATCGTGTTGTTTATATCCATCGGCAACAATTCCGAGACCAGTAGCTCCATCATATTCTTCAGGTAAATGAGTAAATATGTGCATACGTGTAGAGTTAAACCAAGTAAAAAATGGTTTTCCTGCCTTAGCTTGCTTGGTGATGAATTTTTTTGTGGCTGTTAAAAATTCTTCATCTATTGTCTCCATACGTTTTTTGGTTAACGGCCCAGTATCTTCAACTTTACCATCTGCAGTAGATTTGATTACACCTCGTGGTCCATATTTTTTTCTGAATGCTGGATCTTTAGGATAATCTGAATTTTCAGGTTCCTCTTCAGCATTCAAGTGATATAAATTACCAAAGAACTCATCAAACCCGTGATTAGTAGGTAAAAATTCATCTAAATCTCCTAAGTGATTTTTACCAAATTGTCCGGTAGCATACCCTAGAGGTTTAAGCATTTCTGCAATTGTAGGATCCTCTTTTTGTAACCCCATAGGGTCACCTGGCATACCTATTTTAAGCAAGCCTGTACGTTTTGGAGATTGCCCTGTTATAAAAGCTGCACGACCTGCCGTACATGATTGTTGTCCGTAAGCATCGGTAAACCGAATTCCTTCTTTTGCAATACGATCTATATTTGGAGTTGTGTATCCCATCATCCCACTATTATAGGCACTTGTATTGAACCACCCAATATCGTCTCCCATAATCACTAAGATATTGGGCTTTTTTTGTGCGAATGCTGAACTGACTATTCCCGCAGCGAGCAAGAGTGTAATAAGTTTACTTTTTTTCATAAATAATATGGTGTTGGTTAATTGTTATTGATATAATAGCCATATATTAAACTATTAAAGCTCTTAAAATTATTGAATTAATCTATATTAATCTCAATTTTATACCAAATATTTCAAATAATCCAAAACTATTTAACGTAAATTTAATATTTAACATTGCTTTTTATTATAACTCACGCCAGATTATTACAAGTGGATATGACATTCTTTCTTATTAAGATCTCGTTTTTAATTAATCTTATTGTAGATCTGAGAATGAAATATCTATAAAAAATTTAGCAAAAAAAAACTGATACAATTTTTACACTGTATCAGTTTTAATATCCTTAAAAAATTAAATTAATTTCTTGTAGGTGTTTGTAATGTTTGGATGACTTTATCAATACTTAAAGAGCTTCCTTTTCTTGGAGGGAATTCTTTAAATGTACTTAAGAATTTACCAACATAATTTTGAGCTGGTACCATCATCCACATTTGGTCTGCATAGTTTCTTATGTATAATGCAGCGTCCATAGATACTTCAAACGGGTCGTTTCTTAAGTTTAAGATAATTGGCCAAGATGGAGACTTTCTATACGCTTCGTTAATAGAACCTTCCATAATAGAGAAGTGTAATTTCCAATCGTCGTAACGTAATGCGTTTAAGTTTCCTGCAGCATCAAAATAAAAGATCTCATGTCTCTTACCTTCTCCTTTTTTAAGTTCACCTGTTAATAATGGTAATTGGTTGTATCCATCTAAGTGCGCCTTAAAGGTTTTACCTGCGTAAGATTTTCCTTTTAATAATTCTTCTTTTACATTAGGGTTACCTGCTGCTGCTAATAACGTAGGCATCCAGTCTTCTTGAGAAAAGATATCGTTAATAACAGTTCCTGGTTTAATGTGACCTGGCCATTTTACCATAGCAGGCACTCTAAATCCACCTTCCCAAGTTGTTCCTTTTTCTCCTCTAAATGGAATTGTACCACCGTCAGGGAATGTAAACTTCTCAGCACCGTTATCTGTAGAGAATACAACAATAGTGTTATCTTCAATACCTAACTCGTCTAATTTATCTAATACACGACCAACACCATCGTCTAATTCCATCATAGCATCGGCATATAAACCGTAACCAGATTTGTGTAAATACTTATCAGATAAATGCGTCCATACGTGAGTACGTGTAGAGTTTACCCAAGCAAAGAATGGCTTTTTGGCCTTAGCATTTTTCTCGATAAACTTTAAAGCAGCATCGATGAATTCGCTATCTGCAGTTTCCATTCTCTTAGACGTTAATGGTCCCGTATCTTCTACTTTACCATCGGCAGTAGATTTAAGAACACCTCTTGGTCCGTATTTTTTCTTGAATTCAGGATCTTTAGGATAGAATTCTGTTTCTGGCTCTTCCTCAGCATTTAAGTGATATAAGTTTCCGAAAAACTCATCAAAACCATGGTTTGTTGGTAAGTGCTCGTCACGGTCACCTAAGTGGTTTTTACCAAACTGTCCGCTTGAATATCCAAGTGGCTTAAGTAATTCTGCAATTGTTGGGTCTGCTGAATTAATACCATGTTCAGAACCTGGCATACCAATAGTAAGCAACCCTGTTCTAAATGGGTGTTGTCCTAAAATAAAAGATGCACGACCTGCAGTACAAGATTGTTGTGCGTAGTGGTCTGTAAATAACGCTCCTTCATTTGCAATACGATCAATGTTTGGAGTTGTTCCACCCATCATACCATTATGGTATGCGCTAATGTTCCACATTCCTACATCGTCTCCCCAAAATACCACGATATTGGGCTTTTTCTGGGCGAATGCTGCTGTGGCCAAACCAACTAACAACATTGTAAAGAATTTGTTTTTTTTCATAAAAAATTGGTTAATAGATTAAAAGATTTGTTATTCGATATAAACTTTCTAATAATTAAAAGTTTATACTAATACTAAAACACAAAAATAGTTTTTTTGAATTAGGGTAAAATGGACAAATCATGGACATAACATTTTTTTTTAAAAAATTGTTAAATACAAATCTATACTCTCGTGTTTAGGCAAACCTAGTTTTTTCTTTAAACGATATCTCTTTTTGATTAAACCTTCTTTTGAAATGTTCATTATATTACATATTTCTGTAGTTCCCATCTGGATTTTTAAATATGCGCAGTATTTTAATTCTCCTTTAGTTAGCGTGGGGTGTTTTTTCTTGAGGAGGCTAAAAAAATCATAATGAATTTCATTAAACATTTTTTTAAATACATCCCAATTATCTTGAAAATGAAAATGAGATTTAATTTCTTTAGTGAGTGATTTTATTGCGTTAGCATTGGTTTTATTTGATATATTTTCTTCAATATCTTCTAATTTTACCAGCACTTTTTTAAGTAATTCTTCTTTTTTTTGTCCTTGTAAAGCTACTGAGAATAATTCCTTTTCATTTTTCTTTTTCTGAAATTCTAATAATTTAATTTGGTCTCTAGCACTCACTAAATCAGAGATATCCATACCCATTCCCATAAAGTAAATGGTGTCGTCTATATCAAAGCGATATCCCTCAAAAACATGCGGGATTACCTCACCTGTTTTGGTTAAAATATTTCCGTAAACATTTTTTATGCTCCCGGTTTCAATTAATTTAATGAAACACTTTTCAATATATTCTCTAGATGAGTCGTCTATAAAACTAATTAGATCAGCATCTAACATTTCTTTTTTACTCCAACGCGTTACAATTTCATGTTTATCATTCCATCGTTTTAAAAATGCTGTGCCATTTTTTACTTCATATAAATAAAAGATCCCAGGTAAACAGTTTACTAGATCTTGATTGAATATTGAATCTAAAGGTAATTTTGAAGCTTTAATTTTAAACATAACGGGAAAGAGAAATAAGCTAATCTTATTTAATTAAGTTAATACATTTATTATATACCTCTACAATTTAAACATTTAGTAATTAATATTTAATAATAGAAGCTATACTGTATTTATTTAATCGGTCTTTACCATTTAAAAATTCCAATTCCATAATAAAATTACATTGAACAATAGCTCCACCTAGTTTTTCAACTAATTTACAAACCGCTTCTGCGGTACCTCCTGTAGCCAATACATCGTCATGAATTAAAACTCGATCGCCAGGTTGTATTGCATCAGCATGAATTTCTAAGGTATCACTTCCATACTCTAAAGCATACGTTTCTGAAATGGTATTGTAAGGTAATTTACCAGGTTTTCTAACAGGAATAAATCCTGCATTTAATTTCTGAGCCAATAATGTTCCAAAGAAAAAACCTCTAGCTTCCATACCCACAACCTTATCAATACGCTGATGTGCTAATGGTGTTAAAAGTTGCTGCAAACATAAATTAGTAGCTTCAGGGTTATTTAATAAAGGGGTTAAGTCTTTAAATACGATACCTGGTTTAGGAAAATCGTGTATATCTCGAATAAAGGATTCTATAGTCTTCATGTTACGAAGATAAAAAAAGGATACACTTTTTATTATAGAACCCATAACTGTTTCTTATAAATACAATTTCTACATACATTTGCCAGAACCAACAGTATAATTATTATGAAACCCCTACTAATTAATCTCTCATTTTTAACATTTACGTTACTCTTGTGTAATTGTAGTTCGCACCCCGATTTTAAACTTAAGGAAGGAGATTTATTATTTCAAGATGTAGATTGTGGCCCTTTTTGCGATGCTATAGAAGCCGTTACAGAAGGGTATAATAATTATAATTTCTCGCATGTAGGCTTGGTAATGCAAGATACAAACGGCGATTTAAAAGTTATGGAAGCAGTTAGTCAAGGTGTTATTTTAACTCCGATAGATTCTTTTTTAAGCAGAAGTAGCGATATACATCATAGGCCTAAAGTTATTGTAGGTAGGTTAAAATCTGAATTTACCCACTTAATTCCTGAAACTATAGCATTTATTCACTCTAAAATGAATGCTAAATATGACCCTTATTTTGATATTGATAACGATAAATATTACTGCTCAGAACTTATTCATTTAGCTTTTAAGGCTGCAAATAAAAATCAGCCCATATTTAATGAAACCCCAATGACTTTTATTGCTCCAGACACCCAAAACACCTATGCTATTTGGGAAACCTATTTTAAAGAATTAAACTACACCATTCCAGAAGGACAACCTGGATTAAATCCAGGAGGAATGTCTTGCTCTACCCATTTAGATATAGTACATAAATATGGTGAACCTACAAAAAGTGCTTTAGAATAAATTAAAGCCTTAATTACTACCATTCTTATATTGTTTTAGTATCTCCCAAGACGGTATTATTTTAAATTCTATAGGCTAAATCTACTTATTTAAAGATTTTATCATAAAAATAATTTTTATTGCATTTTGTTCGTTGTATTTTTACTTAATTAATCTTTTTAAGAATTGTTATTATGAATATCGCAAAATACATAGATCATACCTTATTAAAATCTTCGGCCACAAAAAAAGATATTGAAACCTTATGTAAAGAAGCCATAGCATATAATTTTTATTCGGTATGTGTTAATAGTTTTTACGTCCCATTTGTAACGCAATTATTAAATACTACAGCAGTTAAAGTTTGTACTACAATTGGGTTTCCACTAGGAGCCGTAACTACAGAAACTAAAGTTTTTGAAACCAATAAAGCGATAGAACAAGGTGCTGAAGAAATAGATATGGTGTTGAATGTAGGTATGCTAAGAAGCGGAGATTTTGAATACGTATATAACGACATAAAAGCAGTAAAATCTGGCATGGGAGACACTACTTTAAAGGTAATTCTTGAAATTAGTGAATTAACTGAACAGGAAATTATTAAGGCTAGTGAACTTTGTATAAAAGCTAAAGCCGATTTTATAAAAACATCTACAGGATTTTCTACTAGCGGAGCAACTCTTGAAGCTGTAAAATTAATGAAAGAGACTGCCAACGGCCAAGCTAAAGTAAAAGCCTCTGGAGGTATTAGAGATTTAGAAACTACCTTAGCTTTTATTGAAGCTGGAGCAGACCGTATCGGATCTTCGTCTGGAGTGGCTATTGTTAAAGCCTATAATACTAAGGCTTAATAAACCATTTAATTACTATTAATCCACACTAAAATTATACGCATGAGTTTACACATTGAAGCTAAAAGAGGAGATATTGCTGAAACTATTTTACTACCAGGCGACCCATTACGTGCCAAATGGATTTCAGAAACATTTTTACAAGATTCGACCTGTTTTAATACCGTAAGAAATATGCTTGGTTATACCGGTACCTATAAAGGTAAACGGGTCTCTGTAATGGGAACCGGCATGGGCATACCTAGTATATCTATATATAGTAGAGAACTAATAAAAGATTATGGCGTTAAAAATCTAATTCGTGTGGGTACTGCGGGATCTTACCAAGAAGATATTAAAATTCGTGATATAGTAATTGCCATGGCAGCATCATCGTCTGGAATAAATAGATCTAGATTTAATGGTGCCGACTATGCTCCTACAGCAAGTTTTGAATTACTAAGTAAAGCCATAAAAAGTGCAGAAAAAAAAGAGGTTCCTATTAAAGCTGGAAACGTATTATCTAGCGACGAGTTTTATGCAGACGACTTCAATTCGTATAAACAATGGGCCGACTTTGGTGTGCTTTGTGTAGAAATGGAAGCTGCAGGCTTATATACCATAGCAGCAAAACATAACGTAAATGCACTCTCTATTCTTACCATTTCCGACTCTTTAGTAACTGGAGAACGCACCACAGCTAAAGAACGCGAAACCACCTTTAAAGACATGATAGAAATTGCCTTAGATTTGGCATAACATCCATAAAGCGCAGTGTAAAGCTATACTGCGTTTACACTTCTTATACCATACATATTTACCTTACGCAATAGGCATAATCACTTCTCTCTACACTCTCCTATTTCCTAAACTATTTTATAAAATTACGGTTTTCCCACAAATTAATGTTATTGAATTGTTTTATTTTTGAGGGTACTATTTAACAGCCTTATTTACGGAATAAACTTATGTTTATTTTGGTTAATAGGAGTTGTAAAACATTATAAAGAATAAAGGCTAAAAAAAAGACTAACTATCTAAAGTTAAAATAATTCTGATTTGAAACAAAATAATAATGAATTCGAGAGATATTTATGAGTAGTAATTTGAAAATCGTAAAGAGTAAAAAAATTAACTATTAAAATTAAAAAAAAATGAATATTTCTTCAAAAATTATATTTGGGGCACTTTTAACCCTAACCCTCTTTGCTTGTAGTGAAAAGGATTCTATCTATTCAGATGATGAAAACCAATTACAAATCGTAAAAATAAATGAAATTTCACAAGATTTAGAGGTTGAAATAAAAGTTGATAATAGCATAAATGAATCTAATGCAATTGTAATTAATTCAGAAGAAGAGTATCGTGATTTTATTTCCAAAATTAAAAACCTGACAAATAACGACACCAAAATTTCTTTTAAAATTCAAAATAGTCAAACAAGTCCGATTTATATTGATTGTATGGATGGCGCATATCAAAGGAGAGTACTCACTTCTTTTTGCTGATTTGATGATTAATATATTAGTTGAGGGTAGTTGTATTCAGGAAATTGGTGCTGATTTTTACGGTTGGACACTTGGAGTTTCTTTTGAAGAGAAAGAAAAATACTCTTATTGCTCCCAAGCTGTAATTTGCGGAAACATTAATTATAACATATTTTTTCAAGGTCTTGGAACAATTTATTCCGAAAGAGTATGTTATAACATAACTTTTAACTGTTAAATGTATAATTATGGATTTTAAAATTTTTTCTTGGCAATTAATTCTAACCACTTTATTTTTTTTAATAATTATTTGGCTAATTAGATTCTTATTCTTTAAAAAAGAAAATAAATAACGTTGTACAACACGTTATATAAAAAATAGCAGTTAAGGGCTAAATAGAAAGGTTGGCTCTTTTCTACTATCTTTATTTCTTAACCGAAAATTGACACATAATAATTTGCTACTTTTCATATAAACAACCGTCAGACTGTCTAATAACTATTCCTTTTTTCAGTTATATTTTTAAGAAGTTCTCAAGTAATTTACAGGTGATTTTTGTATTTTTTAGTTATGAAATTCATACTTGGAAAAGACCGAAAACAGACCTGCCTTTTTCCTGTTTCTCTTGAAGATTCTATAGAATCTGAGAACAGCGTAAGGTCTATAGATCAATTTGTAGATTCACTTAACCTTGCAGAACTAGGATTCCGTTCAGACTTTACCGAAAACGGTCCTCCGGCCTATAACCCAGCTGTTCTTCTCAAACTTTACATCTACGGATACATGAACCGTATGCGTTCTTCAAGACAATTAGAAAAAGAATGCAGGCGTAACATTGAAGTCATGTGGCTGCTTGAATCGCTAACCCCAGACCACAACACCATCAGTAACTTCAGAAAAGATAATGCAAAAGCTATTAAAAAAGTGTTCTTTGCTACCGTGCAAATTGCACGCAATTTTGGGCTTATCGGAGCTACACTTATAGCAGGAGACAGTACTAAGTTTAGAGCTCAGAATAGTAAGAAAAACAATTTTAATAAAAAGAAAATACAGCGTCACATAGATTATATTGACAATAAATTAGAGCAATATAACAAAGCTCTTGAGCAAAGTGATAGTGAAAATGAGAAAGAAGATATTAAGAAGAATATTGATAAGCATCAAGGTCGTAGAAAAGAATACGAAAAACTAAATGTACAGCTGAATGCCTCTGGAGAACCACAAATTTCTACCTCTGATCCCGATAGCAAGCATTTAATTGTGCGTAACAATATTACTGAAGTTGCTTACTGTGTACAATCTACTGTGGACGCAGATCACAATATTCCGTTCGACTACTTGGTTACCAATAAAAATGACTCCAAAGCTATGGGACAGATGTTACAGAGAGCTAAAACCATTCTAGGGACAAATACATTTACGGCGCTATACGACAAAGGATATCATACAGGAAGTGAATTTAAAACTGCTAATAAACTGGGTATTAAAACCCTTGTTGCTATTCCTGGAATAGGAAGAGCATCGCAAGCTCCAGACCCTAACTATAACTCAGAACATTTTAAATATAATAAAGAACACGACACCTATACCTGCCCGGAAGGAAATATACTTAAAAGTAATGGAAGTATCTATAAAGCTCGTAATTACAACTTCAAACAATATAAAACAACCAAATGTAAAGCTTGCCCCGCAAGAGCATTATGCACCACGTCTAAAGTAAATGGAAAAGTAGTACAGCGCAGTGAATTCCATAAATATATTGAAGCCAACGTAAAGAGCGTATTGCAAAATCCTGATGCTTACAAAAAACGCCAAGCCATTGTAGAGCATCCATACGGAACCATAAAACGCCAGTGGAGTTTTGATCATATTATGACTAAAAAAACGATACAACGTGCTAGTGCAGAGGTAGGATTTATGTTTATTGCCTATAACTTAAAAAGAATTTGGAATATCTTTAGAAAAACAAATACACCTCGTGTTCAAGCTCACAGATCTTTAATTAGGCTTTTTACAACTATTCTAACAAGTTTTGAAGAACCCTACAAACAAAATTCAAAATATAGAATCTTAGCTCACGTCTAATAGAAAAAACTGTATTTTAGTAGAAATATATAAAAACGCAGCAAGTTATTAGACAGACTGCCATTGGCAACAAGTTGACCAAATCAACAAAATTCAATGCATAATGGAAGTTTTTAGATTTTCAACAATGAAAATCCAGCCTAAATCATACTGAAACTGAAAAATGAAAAACTTGATTAATAAACCACACTTGATTTTTTTACTCGCTATTCCGATTATAATGCTGATTGGGATTTTGAGTGGAGACGCAGTATTGGACATAAACGTTCACGACACTTATTATGTTATTTCTCATTTTCATATAGCAACGCTGATTTCAATTCTTTTTGGAATAATCGAAATTGGATACTGGATTATGAACAAAGCGAATAGAAAACTATCTTAATGGTTGAATTGGACACACATTGGACTGACTTTTGGCGGAATAATACTCATTCTAATTCTTTCCCAATTATATCGTGAACCAAAAACAGATACAATACTTTCAGATTTTGACTTTAATCAGAATTTGGATATTATAATATTTGTCATTTTACTAATTGCCATATTTGGGCAAATAATCTATCCAATTAATTTAATAAGCGGAATAATAAAAAAACGAGAAAAAACCAGTGGCTAACACCGTATAAAAATAATGCTTAATTTATTGCTTAATCAAGAGTCCGTGCACTTTTGTTAGGTCTGATTTTCCTGCGGAAAATCCTCGCACACAAAACCGCTCTATTCATACATAAACGTTAGCTGTCATACAAAAACAAATTCAATTTAAATGAAATACATAAAAATCATATTCTATTCGTTCATATTTACTTTGAGTATAATTCCTATAGATTGTTTAGCTCAAGAAAAAAATCATACTGAAATAATGGATTCTATTTCTAATTTAACAAAAAATGAAATAAAAATCCAGAGTATAGCAATATTGATATATCAAAATGTAGTCTTACAAGATTTATCTGGTCCTGTAGAAGTTTTTTCAAAAGCAAAAAAATTGACCAAAGGAAAATATGAAGTCTTTACTGTTGCATTGGATACTTCAATAATTAATACTGAAAACAATATGATTAAATTAAAACCTGATTATACCATAAATAATATGCCTGATGCCGACTATTTAATAATTCCTGGTGCCAGTATGCCTGTTATTAATTCATTAGTTGATAATAATACATTTACCGATTTTATAAAAAAGTGGAATGATAATAAAAATAAAAAAATAGTTACAATATGCACTGGTTCATATTTACTCGCAAATACAGGAGCTCTAAATAATAAAAAAGCAACAACACATTATTTTGTAGCAGATGATTTTTCTAAACAATACCCAAAAATAGAGTTGATTAAAAATGTCCGTTTTGTAGATTCTGAAAAGTTTATTACGTCTTCTGGAATTACTTCAGGAATAGATACGGCTCTATACATTGTTAGTAAACATAGCGGAGAGAAAATAAAACAAATGATATCAAGAGCATTACAATATGAATTCCACGAAAAAAAAAATTGGCCAATAGCTCCTAATGGAATGAAATATATGCGATAGATAAAAAGCACAAACTACTAACACCGTATAAAATTAATTGCTTTGGTCGTTGCTTATTTGGAAAATTCCTTCGGAATTTTTTCGCGTTCGTGAATGTTTGCTAAATTAGTTGCTGAAACACGCAACGAAATCATACATACACACGTTGGCAGTCATTTAACGCAACCAAATGCAAATTTTAGCATCTAATAAAAAAGACTACAATGAAAAAAAATAAAACTTCTACTATTAATTAGTATTTGGAATTATGCTTTCGTGTTCAAGTGATGATTTGGAAACAGAAACAAGGGAATTTGTTCCAGGAAAAGTATCTGTTGGAATAAAAGTGGAACGAATATAAATGATTTGTTTGACTTTATTAATCTCTTTGACCATCAAGTTGATAATGTTAACTCATTAACCTTTACATCAAACTTGGAATCGGACAATTTGCAATACGTGTTAGATATTCTTAATGAATAGACCTATACAAATGACGGAATTAATTGGTTCGTAACAGGGTATTTACATTCTGAAACAAATGAAATTACGATTTTCCCACGGCTTTTCGAAATGGAAAAACTGATTACCAAACTGACTGGCTAAATTCAATGGAGTAATTAGAAGTGAACGAAAAACAAAATTCAGAATTGAATAGTGGAATTATTCGATTTTATGTTTCTGTTGGTCAAGAAATGGAATGGAAAAACCAATTTGCGAGTATGATATCGTAGATTGGGCAGAACTAAACTATATTGCGGATATTGAACCACATATGAATTAAAAAACTACTTACAACAATGGCTATAAGTAATTACTTGTTATCGCATACTTCTAAAAATCTTAGAGGATTTTCAGTTTAGTGTGTACTTGCAGAGTTAAGTGTCAGCCCAAGCAACTACTCATAGTCAAACACGTTAGGCTTAATGCAGAAGATACACTCTATTCAACGTATTCTAAAATATCGCCAGGTTGACAGTCTAATGCCAAACAAATTGCATCTAAGGTAGAGAAACGAATTGCTTTAACTTTTCCTTGCTTTAAAATTGACAAATTTACTGTTGACACACCAACTTTTTCAGAAAGTTCTTTTAACTTTAATTTACGTTTAGCTAACATCACATCTAAGTTTACTATTATAGGCATATACTTACAAATTTAAATTATTAATGAACTTTCGATTTCATTTAATAACTCATCATAATTTTTTTCATTTTTCCCCCAAGAATACATTTGGAATAGGGTTGACGAACAAAATTTCATTATTGTTTCATTTCCTTTAGTTTCAAAATTAATGTATAAATTTTCGCCCCAAGATTTAAATGTAATTTTTAAAATCTCTAGAATTTCAAATTTATTTTCATCTGTTTCAACTAATTTAAAATCTGAATGATTAATTACCTCTATGATTTTTTCAAACATCAATTTTTTTGATATATCATATGACTTTTCCGACCGAACCTTTGTTGTATATAGATTATATCGACTTGTAAAGTAACTCTTAAATGAAAGTGATTTTCTAATAATCAAATTGAAGATAAAAAAACCTACTATTAAAAATAAAAAAATCATCATTATAGGGTTATTAGGTTTTAAATAGTAAGGACTTAAACCTGAAATAAGTATAATTAAGAATGCTACTGAAATATGTTTTAATGTTTTCATTAAATTAAAAGTTTTAATATTAATGTAAATTAAAGATTAAAAAATATGATAAACAAATATTTATTAATGTTTATCATTAATTTAATTACGCTATACATTACTATTCAAAAAAAAAAAAAAAAAAAAAAATAAGCACAACAATGTATAAAAACATAGGGCTTTTGTGTTAACTCCAAAGTTCTGTGTTCACTTATTAAGTCCGCTAAATATAAAATTTGGCATTTAAGACAAAAATAAAAGCAAAATATTTATATTTATCTCAGTAATAAACTGAAACAATAATGCTTATTTATTGCCCTACATTTCTTATACTAACCGTTGTAGCTAATTTGACGCAACCAAATGAAGAAAATGACATCTATAAATAAACAAAACAATGAAAAACAGACTTCTTGTTATTACATTATTACTATTAGGTAGCATAATTTCCTCTTGCTCATCAGATGATGATTTTAATTATCAAAGTGATTTTGAAAATAGCCATAATACTTGGTTAAATTTTAAAGAATCATCGAATAATTCATATAAATATGTCGTTAGTGGAGGTTCGGTTTTTACTACTTATGGTTGGGAAACTACTATAAAAATATCTAATGGAGTTATAGTTGAACGTTCTTTCAGATACACAGCTGGAGCAGAAGATTTCATACCTGTAGACCAATTGGAATGGACAGAGAATGAAAATAAAATTAATAGTCCGGAACACGAAAACACTAGTGCTTCCACAGCATTAACTTTGGACGAAATATATGAAAAAGCGGAACAAGAATGGTTAATAAAAAGAAAAAATGCAACGTCATATTTTGAGTCTGAAAATAATGGATTAATTTCTACTTGTGGTTACACGAAAAAGAATTGCTTAGACGACTGCTTTGTGGGAATTACAATTAAAAACATAGTAACTTTATAATATTTTGGTTTTTACTTTTAAACCCGCAAAATATAGTGATTTAGGACTTACCTATCGACTGAAAAAAGATGGGCTGAAAAACTACATAGAGAAAACTTGGGGTTGGGACGAAAAAAAGCAAGTTCATTTACATAAAAACAACTTTGACCCAAAAAAAACAGAAATAATCCAATTGAAAAATATTGAAATAGGCTACTTAACAAAGAGAGTTTCCAATTCAGAAATTTATATTGAAAATCTTATACTTGAAAAAAAATTTCATAACAATGGATTTGGGACAGCAATAATGAACTTGTTAATAAAAGAAGCAGAAAAGGAGAAAAAATCAATCGGATTAAGAGTATTAAAAGAAAACAAAAGAGCCAAAAAATTTTATAAAAATTTGGGTTTTGAGAAAATATCAGAATCTAATAATCATTACGAAATGAAAAAAAACTGGCTGAAACATCGTATATAATTTAATGCCAGTCATATAGCCTGCTTACAAAAATACCTCCAGATTTTCTGTTCAAATAATTATTTAATATAATTAGGTGTTTAAACACACAACAAACCATATACAAACATGTTGCCACACATTTGAGAAAACCAATGATTAAACAATTAATAGAAAGAACAAATACAACAGAATTCTATCAAAATGGACATTTACATTTAACTGAATTAAAAGGTCTGATTGGTCAATATAAAACAATAGATCTTAACGGAATTTATGCAGACTTGTATCTTCCATACATTAAAATGAAAATTTTAACTGACCATCCTCTACTTTGGACTTATAATAAAGCGGAATAGGAATGTGAATTAATAAAATTTCCTGAAAATCCGAGCGAATTTATGAGTAATTTATGCTTTGATTGTGAAAAAGTTACTGGAAATTGGATTCCGACTCACAAGAATTTTTGAGCCCTGAATGAATATTATAAACAAAACGGGAAGCGGAATTTATCGGTACCAAAACCTTTAAAAGAATCGATTGAAAAAGTATGTAAAAAACACGGAATAGATTTTAAAGTAAAAAAAGAAACGGACGGATATAATAAAGGTTATGCAAATAGACCAAATGCTAAACTTCTGATTTTTGGAAATGAAGATGTTAGTCCAAATGATTTTAGTTTAGGTCAACCATACATTATTGCAGATGAATTTATAGCAAGTCGGAAATAAAAACATTTGATAACAATGTATATAAAAAATAGCGCAAATTATGGCAAACATTAAGCTAAAACTGTAACAAATAAGATACAGAACAGTCTTTGTAACAAAAAAACAATGAAAAACACGTCAATCCTAATTAATCTGTTTTTTATACTGACACTTTTTACTTGTAAAGAAAAAAACACAACGAAAAATATCGTTACAGAAAAAGAAAAAACTAATCAAGTAATATTTAAAATTGACGACAGAATAGAATTATTAAGAACAGCATTTAATTTGGCTGTTCAAGATTATATTGACGTAGAAATGCTTCCTTGTGAAACTGAATATTCAAAACGTGTAAATAAGCACTTTAGGGAATTTAAAAATCATCAATTAATCAAATACATAGATGATTCACCAAACATATTATTTGATTTCCCAACAATTGGATTAATGTTTAAAAATTCTGAAACTTTTGAATTTGATGATACTTACTCTAAAGAACTTTCCAGATTTAAGATTACTAAAAGTGAAATTGACTCATTACAACCTTTGCTAATCGACTTTTGTGAAAAGTCTAATTTCAAAATATTCTTTGAGAATAATAAGAAATATTATCGGAACGCTGTAAAAACTATCGAAAACCAAGTTAATCAAGAGAACCTTTTTGATAATATAGTGAACTTTTTCCAATCTAATGAAAAGGGTTTAGAACTGATTGTTTTTGTTGAATTAACGAATAGCGCAAACAATAAAGCTATATCATTTTACGATAAATACAACCCCAAAAAAAGAGCAACTATTTTAGGTAATATTTGTGAAACACCCGATAAATCAACTTCTACTAACGAAATATTAGAATTAGATGACAATAGACGAGGAATCCTATATCACGAAACATCTCATTTATTTACAGATAAATTATTACATAAATACATTGGAGAATTAAGTCAATACAAAACAATCTGCGAGAATTGTGACGAAATAAAAATTAAAGATAAAGTTGACCATCTTATTGTAACACCATTACAATGGTTACTACAACATAGAATTAATGGAAAAGATGATGGACACAATTTTTATCTAAACGATTGTGAAGATATTAGAAAAGATATTTATGCAAAACTGAATGAATATCACCCCGAAAACGGAATATCGTTTGAACAAACCTATTCTGAATGTATAAATTTAATTAAACAATCAGCTTCTAAAAAATAACGATTTGCCAACAATGTATACTGCAATTACGGCGGATTCATCGACGTCCGAATCTACTCTGAATTGCTAAGGCTTGAGCATAATCAGAAACAATGGCTTTTGTTTGTTCCGCTTTAAATTTCTAAATCTTATATGGAAAGCACAATAACTAATCCGTTAGAAAATTAATAAACAAGTGGGGCGTTGCACGCCATGCAATTGTATAAACAACGCTGTAAGTCATACTCTTACACTTACGAACAGTCCTTACAAACCCCTGTTAACACACAATTTGCATTTTTAACTTCATAGCCCTGAGGTACAGAATATTCAACAGGTACTTGCAAGCATTCAATAGTATCGCACGATAAACATCTGAAATGGAAATGATGCTGAATAACTTCCGGTATAGCTTCACACTTTTTTTTACAAGCAGCAAAATACTGTTTTCCGTCTTCTGCGACAATTTTGTGCACCAACTCATCTTCACAAAATCTATTCAATACCCTATAAATAGTAGCTCTATTAATTTTAACATCCAATTGTCTTTCAATAGCATCTTGACTTAATGCTTTTTCAGAATTTATTAATAAATTAAGTACGGCCTCTTTTGTAGGTGTATTTCTTCGATTCATACTTTAATGCGAATAAGTTGCGATATTACAAAAAATTTGTGTATTTGGCAAAAATCATTGCCCATCCTCGCCTACTTACAAAAATCCTAACGGATTTTATATTCCGTTTTTTTTTTGCTAAATTTAATGCTTAAACCACAAAGACTTCAATATAAAAACATGTTAGGGAACTTATGGGTAAATCTATAAAATACATATTACTACTCAGTATTCTGTTTTCTTTTTCAAAAACTAACCTCGCAGCTCAAGCCACTACAGATCGTTTTAAACCAAAAATTAAATCAATCAAAGAAGTTATATATAGAGTTAAAAATGGAAAGTTTAAAAATCGTGATACGCTTTTTGCTTCAAATCTTAATACCCATACAATATATAATGAGAAAGAGGAACCAATCGAGTTTATAGAGTTTTATACCGATGGATCCCCCTTTAAAAAAACAACTTTTGAAAGGAACAAGAAAGGAGACATTCAAAAAACTGTAGTAAAAAAAACTTCGGGAGAATTAATAAGTTATTGTACTCATGAATACGACGCTCACGGTAATATGACTGCTGTAAAAAGTTACGATGCCAAACATAATCTGATTGAAATACAATCTAACAAATACGATAAAAACGGAAATAATACAGAAAAAATATTCAGAAAACCTAATAGTACAATTGAAAGAAAATATGTCTACGAATACAATTCAGACAATAAAATTATCAAAGCATTTAGGTATAAACCCGATGGAAGTTTAAAAGATACAAGTATTTCTACATATGATAAGAATGGAAATGAAAATACTTGCATCAAATTCAATCCTGACGGCAATTTCATAAAAAAAGAGTTCAAATACGATACGCTGAATAATTTAATCCTTGAAAACGCGTATGATACACATAATACACTTAGGCGACAAACTTTATTTGAACGCGTCTATGACGATTATGGAAATTGGATCACAAATAAAAGAAGCACGCAGGGAACGTTCAACATTGTTTGCGAAAGACAAATAGAGTATTTTGAATAAAAACTGATAGCAAACAATGTTTACGACATATAACTTCGCAAAAACTAACGCAAAATTGCTAACTTTAGTTTTATTACTAACTTAAAACATAACAAAGGGTTAAAAACATACTACCTACTCATTATGACATCTTAAACGAAATATAAACATTCGTACAAACAGATTATAATGCAAGTTTCTGCTATAATATTTCTCA
This sequence comes from Formosa sediminum, assembly GCF_007197735.1. Taxonomy (GTDB): domain Bacteria; phylum Bacteroidota; class Bacteroidia; order Flavobacteriales; family Flavobacteriaceae; genus Formosa; species Formosa sediminum. The sequence continues at coordinate 82,366 of NZ_CP041637.1, forward strand.
AATAAAAACTATAATACAGAAAATATATTGATTAATTTAAATATTAGACCACACAACAAAATCATACATATATAAGAAACTTAATAGCAATAAAAGGAATTTAAACTTTAATATAATTTCTATTCTTAAGTCACATTGCAACGGATCACATGGATATTGAGGTGTTTTATAGATTTACAAACAAAACATGAATTATCCTTGGAGGCATTAGATAGTAAATAGCAAAATAATTTCGCTAAGCCCAAACCCTGACTATAAATTAGAAGATTATATGTTGTCCGCTAGAGATAATAATAGACTATTCTAAATTCATTCAATAACATCTGATGATAATAATCCTTCGTTGCCAGCGATTTTGGTTTATCAAATGAACGATGGTGAATTAAAACTTTTAGGAACACTTGGATATAAATTTAGTAAATGGGTAGATTATGGTTCTTATCTTGGAAATAGTTTTACTCATACCAAAACAACACCTTTTAATAGTGATTCAGAATATTTGAAAAGAGTGACAACTTATGTTATTCTAAAAAAACAAGGTTATTTTAATCGTATAAAAGTCGATTATGGAAATCCAGAAGTAGCGTATCGTGAAAGTTTATACAATCCGAAACGTATTTTAAAAGTTGAAGATTTTATAGCGATTATGTTTTAATAAAAAATTATATATATAATGACTAAAGGATTGACTATACTATTTGCTCTTATACTATTTGTAAGCTGTTCGAAAAGTAAAAAAGAACTTTATGAAATAACAGACTCATTCGTTGAATCTTTATATACTGAATTTCAAAGCTACGGTATGCAAGGAGAAAAGTACTCAAAGAAAACAACTCGCAAAATATAGAGTCATGCCATTTGGTAGACTCATTAATGTTAAAATAATGGAAGTTGTAGAAGATGAAACTTATAAAGACCTTCGTGACGATTTAACAGACCATTATGAAGACGATAATCGAGTTAATAAAGTTTATATCAATCAAGGCGGAACAATAATGATTGACTGTAAAAATTAAAAAAAACAGCTTATAACAATAACTATAAGTAATTACATGTTCTAATCGATGTTTATTTACGAAATTAGGTTCTTACCCCTGCAACAAAGCATTTAGCTGTTGTAAAAAATAAAACTAGCTTTGACAAAACCAACAAAAATACTATTATCAATCGCAGTAACAATTCTATTGTCTTGTAATTCCTCACAAACGAAAGAATTCACAATTAGTGGAAAAGTAACAGACTTTAGTGGTAATCCTATAGATAGTGTTTCTATTCAACTTAAAGATAAAACCTTTAAAGATATATACACCACGTTAACTGACAAAAATGGAAACTATGTATTAAAAGTTAAAGCGGGTAATTATTATTCTTTATATGCAATAAAAAAATCTGATTATAGAATAAGCAAACTTGAGTATTGGATGTGGAATGTTCCTGTCTATAAAAATTTAAAAATTAATCCGCAATATGATCGAATTGAAATATATGGAATTAATGTTTTTGAACCTCAAGTTACCCCTCAAAATTCTTATATGATTTATTTTAGACCTATGAGTCTTTCAAAAACATTAAATATTATTAAAAAACAAAATATTAATTTAGATAAATTTGTAAAAGTAAAACAAGCGGAAATTCTTGTGAAAAGTAAAAATCTTATTGACGTTTCACCATTAACTATATCTGAAAAAGATTTAGAAATTAAAGTAAATAATAAAAACGCACAAATATTAAAAATCCAAAAAATAAAAGAATTTTCAAGAGACGTTTTTATGTATGGATATATTGTACAGATTGAAAAGCCAGAACAAGAAAACAATAAGAATTTAGATTATGATAAGATTTCCATAGTTTTAGAATCACCTGAAACAGGAGAGAAAGGAAAAGGAGAAACCTTTGTTAAATTGGTAAAATAACATTGTACAGCACCATATAAAATTAATTGCTAGTAATATCTACTTGAAAAATCCAATCGGATTTTTCAAGTAGATATTATTTAGTATCTTTAGTCTTCTAAACGTACCACTAATCTTATATAATACCATGAGATATAATTTAGTGTAAATAGATAGTATAGAGACATGAAAAGATTAGTGACGATAGATGATATTACTGACGTACTACATAAATTTAAACAAAGAGGTTTTAGTTTTATTTTATCGAAATTAAACATCATTGGAATAATAAGGACTGAGAAAACATTTAATCAATTAAATTATAAAAGTGCAGACTGGTGGATTATTCCAAAAGTTAAAGAACGTTGGAATATATTAATTAGTGGAAATAAGAATACCGACTATAAAGACTATTTGATTAATAATTATTTACAAAACAAAAAAAATCTTAAATTAATATCCTTAGGAAGTGGCTCAAGTCATCATGAGATAGAATTAGCTAAACATTCAAATTTTGATGAAATAATTTGCATAGACATTGCAGAAAATAGAATATTAGAGGCAAAATCTAAGGCTAATAAGTTAATGCTTAAAAACATAAAATTTGTTTGTGCAGATTTTAACAATTATAATATTCCAAAAGAATATTTTGATATTGTTTTTTTTCATGCATCGTTACATCATTTTGATAATATTGATAATTGTGTAGCTAATACAATTAAAAAAAGTCTAAAACCTGGTGGATTATTGGTTATCAATGAATACGTTGGGGCTACTAGACTGCAATTTTCTAAACAACAAATTATAAAGATTAATGAAGCCCTAAATATAATACCGAAAGAATATAGAACCAGATATAAATCAAATCTATTAAAAAAGAAATTCCATGGTCCTGGAATTATAAGAATGATTTTAGCAGACCCTTCAGAGTGTGTAGATTCTGTAAGCATATTACCAGCCATTCACTCAAATTTTCATACTATTATTGAAAAACCTTATGGTGGAAATATATTGATGAATGTACTTAAAGATATATCTCATCATTTCATAAATTTAGATTCTGATAATAATCAAATTTTAGAAAAACTTTTTTCCTTAGAGGATGAATATTTAAAAAATAATCCTTCTGATTTTATTTTTGGCATTTATCAAAAAATATCGCCAATAAAAAATTAGTGCATTTTACAGATAATTTAAGTTTTGAAGATCAAAACGATAAAAAAACCACAATAGAAACATTAAACTGCCAAATCCACCATATTCGAAATATTGGCAAACATTAAAAAAAACTTAAATTATAGTATTTAACCCATTGAACATTTTAATGACCCGTCCTAGATAAAGGTTACATAATTTTGAACATTATTAAATATGTGGATATTACATGACCTGATCAGGTTTAAGTGTATGATATAGCCTATATCAGAACAGTTAAAGAGTTATACTAGCTGCCTTTATTACAAATATGTATTCTCGTAATATTAATAAGCTAAGACTTGAGTGATAGTCTAGAACTAAAAGGCTGTAGGATGGTTTTTAACAAGTTTATATACCAAGCAAAGAACATTAACAGACAAAGGGATACAGTATTGTAGTAATTTATATACACAAATACTTAAAAGAAATAAAATAAATATTAGTATGACAGAAGAAAATCATTGCTACCAAATTTGGAGACATTCTGTTTGATGTTTAGATTGACCTTCCCAAAACTATAAATCTACCTGTTTTGCATATTTACAAATAAGTTTAAAATCACTCTTATAATATTTATTTTAAACCACTTAATATAAATAAAACTTTTAACAGCCAATGGATTTTCTACTAAACTTCTACCTCTGAATCTAGTAAATAATAAGTCAATTGATAATGATAATAACCGGTGGCTTACCTTATACAATGACTATTTATTACGGCATGTTTAGCAAAGTTTTCAAAGCCTGAAATCGTGTTCTTAAACGGGTAATAATTGCCTTCAGAATAAGTAACATTAAAAACCAAATAGCTAAAATCAATTCATTCATCTTTTATTTTTTTACAAATTAGGCGCTCATGATGTACTTTTCAGTTCAAAATATTTAATACCTTTATTCATAAGAAAATGATTTTTGAAAGGACGACTAAGCGAGTTTCCACAACTTAGAATAGAGGTTTAAAAGCCTTATAGAACTGTACGAAATCTGTGTAGAAAAAGAAAGGAATTTTCAATATTGAGGAGGTCAAGAGTCTCTGCACATATAACAACCTTAATCCTCTCTTCTGTTCTTAATTTAGTCATTTTATTAAAATGCTAACTCAAAATAGACAAGACATTAGTTGTAATGCCAAACTACATTCAAAAAAATATAAAATGACCCAATCTGAACTTATAATTTTAAATTTCAAAGAAATACGAAAAAGAAGTATAAAACTTTGGAATGGATTACCTGATAAATATTATAATTGGAAACCTGACGAAAATGCAATGAGTGCGTCAGAAATAATAAGACACGTTTTAGAGGCTGATTATGGTTGGAATATTATTATTAATCAAGGAGATATGATAAATTATAAAACACCTTGGCAAAACCGGCCATTTAAAAACCTAAAAGATGAACTTGAATTTGCTAAACCTTTTAGAAAAACATTTTTAGAAAGTATTCAACAATTTTCAGAAAATGAATTGAACAAAACAGAAATCGTTCACCCCGGAAATGGTAAAAAGAAAATACTTGTAAAATATTTGTTACGCATTGGATATCACGAATCTGTTCATGCAGGACAATTCCTGTCGTATTTAAGAGCAATGAATATTGACAGACCAAATGTATGGGATTAGAAAGTATAATCGCAAAAAACTTAATGAATAACAGAGTAAAATTAGAAGACAAAGACGAAACCTAACAAAGTGATTAAGCTACACCTAACGTACAAATTAAAACTTTTCAAATAAAAATTACTAGATTAAACAGAGTCTAGGTAAGCAATATATACTAAATAAGAATTAAAAAAGACTTTTTATACTTAGCACTAATAACTATAACCTATAAAGGGTATACTTAAAAATGAGGCCTATCTAAAACAAACTTTAGATAAGTTGACGCATGAAAAAAACCACAAAAATGCAATCAATCCGTACCAAAAAAAATTACATCTACCTTTAAATCATAACTTGTAACAATCTTTTAGGACTAGATTTATAAGTAAACCTATGAAAAGCGTATTTAAACTCGAATTTCTGATATCATAAAAAAGTCACTATTATTTTTGTTTAAGGTTTTTATAAATCCCTAGTATGTCCATAAGTAACAAAAAGAATACAAATTTATAATAGTCCCTAATAAATTTTCCTTCTGCTAAGATGAATTATAAAATATTTAAAGTAGGTAAAAGTGGATATTAATATTGGTTACATTCAGAGCCAAGTTAGTTATGAATACAAAAACAGAAAGGAAATACTTTGGTCATGTCTATATTTTGGTACTCTCAATAAAATTATTTTGCTACCAACTTTTTGTATCAATGCTTTAATGTAAATCGACAAAATCAGATTATGGTTAACGATATCATCTATATCCAAACCAGACAAGGCTGCTTTATACGACAGTAACAATTTACCAGTTTAACAGAAAAGTTATAGATTAATCGTTAAACTACACCCCCATTGCTAAATTTAGCATTATAAGAAGCATAAAACTTACTCTTTAATATTCCATTATAATAGAGGTATACAACAAATATGCTATCGAATAATCAACCTCTATAACTAAAGGCTATAATGAGTAGTTTAGCACTTCAATTTATTTGTTTCTGTGCTTAGCTTATATAGCTATTTAACTTTTGATGATTAAAAAAGGATTTTGCACGGCATATTTCTACAATCACTTTTACGGCTCCCAGATTATCAACTGCTTATCTTTTAGAGTATAGAAACTTAGTGCACAAAAAAAGAAGGCATTATATTTTGAGTAATATACTATAAGAGAATTTGAATAAGATATCTAAAACCTTAAACTAGCCGCATAGTCATTCAACTATTTGTCCAGTTTATATTTAATCGAGATTAAAAACAAAGCCCCGTAAACACTAGTGTTTCGGGGCTTATTAGCGGAGAAAGAGGGATTCGAACCCCCGGAGGTGTGACCCTCAACAGTTTTCAAGACTGCCGCATTCGACCACTCTGCCATTTCTCCTGAGTGCCTCATCAGGTATTCCCTGAATGCGGGTGCAAATATAAGAACCTTTTTCGATTTTCCAATACAAAAATTAAAAAAATTTAAATTAATGACAAAAAACGGAGTTAACAATATAATATACAACACATTGCAATACATAATATTTTTACCATGTAATTAAAAGTAAACCTCCTCCATCTAAACTCGCATCATTATTCATCTTAATCACAACTCTACTATTGTATTTTTTATAGTGAATGATTAGTCTCTAATAAGATCTTAAATCTTCGTTTTATCACCTTTTTTATTCTTATGTTTAATTGTAAATTTGATTCAACTTTTAAAAAAACCTCATGCCTGGATTTGAATTATTTGGCCCTTCAGAACATAAAGAAGTAAACGATGTATTAAATAGCGGAATATTAATGCGCTATGGCTTTGATGCCATGAGAAATGGACATTGGAAAGCTAAAGACCTTGAACAAGAATTACAAACTAGAATGCAAGTAAAACACGCACAACTAGTATCCAGTGGTACCGCTGCTGTATCTGTTGCTTTAGCGATTGCAGGTGTTGGTGCTGGTGATGAAGTTATTCTCCCCACTTTTACCTTTGTGGCTAGTTTTGAAGCTGTTTTAATGCTAGGCGCTATTCCTATTCTTGTTGATATTGATGACACCTTGACTTTAGATATTGAAGCTGTTAAAAATGCCATTACAACTAAAACAAAAGCTATTATGCCTGTACACATGTGTGGAGGTATGGCGCGATTAAAACAACTTAAAGAAATTTGCAATACCCATAACCTAAAATTAATAGAAGACGCATGTCAAGCAATTGGTGGAAGTTATGAGGGAAAAGCTTTAGGAAGCTATGGCGATGTAGGTTGTTTTTCATTTGACTTTGTAAAAACAATTACGGCTGCTGAAGGTGGGGCTATTATTACAAATAACGACGACTATGCTACTTGGGCAGATCATTTTAGCGACCATGGTCATGATCATGTTGGTACAGATCGTGGAGCAGAAAATCATCCCTTTTTAGGCTATAACTTTAGAATATCTGAACTTCACGCTGCTGTAGGTTTAGCTCAAGTAAGACGCTTAAACGACTTTATAGCTATACAGAAAAAACATTATACCATCTTAAAAGAGGCTTTAAGTACAATACCTGAACTTGTTTTTAGAACAATTCCTGAAGAAGGTGTAGAAAACTATTCGTTTTTAAATTTCTTTTTAACTGATTTAGAAACGACAACTTCTGCTATGTCTGCTTTAAAAGAAGCTGGAATTGATGGCTGTTTTCATTATTATAATAACAACTGGCATTATGTTAGAAAATGGGATCATTTAATGGATGCTAAAAGTCTATTTCCTATTCCTACCGCAACAAAAGAAGCATTAAGCAACATAGATGTTAATAACTTTAAAAAATCCGATCATTATATTGCAAGAAACATCTCTTGTTTAATAAAATTATCTTGGACAGAAGAAGACGTAAAACTTAGAGCTTCTAAAATGGTTGATGCCATTAAAAGCGTACTATAAAATAATAATCTTATTGCTATAAAAAAACCATTCTAGTTTAACTGGGATGGTTTTTTATTTTAATGTATACACTCCTATTATTATTAAAGACATAATGAAGAATAAATTAAAAAATGAGGTATGATTAAACTGCGGGTGAAGCAACGAGAGAGGCAAATATTTATGCTTAAAATTATAAGTATAAATAATTTAGAACTAATAGAGCAAAAAAAAAGTTCAATGCGTAAACATTGAACTTTTAAAGAGCCGATGGAGGGACTCGAACCCACGACCTGCTGATTACAAATCAGCTGCTCTAGCCAGCTGAGCTACATCGGCTTGAAAATCGAGTGCAAATATAAGGGTATTTATTATATCTGCAAATTTTTTTCAAAAAAAATTAACTTAAATTATTAATTTTTTCAATTAACGCTCGTCCTTTAGTTTCTAACTCTTGGTTAATTGCCTTAAAGTGAGCTTTTTTATCCTCTACTTTTTTATCATTTACTTTTGCAATTAATTCATCAAAAACAACGATTGCTTCATCTATAATTGCTTCACTCTCTTTTGTGTCCTTGTCTGTATTAGTATATTGCCATACATAAACAGCTTCAATAATATCTCCTAAAACGAAATTAATATCCTTTTTAAGATCTCTAACATTTGCCATAATTTAAAATTCAATTTATTTAAATGCAAAATTACATTAATCCTAATTATAAAGTATCATAAAAGCATTTAATTATTGTTGAATTAAAATTTTATGCTTACATTTATAACATGAATTTAATCAAGACACAATATAACTCGGCATCTAATTGTATTTCACAACAGTGGAATTCAATTGTCATTTTTATGCTTAAATGTAAGCCTACTGTGCATCTTGAACTGAGTTAACTATTATATAATATAACGATAATCAATAAAGGTGCTTTTTTAAAGGCACCTTTTTTATTTTTAAACCATTACTAATTTAAATTTTAAAATCATGAAAAATCTTAAAAAAATTAAATCAAACAGCCAGAAGCACATTATTTGTTCCAATCGTTCTAATCTTAACGTCATGTTCTGCACGTACCACAACTATAACTTGAGACCCACATTAATATACCCTTAAATACAATATACATTATGAGCACATATATAAACACCAACGTACCCTTTAAAGTAACAGAACACGTAAGTAATGCTAACGGTTTTTTATTACCACACAATTTATATAGCAAAGTTAAAACGGTTGCTACTTACCCTATAAAAGAATTTTATTTACAAGATAACCCTGATCTTGAAGATTTTAAATTTAAAATGCACAAGAATGCATTTTTAAACGATGAATTAACCATACAGGCACAATTAATAAAACAACATAATAATTGTTATTTAGTAAATGTTATTGTTACTAAACCTAAAAGCAATAATCATCACGAAACAATTTGTAGTGCACTATTTGGTTTTTCTTTGCAAAAAGAATACTTAAAAGAAACAAAAACAGCTTGTTAAATAAAATTCCCGAGTGTTAGACCCGGGATTTTTTTTTATATAGATCTAAAATTAGAAAAATAAAGTCGAATGTAAGCGGATCTAAATTACAGCTGTAAATAAAATATAGATAAGGATTTAATATAAATTATATTCAAGATTTAATTTTGAGCATTAAAATCTGTAAGTATATGCAGTATTACATCATATTTACTCACCAGAATAACTCACAAAATTTCTAGGCGTCTCATAAAGTGTAATTTCTAATTCCAGATGTGATGCTATCTTAGGTTTTAATTTATTGTAAATCACTACTGCAATATTTTCTGCAGTAGGATTAAGATTTTTAAATTCTGCCACGTCTAAATTTAGATTTTTATGATCAAAAGCTTCTTCTATTTCATCTTTTATGAGTTGCTTTAAAATTTTTAAATCTATAACAAAACCCGTTTCCTGATCTATTTCTCCAGATACACTTACAATAACATCATAATTATGTCCGTGGTAATTTGCATTGTTACATCTTCCAAAAACGAGTTGATTTTTTTCGTCACTCCAATCTTTTCTATATAACCTATGGGCAGCATTAAAGTACCCCTGTCTACTTACCTTAGCTTTCATATATTACGAGATATTAATATATTCATAGAACTTATCAAAAATAATCTTAAACCACGAGGTATAAAGCTCTGGATTAACTTTAATATCTGCCTTTATAGCATCTAATGTCATCCATTTCCAAGCTGCAACTTCTTCTGGGTTTATTACCGGTGCATCATTATAATGCCCTATTAAAATATGGTCGTATTCATGCTCTGTCAAACCATTTTCAAAAGGCGACTTATATACAAAAGACGTAGACTCTTCTAAAGCTGTTACAAACCCCATTTCTTCTTGCAAGCGCCTTCTCCCCGCTTCAATATTAGACTCTCCATCGCGCTGGTGGCTGCAACAAGTGTTGGTCCATAGCCCTGGTGTATGGTATTTATCTAGTGCACGCTGTTGCAACATCAATTCATTATTATCATTAAAAACAAATACAGAAAAGGCACGATGTAACACCCCTTTTTCATGTGCTTCTAATTTAGGCATTAAGCCTATTTGTTCATCTTTTTCGTTAACTAATATTACGTTTTCTTCTATCATAATGTAAAAGTACCAAGTAAAATTATAAAATACGTTAATGTGAGGATAAATTTAAAAAGCGGTAGTATCATTTATTACATTTCTTACTAATAATAGTATCTTTGCGACCTATTTTCAAGAATTATTATGAGTTTTAAAAGTGAAATAAACAGACGTCGAACTTTTGGGATTATATCTCACCCCGATGCCGGAAAAACAACATTAACAGAAAAATTACTTTTATTTGGAGGTGCTATTCAAGAAGCTGGAGCCGTAAAAAGTAATAAAATTAAAAAAGGAGCAACGAGTGACTTTATGGAAATTGAACGCCAGCGTGGAATTTCTGTAGCTACATCTGTTTTAGCATTTGAATATAATGGCATAAAAATTAATATTCTTGATACACCTGGACATAAAGATTTTGCTGAAGACACCTTTAGAACACTAACTGCTGTTGATAGCGTAATTGTAGTTATTGATGTTGCAAAAGGAGTTGAGGAACAAACTGAAAAATTAGTTGAAGTATGTAGAATGCGTAACATCCCGATGATTGTTTTTATTAACAAAATGGATCGTGAGGGTAAAGATGCATTTGATTTATTAGATGAAGTTGAGCAAAAATTAGGTTTAAAAGTAGTTCCCTTAAGTTTTCCTATAGGAATGGGGTACGATTTTAAAGGTATTTATAACATTTGGGAAAAAAATGTAAATCTATTTAGTGGGGATAGCAGAAAAGATATTGAAGAAACCATTGAAATCTCTGATTTATCTTCTCCAGAATTAGATAAAATTGTTGGAGAAAAAGCAGCAAATACGCTTAGGGAAGAGATTGAATTGGTAGATGGTATTTATCCAGAATTTAATAAAGAAGATTACTTAAATGGTCAGGTACAACCTGTATTTTTTGGTTCGGCTTTAAACAACTTCGGAGTTCGAGAATTATTAGACTGCTTTGTAGAGATTGCACCTAAACCAAGACCAAAGCACAGTGAAGAACGTTTAGTGCAACCAGACGAAGATAAATTTACTGGGTTTGTATTTAAAATTCATGCCAATATGGATCCCAACCATAGAAACCGTTTGGCTTTCGTTAAAATCGTTTCTGGAGAATTTAAACGTAATTCACCATACTTACATGTACGGAATAATAAGAAATTAAAATTCTCTAGTCCAAATGCTTTTTTTGCCGAAAAGAAAGAGATTGTAGATATTTCTTATCCAGGAGATATTGTAGGTTTGCAAGATACTGGAACCTTTAAAATTGGAGATACGCTTACTGAAGGGGAAATTATTAATTATAAAGGGGTTCCAAGTTTTTCTCCAGAACATTTTAGATATATTAATAATGCAGATCCATTAAAATCGAAACAACTAAATAAAGGTATAGACCAATTAATGGATGAAGGTGTTGCACAATTATTTACCCTAGAACTTAACGGAAGAAAGGTTATAGGTACAGTTGGAGCGCTGCAATACGAAGTTATACAGTACCGTTTAGAGCACGAATATGGTGCTAAATGTACCTACGAAAATTTAAATGTGTTTAAAGCGTGTTGGGTAGAGCCAAAAGATAAAAAGAGTGAAGAGTTTAAAGAATTTTTGCGTGTTAAGCAACGCTTCTTGGCTAAAGACAAAAGAAATCAATTGGTTTTTCTAGCAGACTCACAATTTTCATTACAAATGACAGAGCAAAAATATCCGAATATTAAATTCCATTTAACTTCAGAATTTAATTAGAACTAAAACATTTTCATATAAAAAATCCCATTATAAACATAATGGGATTTTTTATTTTTAAGACAAATCTATATTTATCTAGTTAAATCTTAACTTATAAGAATTTGAGCTAACTACAAAAAACCATTTCAAGCAAGATTAACAATCTTATCTATCCACTTTTTCAACTATTAAGCTTCTCCTGTTGGCCCAAAATTTAATGGAATTGGAGGTTGCTCGTAATCTTTAATCTCACCATGGGTATTCTCAAACCTATTAACATTATCTGCTAATGCTTTTAAAAGGCGTTTAGCGTGTTGTGGTGTTAAAATTATTCTAGACTTTACCTTACTCTTAGGTGTACCTGGCATAATGCTTACAAAGTCTACTACAAACTCAGAAACAGAATGATTGATAATTGCTAAGTTTGAATACGTTCCTTCTGCAATTTTTTCGTCTAATTCAATATTAATTTGTCCTTGTTTTAAAGGGTCTTTTTCGTCTGCCATATCTGTTGTTTTTATATTAAAAAATCCTGCTCAATATGCATTGGCAGGATTTATAATTTTTAATACACCCAACCTGCGCTGGGATAAAAATAATCCCGTTTTACACGGGATTATTTTATTAGTTAAAATTTACTTCTTGTTTTTTAGCTTGCATCATTTCGTCAAACTCTTCTTTAGATCCCACGATAATATGATCGTATTTACGCATACCAGTACCTGCTGGTATTTTGTGTCCTACAATAACATTTTCTTTAAGACCTTCAAGATAATCTACTTTACCTGCTACAGCTGCTTCGTTAAGAACCTTAGTTGTTTCTTGGAACGATGCTGCAGAAATAAATGATTTGGTTTGAAGTGATGCTCTTGTTATACCTTGTAAGATAGGCGTAGCCGTTGCTGGCTGTGCGTCTCTAGCAGTTACAAGTGCTTTATCTTCGCGACGTAATAATGAATTCTCATCTCTTAGTGTAAAAGGTGTTATTAATTGACCCTCTTTAAGATTAGTAGAATCTCCAGCGTTTTCAACAACTTTTAATCCGAAAATTTTATCATTTTCTTCGATAAAGTCTGCTTTATGAACCAATTGATCTTCTAAGAAAATAGTATCTCCAGAATCTTTAATTTGAACTTTACGCATCATTTGTCTAACAACAACCTCGAAGTGCTTATCATTAATTTTCACCCCTTGTAAACGGTATACTTCTTGAACTTCATTCACTAAGTATTGTTGTACAGCTGAAGGGCCTTTAATGTTTAAGATATCGTTAGGTGTGATAGAACCATCAGAAAGTGGCATACCTGCTTTTACATAATCATTTTCTTGTACTAAGATCTGATTAGATAATTTAACTAGATATTTCTTAACATCTCCTAATTTAGATTCTACAATAATCTCACGATTACCACGCTTAATTTTACCAAAAGTAACCACACCATCAATAGCACTTACTACAGCTGGGTTAGAAGGGTTACGTGCTTCAAACAATTCTGTAACACGTGGTAAACCTCCTGTAATATCCCCTGCTTTAGCAGATTTACGAGGAATTTTTACTAAAATTTTACCAACACCAATCTTTTCACCATCGTCTATCATTAAGTGTGCTCCAACTGGTAAGTTGTAAGAACGGATAGGGTTACCTTTTGCATCATCTACATGAAGGGTTGGTATTAATTTTTTATTTCTTGATTCTGAAATTACTTTTTCTTGGAATCCTGTTTGCTCATCGATTTCTACTTGATAAGTAATACCTTGCTCAATATTTTCATAACGTACTTTACCTGCAAATTCAGAGATAATTACACCGTTATATGGATCCCATTGACAAACTACATCTCCTTTTTTAAGATCTACACCATTATCAATAAAGATAGTAGAACCATAAGGGATATTGTTTGTACTTAAAGTAATTCCTGTTTTCTTATCTATAAGTTTTAATTCTGAAGTACGAGAGATAACAATATCTACAGTATTACCTTCTGCATCAACACCTTTAACCGTTTTAAGATCTTCGATTTCTGCAACTCCATCAAACTTAACAATAAGTTTATTGTCTTCTGAAATGTTACCTGCAATACCTCCAACGTGGAACGTACGTAATGTTAACTGAGTTCCTGGTTCTCCAATAGATTGCGCAGCAACTACACCAACAGCTTCTCCTAATTGTACCATTTTGTTGGTAGATAGGTTACGACCATAACATTTAGCACAAATACCTTTCTTAGCCTCACAGCTTAAAGGTGAACGTACTTCAACAGCATCTAAAGGCGATTGATTGATTTTATCTGCGATATCATCATCTATTAATTGACCTTCAGAAACTAATAATTCTTCTGTTAATGGGTTGTAAACATCATGTAAAGATACACGTCCAATTACGCGTTCTCCTAAAGACTCAACAACTTCATCATTTTTCTTTAATGCTGTAACTTCTACACCTCTTAAAGTACCACAGTCTTCACTGTTAATGATTACATCTTGAGATACATCTACAAGACGACGTGTTAAGTACCCTGCATCGGCAGTTTTAAGAGCGGTATCTGCAAGACCTTTACGAGCACCGTGCGTAGAGATAAAGTATTCTAAAATTGAAAGTCCTTCTTTAAAGTTAGAAAGAATTGGGTTTTCAATGATTTCTCCACCTCCTGCGTTAGATTTTTTAGGTTTTGCCATTAATCCACGCATACCTGTAAGCTGACGAATCTGTTCTTTAGATCCACGCGCTCCAGAATCAAGCATCATAAATACCGAGTTAAATCCTTGTTGATCTTCACGGATACGTTTCATTGACAATTCAGTCAATTCAGCATTTGTAGAGGTCCAGATATCAATAACCTGGTTATAACGTTCGTTGTTTGTTATAAGTCCCATGTTATAGTTACCCATAATACCATCTACAAGACCATTGGCCTTATCTATCATACCTTGCTTTTCTGGTGGGATAATAATATCACCTAAACTAAATGATAGTCCACCTTGGAAAGCAAATTTATAACCTAAAGTTTTAATGGCATCTAAGAATTCTGCTGTTTCTGGAACAGAAGTTACTCTTAAGATATTACCAATAATATCTCTTAAAGATTTTTTAGTTAAAACTTGGTTTATATATCCAGCTGCATGCGGTACTTTTTCATTAAATAGTACACGTCCTACAGTAGTTTCAATAATTTGTAATACCAATTCTCCTTCTTCATTAAAGTCGTATGTTCTAACTTTAATTCCAGCATTTAAGTCTACACGTTTCTCGTTAAAAGCAATCTCTACTTCCTCTGGAGAATAGAATGTTAAACCTTCACCTTTAATTGGCACTTCTGGAGTAGATTTACGTAGCTTAGTCATATAATATAGACCAAGTACCATATCTTGAGAAGGCACCGTTACAGGAGAACCATTCGCTGGATTCAAGATATTATGAGACGCTAACATTAACATTTGCGCTTCAAGAATAGCTTCAGGACCTAATGGTAAGTGAACTGCCATTTGATCTCCATCGAAATCGGCGTTAAATGCGGTACACACTAATGGGTGTAATTGGATTGCCTTACCCTCAATTAATTTTGGTTGGAAGGCTTGTATACCCAAACGGTGTAACGTAGGAGCACGGTTTAGTAATATTGGATGTCCTTTAAGAACATTCTCCAAGATATCCCAAACCACAGGCTCTTTTTTATCTATAATTTTCTTTGCAGATTTTACAGTTTTTACAATACCTCTTTCAATTAATTTTCTAATTACAAAAGGTTTGTAAAGCTCGGCTGCCATGTTTTTTGGTAACCCACATTCAAACAATTTCATTTCTGGTCCAACAACAATTACTGAACGTGCAGAATAATCAACACGTTTTCCTAATAAGTTTTGACGGAAACGACCTTGCTTACCTTTTAAAGAATCTGATAATGATTTTAAAGGTCTGTTAGAATCTGTTTTTACTGCAGAAGCTTTACGTGTGTTATCAAATAACGAATCTACAGACTCTTGTAGCATACGTTTTTCATTACGTAAGATAACTTCTGGTGCTTTTATCTCAACTAATCTTTTAAGACGGTTGTTACGGATAATTACACGACGGTATAAATCATTTAAATCTGAAGTCGCAAAACGACCTCCATCTAATGGTACTAACGGACGTAATTCTGGTGGAATTACAGGAATCACTTTCATGATCATCCATTCTGGACGATTCTCTCTATATTCATTAGACTCACGTAGTGCTTCTACAACTTGTAAACGTTTTAAAGCTTCAGTTTTACGTTGTTTAGACGTTTCTGTATTTGCTTTATGACGTAATTGATATGATAATGCATCAAGATCAATACGCGCTAAAAGTTCGATTAAACACTCAGCACCCATTTTCGCTAAGAATTTATTTGGGTCTGTATCTTCTAAGTATTGATTATCTTGAGGAAGTGTTTCTAAAACATTTAAATACTCTTCTTCAGTTAAGAAATCCATTTTTTGTAATGGTTCTCCTTCTTCGTTTTTAGCATTACCCGGTTGGATTACTACGTAGCGTTCGTAGTAAATAATCATATCTAATTTCTTAGAAGGTAACCCTAATAAATAACCAATTTTATTTGGTAAAGAACGGAAGTACCAGATGTGTGCAACAGGAACAACAAGATTAATGTGTCCTACTCTATCACGACGTACCTTCTTTTCTGTTACTTCAACACCACAACGGTCACATACAATACCTTTGTAGCGAATACGCTTATATTTTCCACAGGCACATTCGTAGTCTTTTACAGGACCAAAAATACGCTCACAGAATAAACCATCTCGTTCTGGTTTATGTGTTCGATAATTGATAGTTTCTGGCTTTAACACTTCACCGTTAGACTCTGCTAAAATAGACTCTGGTGAGGCTAAACCAATTGAGATTTTATTAAACCTCTTTACTGTATTCTTATCTTGTTTTCTTGCCATAATATATGGTGATATCGAATTATTTGTAAACTGTGTTCACCGAATTTACTTGAAACCCGGTGAACAATATATTATTCCTCTAATCTAATGTCTAATCCTAAACCTTTCAATTCGTGCATAAGTACGTTAAAAGATTCTGGTAATCCTGGTTCTGGCATTTGCTCTCCTTTTACGATTGCTTCGTAAGTTTTAGCTCTACCAATAACATCATCAGATTTCACTGTCAATATTTCTCTTAGGGTTGAAGAAGCACCATATGCTTCAAGTGCCCATACTTCCATCTCTCCAAAACGCTGACCTCCAAATTGTGCTTTACCACCTAATGGTTGTTGTGTAATTAAAGAGTAAGGTCCTATAGAACGTGCATGCATTTTGTCGTCAATCATGTGACCTAATTTGATCATATAAATAACTCCAACAGTTGCTTTTTGATCAAAACGATCTCCTGTTCCACCATCGTATAAGTAAGTATGTCCAAATTCAGGAACTCCAGCTTTATTAGTTAAGGCTGTTATTTCATCAATTGTTGCACCATCAAAAATTGGTGTGGCATACTTCTGACCTAATTTTTGTCCTGCCCATCCAAGAACAGTTTCATAAATTTGACCAATGTTCATACGAGATGGTACCCCAAGTGGATTTAATACGATATCTACAGGTGTTCCATCTTCTAAGAAAGGCATATCTTCTTGACGAACGATACGGGCAACAATACCTTTGTTACCGTGACGTCCTGCCATTTTATCCCCTACTTTTAGTTTACGTTTTTTAGCGATGTAAACTTTTGCTAATTTAATAATACCAGCTGGTAACTCATCTCCTACAGAGATTGTAAACTTCTCACGTCTTAAAGACCCTTGTAAGTCGTTTTCTTTAATCTTGTAATTGTGGATTAAGTCTGCAACCAATTTATTAGTATGCTCATCTGTTGTCCAAACACCTGATGTTAGGTGTGTATAGTCTTCAACAGAATTTAACATTTTTAAAGTATATTTCTTACCTTTTGGTAATACTTCTTCACCTAAATCATTAAAGATTCCTTGTGCTGTTTTTCCGCCAACTAAAGCGAAAAGTTTATCGATTAATATTGCTTTAAGATCTTCGAATTTAGTGTAATAAACCGCTTCTAATTGTGCAATATCTTCTTTATCCTTAGCTCTTTTACGTTTATCTTTAACGGCACGAGCAAATAATTTTTTCTCTATAACTACACCATTTAATGATGGTGAAGCTTTTAAAGAAGCATCTTTAACATCTCCAGCTTTATCACCAAAGATAGCACGTAATAATTTCTCTTCAGGAGTTGGATCTGATTCACCTTTTGGTGTGATTTTTCCAATAAGGATATCACCAGGTTTTACTTCAGCACCAACACGAATCATACCATTTTCATCTAAATCTTTAGTTGCCTCTTCAGAAACGTTAGGGATATCATTAGTTAACTCTTCATTACCTAATTTAGTATCACGCACTTCTAAAGAATACTCATCGATATGTATAGATGTAAAGATATCTTCACGTACTACTTTTTCAGAAATAACAATTGCATCCTCAAAGTTATACCCTTTCCAAGGCATAAAGGCTACTTTCATATTTCTACCTAAAGCTAATTCTCCGTTTTCTGTAGCGTAACCTTGACAAAGTACTTGACCTTTTTCAATTTTATCACCTTTACGAACAATTGGTTTAAGGTTAATAGATGTTCCTTGGTTTGTTTTTCTAAACTTAACTAAAGGATATGTTTTAGTATCAGAATCGAAACTTACAGAGGCTTCATCTTCCGTTCTATCGTAACGGATAGTAATTTCATTAGCATCTACATATTCTACTACTCCATTTCCTTCTGCATTTATAAGAACACGAGAATCTTTAGCAACTTGACGTTCTAAACCTGTTCCTACAATTGGAGCATCTACTCGCAATAAAGGTACAGCTTGACGCATCATGTTAGATCCCATTAATGCACGGTTGGCATCATCATGCTCTAAGAACGGAATTAAAGATGCCGATATAGATGAAATCTGGTTTGGAGCAACATCTGTATAATGTAATGCTGTTGGCTCAATAACAGGGAAGTCACCTTCCATTCGGGCAATAACCTTATCATGTACAATTTTAGCATTCTCATCAATTTGCACAGTTGCTTGTGCAATTAATTTTTCTTCTTCTTCTTCTGCACTTAAATATACAGGCGGATTAACGATGTCTACCACACCATCAGAAACAGGTCTATATGGAGTTTCAATGAATCCCATAGAGTTCACTTTTGCATATACAGAAAGTGAAGATATTAAACCAATGTTTGGTCCTTCTGGAGTTTCAATAGGACAAAGACGACCATAGTGTGTATAGTGAACGTCACGTACTTCGAAACCTGCTCTTTCTCTAGATAAACCTCCTGGTCCTAAAGCTGAAAGACGACGCTTATGCGTAATCTCTGCCAATGGATTGGTTTGGTCCATAAATTGAGATAACTGGTTAGTCCCAAAGAACGAATTAATTACAGACGATAAAGTCTTAGCATTAATTAAGTCTATTGGTGTAAACACCTCGTTATCACGCACATTCATACGCTCACGAATAGTACGTGCCATACGTGCTAAACCAACACCAAATTGAGAAGATAATTGTTCACCAACTGTACGAACACGACGGTTAGATAAGTGGTCAATATCATCAATCTCTGCTTTAGAATTGATAAGCTCGATTAAATATTTTATAATAGTAATGATATCTTCTTTAGTAAGCACTTGCTTATCCATTCCGATATCTAATTGTAATTTTTTATTCATTCTGTAACGCCCAACTTCTCCTAAAGAGTAACGTTGGTCTGAGAAGAATAATTTATCAATAATTCCTCTTGCAGTTTCCTCATCTGGCGGTTCTGCGTTACGTAATTGACGGTAGATATGCTCTACAGCTTCTTTTTCAGAGTTTGTTGGATCTTTCTGAAGTGTATTATGAATAATAGCATAATCGCCTTGTTCAGCACTTTCTTTATGTAAAAGAACAGTCTTTACGTTAGCTTCAAGAATTTCTTCAATATTATCTTTATCTAAGATAGTATCACGATCTAAAACAATTTCGTTACGTTCAATAGAAACTACTTCTCCTGTATCTTCATCAACGAAATCTTCATGCCATGTATTTAATACACGAGCTGCTAATTTGCGTCCTTGATATTTTTTAAGTCCAGACTTAGACACTTTAATTTCTTCAGCTAAATCAAATATTTCAAGAATATCTTTATCGCGTTCAAAACCTATAGCTCTAAATAAAGTGGTTACTGGTAACTTTTTCTTACGATCGATATATGCATACATTACACTGTTAATGTCTGTAGCAAATTCAATCCAAGATCCTTTAAATGGAATAACTCTTGCTGAATATAACTTAGTACCATTTGCGTGAAATGATTGACCAAAGAATACTCCAGGAGAACGGTGTAATTGAGAAACTACAACACGCTCAGCACCATTAATACAAAATGTACCACTTGGTGTCATGTAAGGAATTGTACCTAAGTACACATCTTGAACAATGGTTTCGAAATCCTCATGTTCAGGGTCTGTACAGTATAATTTTAACCTTGCTTTAAGCGGAACGCTGTATGTAAGCCCTCTTTCAATACATTCTTCTAAAGAATATCTTGGTGGATCAACAAAGTAATCTAAAAATTCTAGTACGAATTGATTACGAGTGTCTGTTATTGGAAAATTCTCCATGAAGGTGTTATATAAACCTTCATTACCTCTTTCTTCAGATTTGGTCTCTAGTTGGAAAAAATCCTGGAAGGATTTAATCTGAATATCCAAGAAATCTGGATATTCTGTTCTATTAACAATAGACGAGAAATTTAATCTTTCAGCTTGTGTTACTAACATCAATGGACGAAATTTGGATTAAAAATAATAGTATGTGCGTATCTAAGTATTATATACGCAAAATGGTTTAGGCCTTAGAGTAACACTCTAGACCTAAACCTTTATGTTGTTTGGTAAGTAAGCTTACTTAAGCTCAACCTCAGCTCCTGCCTCTTCTAATGATGCTTTTAAAGCTTCTGCTTCGTCTTTAGAAATACCTTCTTTGATTGGGCTTGGTGCTTCATCAACTAAACCTTTAGCTTCTTTTAAACCTAATCCAGTTAATTCTTTAACTAACTTTACAACAGCTAATTTAGAACCACCAGCGGCTTTAAGAATAACATCAAATTCAGTTTTTTCTTCAGCAGCCTCACCTGCAGCAGGTCCAGCAGCTACAGCTACAGCAGCAGCAGCAGGCTCAATACCATACTCATCTTTTAATATAGTTGCTAATTCATTAACTTCTTTTACTGTTAAGTTAACTAATTGTTCTGCGAAATCTTTTAAATCTGCCATTTTCTATCGTTTTAATAAATTTTTAATGTAATATATTTGTGTAATAATGCGTACTATGTAATATTATCCCTCTTTTTGAGATAACGTTTTTAAGATACCTGTAAGTTTCCCTCCACTTGATTGAAGTGCAGATACAACATTCTTAGCAGGCGATTGTAATAATCCAATGATATCTCCAATTAACTCTTCACGAGATTTGATATCTACTAAGGCATCTAATTGATCGTCACCAATGTAAACTGCTTCTTCTATAAAAGCACCTTTTAATAAAGGTTTATCAGATTTTTTTCTGAATGCTTTTATAACTTTAGCAGGAGCATTTCCAGTTTCAGAATACATTACTGAAGTATTACCTTTTAAAACAGATGCTAAGTCTCCAAACTCTTTATCTGAAGCTTCCATTGCTTTTTCAAGTAATGTGTTTTTTACAATTGCTAATTTAATATTAGCTTTAAAACAAGCGCGACGTAAGTCTGATGTAGTCACTGCATTTAAACCTGAAATATCTGCTAAATAAATATTTGCATTATTGGCTAATTGTGCAGTTAGATCTTCAATTACTTGTGATTTTTCTTCTCTTGTCATAATAAAAGTTTTTAACTAATTAACCAATTTTAGGCTCAACAGCTATACTAGGACTCATTGTAGAAGACATAAAAATACTTTTTACGTAAGTTCCTTTTGCCGCAGTTGGCTTTAATTTTATTAATGTTTGTAATAATTCGTTTGCGTTACCTGCAATTTGATCAGGACTAAAAGATGCTTTACCAATAGCAGCGTGAACAATACCAGTTTTATCAACTTTAAAGTCAATTTTACCAGCTTTTACTTCAGTTACTGCTTTTGCAACATCCATAGTTACTGTACCAGTTTTTGGGTTTGGCATTAAACCTCTAGGTCCTAATATACGTCCTAATGGTCCTAATTTCCCCATTACACTTGGCATAGTTATAATTACATCTACGTCTGTCCATCCACTCTTGATTTTATCAAGATATTCATCTAAACCTACGTAATCTGCTCCAGCTTCTTTAGCTTCTGCTTCTTTGTCTGGAGTTACTAATGCTAAAACTTTTACGTCTTTACCAGTTCCATGAGGAAGAGATACTACACCTCTAACCATTTGGTTCGCTTTTCTAGGATCTACTCCTAAACGAACTGCAATATCAACAGACGCATCAAATTTTGCGTTTGTTATTTCTTTTACTAATGAAGATGCTTCATTAATAGAATAAAGTTTTCCTTTTTCTATTTTTGCTAAAGCTTCTTTTTGCTTTTTTGTTAATCTTGCCATTTTAAATGTCTTTTTCTAGATTAATTTGGCGCGTTTCCAGTCACGGTTATACCCATAGACCTTGCGGTACCTGCGATCATTTTCATAGCTGATTCAATTGTAAATGCATTTAAATCTTGCATTTTATCTTCAGCGATAGTTTTAATTTGATCCCAAGAAACTTTAGCTACTTTTTTTCGGTTTGGCTCACCAGAACCCTTTTTTAACTTAGCTGCTTCTAATAATTGTACTGCAGCTGGTGGTGTCTTAATTACAAAATCAAATGATTTGTCTTTGTAAACAGAAATCACAACCGGTAATACTTTACCTTGTTTGTCTTGCGTTCTAGCATTGAATTGCTTACAGAACTCCATGATGTTTACACCTGCAGCTCCTAAAGCGGGTCCAACCGGTGGCGACGGATTCGCTGCACCTCCCCGAACTTGTAACTTAACTACTTTACCTAATTCTTTTGCCATTTTTAATAATTTAATTTTGATGTGGATCTACTGTTGGAAGCGGTATAACACATCTTTGTATACTTGTAACAGTTTTTTTATACTTTCTCTACTTGCATGTAGTTTAACTCTAATGGTGTTTTTCTTCCAAAAATCTTTACCATTACTTCAAGCTTACGCTTTTCTTCGTTAATCTTTTCAATTGTACCATCAAATCCATTAAATGGACCGTCAATTACTTTAACAGTTTCTCCAATTTCGTAAGGTATAGCAACTGTAGTTTCTGTATCTACAGTAAGTTCATCAACCTTACCTAACATTCTGTTTACTTCAGATTGTCTTAATGGTACTGGATCACCTCCTTTAGTTTCACCTAAAAAACCAATAACGTTAGTTACAGATCTTATAATATGAGGTACTTCTCCAGTTAAATTAGCTTGAACCATAATGTAACCAGGAAAATACACTTTTTCTTTTTGTATTTTTTTTCCGTTACGAATTTGTATTACTTTTTCTGTTGGAACAAGTACTTGATCTACATAATCTTGCATTCCTAAACGAGAAATCTCACTTTCTATATAGGCTTTAATTTTATTCTCTTGACCACTTACAGCTCTTACAACATACCACTTTTTAGCATTTGTTTCAGACATAAAAAATATTTTTAGTTGATTAAATGAAAGTAATACGAAATTGCCTTGCTGAATACTGTATCTACTCCCCATATTGCTAAAGAGAACACTGTAGAAAATACAGCAACCAAAATAGTTAAGCTTTGTGCTTCTGCCATAGTAGGCCAAGTTACATTATGCTTTAACTCTTCGAATGATTCTTTTACGTAATTTACAAATCCAGCCATTATTTTTCAAAACTTTATTAGCACGGGCGGAGAGACTCGAACTCACGACACCTGGTTTTGGAGACCAGTGCTCTACCAACTGAGCTACGCCCGTATAAAAGTCAAGGTATTTCAGAATTGAAACACCTTAACCTTATATTGTATTAAACTTTATTTAGTCTAAAATTTCAGTTACTTGTCCTGCACCTACAGTTCTACCTCCTTCACGGATAGCGAAACGTAATCCAACATTCATTGCGATTGGTTGGTGTAAGTCTACAGTAATAGTTAAGTTATCTCCTGGCATTACCATTTCAACTCCTTCAGGTAAGTTAATAGTTCCTGTTACATCAGTTGTACGTACGTAGAACTGTGGACGGTAGTTGTTATGGAATGGAGTGTGACGTCCACCTTCTTCTTTCTTAAGGATATAAACCTCAGCTTTGAATTTAGCGTGTGGAGTTACAGATCCTGGCTTAGTAATAACCATTCCTCTTTTAATATCTTCTTTAGCAATACCTCTTAATAAGATACCTGCGTTATCTCCAGCCTCACCTCTATCAAGGATTTGACGGAACATTTCAATACCTGTAATAGTAGAAGTTAACTTTTCAGCACCCATACCAATAATTTCAACAGGATCTCCAGTTTTCGCTACACCAGTTTCGATACGTCCAGTTGCTACTGTACCACGTCCTGTAATAGAGAATACGTCTTCGATAGGCATTAAGAAATCTTTATCTACTTCTCTTAAAGGTTCTTTAATCCAAGTATCACAAGCTTCCATTAATTCAAGAATCTTTTCAGACCATTTTGGCTCACCGTTTAATCCACCTAATGCAGATCCAGCAATTACAGGTCCATTATCACCATCATAGTCATAGAAAGAAAGTAAATCTCTAACTTCCATTTCAACTAATTCTAATAATTCTTCATCATCAACTAAATCCACTTTATTCATGAAAACAACGATAGATGGAATACCTACTTGTTTCCCTAATAAGATGTGCTCTCTAGTTTGAGGCATTGGTCCATCAGTAGCAGCAACCACTAAAATTGCACCGTCCATTTGAGCAGCACCAGTTACCATGTTCTTTACGTAATCCGCGTGACCTGGACAGTCAACGTGAGCGTAGTGACGGTTAGCTGTTTGATACTCTACGTGAGATGTATTAATTGTAATACCTCTTTCTTTTTCTTCTGGAGCGTTATCAATCTGATCGAAGTTTTTTACTTCTGAAAGTCCTGCAGCAGCTAGTACAGTAGTAATAGCAGCAGTTAATGTTGTTTTACCGTGATCTACGTGTCCAATTGTACCTATATTTAAGTGTGGTTTGGAACGATCAAAAGTTGCCTTTGCCATGTTTTAAAAATTTAATCTTAGTTATATAATAATATTAGTGTATTCCTTTTCATGTTCTTAATAGAGCCAATGACGGGAATTGAACCCGTGACCTCTTCCTTACCAAGGAAACGCTCTACCCCTGAGCTACACCGGCTTAAAATTGAGCGAGAGACCGGGTTCGAACCGGCGACATTCAGCTTGGAAGGCTGACGCTCTACCAACTGAGCTACTCTCGCATTATTTTAATTCCTTGTATTTATAATTACCAGCATTTTTACAATTTTACAACCGTAAAAATAATGTGGGGAGAGCAGGATTCGAACCTGCGAAGACGTAGTCAGCAGATTTACAGTCTGCCCTCGTTGGCCGCTTGAGTATCTCCCCAATTATAAATTTTTCACTCTTTAAAAGAACTTGAGCCGATGGAGGGACTCGAACCCACGACCTGCTGATTACAAATCAGCTGCTCTAGCCAGCTGAGCTACATCGGCTTTTTGCACTTTTTTCTTTCACAAAAAAAGTCCGCTATTTCTAACGGACTGCAAATGTATATATTTATTCTTTTATTCAAAACATTTTTTCAAATATTTTTTCTATAAATATGATTTTAATTTTTCTTTACGCTTTTTTAACTGTCGTTCTAAGGACGAAGCGGCACAATCTGCACCTTCTTCAAAAGACTTACATTGTTTTTTAACTACAAAGCTATCTCCTGGAACACTTACTCTGGCTTCGAATATTTTATTTTCTTTATCGCTAGTATTCTCTACTTTTAAATAAACATCGGAACTTATTACCTTATCGTAAAATTGGTCTAATTTATCCATTCGTTTTTGAATAAAATCTATCAATTTCTTGTCTGCGTTAAAATTAACTGATTGAATGTTTACTTTCATACTTATTACATTTAATATTAAACAATAGGTCTTTTCGTACTAATTTTTATTCCTAGGATGTGCATTTAAATACACTTTTTTTAATTCTGCAATGCTATTATGCGTATACACTTGAGTTGACGCGAGACTAGAATGCCCTAGAAGTTCTTTTACGGCATTCAAATCTGCACCTTGATTGAGTAAATGAGTTGCAAATGAATGCCTTAGTATATGCGGGCTCTTTTTTACTTTGGTAGATGCTAAACTAAAATAGTTATTTATTATTCTGTAAACAAGTGTTTCATAAATTTTAACGCCTTTTTTAGTTAAAAACATATATGAAGAATCTTGACCATTAGCAACACCCTTTCTAACATCCAAATAGAGTGAAATAACCTTTATTACAGACGGTAGTAAAGGCACTAAACGTTCTTTATTACGCTTACCTAATACTTTTAAAGTTTTATTAGATAAATTAAAATCTTCTAACTTAAGTTGTACTAGCTCTATACGTCTAATTCCTGTTGAATAAAACAGTTCTATAATTAATCTGTTACGTAAGCCTTCAAAATCTTCGTGATGTGGAAAATCGTCTAAAACAGTTTTCATTTCTTTTTCCGAAAATGGAACTTGAATGCTTTGCTTTACCTTCAAAGCTTTATGTTTAGCCAAAGGATTAGTTTGTATATCGCCAACCTTCAATAAAAATTTATAATACGTATTTAATGCCGATACTTTTCTATTTACACTACGGTTGGATAACCCACTTTCTACAAGACCTACAATCCAACGTCTGATTTGTGAATAGTTTAATTCTTGTAAGGAATCTTGATTGTATTCTGTTTTTATAAAGTTTAAGCAATCTTGTAAATCTTTCTTGTAGGCATGTACTGTTAAAGCAGAATAATTTTTCTCTAAAAGAAGGTAATCTAAAAACGGCATAAAACTCATAAGCTTATTCTTGTATTATTGCTAATATAAAAAGATTATAATGAGAAGTTGTTAAAAAAAGAGCAAAAAAAATCCTGCTATTGCAGGATTTTTATCTATAAAATAAAATATACATTAATTAGATTTGTTCTTGATCTCTTAATTTCTGTACATATTGTGCTTTTTGAATAAGCGCTCTATTCGTTACTGAAGGTTTTAAAAACTCTTTACGCGATTGTAATTGACGACGTGTTCCAGTCTTATCAAACTTTCGCTTGTAACGCTTTAACGCTCTATCTATATTTTCTCCTTCTTTAATTGGTATTATTAACATAGTCCTTAACCTCCTCTCTTTTAGCATTCGGGCTGCAAAATTAAACATTAATTTAAATTATGCAATTAAAAAAATAAAATATTTAAAAGGTTAAATTAGTCTTTAAATAATGAGGACCGTTTAGTTAAATCTTGGATAAGTTTTTCATCTTCTTCACTTTCTAGTAAAGTATTATAATTATTCCAAAAATCTTTATTGTAAGGTTTAATTGCAAATATATTAGAATCCCAATCATTTTTCAGTTTAGTATCTATTGCCTCAGGATCTAAAATTACTTCTGTAAATAAAATTTCTTGTATAGTTTTATAGAATCTTTCATCCTTAGCGCGTTGCTCTGCTTCCGGATCGTCTGTTTTAGGCACTTTTGCTCCTACGTTTACGAGCTTAGGTGTTTCATAAGACACATAATTAACATACATTTTTGAGTCGTACTCCATATATGTTATCTCAAGCTTGTGGTTAACTTGTGTATCAAATAATATTTTACTTCTATTTTTTTGGGCTTCTGAGGATGCTATTAATTCGTATTCTATTTTTTTAACAGCATAAGTATCCCAATAGACATATAACCATCCATTAGCAACGTAGCCATCATTAAATATACCCGGTGTTTCAAGATTAATATAATCTTCACCTTCTAGTATTTTAATTTTATATATTTTTCGTTCATTATCTACCAAAACGGTATCTAACTTAAATTGATGATAATCTAAAACATGTTTACCAAATAGTGCACGTTCTGATTTTGTATTTCTAAGTAAATTCAATTTCCCTTCAAAGAGATTTTCTAGTCCGTTAGTACGTGTATCATTCCATTTTATAGCCTTAACTAAAGCAGCTGTTTTAATAGTATCTCGCTTTAAATTTTTAGCTCGCAAATTCTTATTTCCGTGTTGTTTTAAATATGCTGTATAAGCTAATAAACTATCTACATCGCGTAAGTCGTAACTTTTACGCATTTCGTCTACATTAATTTTTAAGTTTTTATAGGCTGGAGATTGGGCACTAGAATCGTAAAGGGTGATAGCACTTTCTATAAGCCACTTAAACTCTTTTTTGTTTTGTTCTTTATGGCGAAGAAACCCTTTTTCTAAAAATGGCAGCTCTGGTAAATTATCGGGAAGCTTACTAATCATTTTTAACACAATATCGTTTCCTGTTTTAGGGCGCGGTTCGCCAACAAGTAAAACTTCATCTAGAGACGCTATATCTTCTTCTAAAAAAATCTCTTCGGTATTATTAAACTCTTTAACAGGAATTTTATAGCTTTTGTAACCTATAGACGATATTACTAAAGTGTCGTTTTGCATTGCATTGGGCACAAGCAGAACAAATTTTCCATCGGCATTACTAATTGTTCCTGTTGTAGTATTCTGCACATAAATACTTGCACTTTCAATAGGAATCATGGTCGAGAAATCGACAATCTTATTTTTTAGTTCTGTTTGAGCATATACAGTTCCAAAAAACAGACAAACTAAAATGGTTAAACTATATGTTTTGTTAATGAAATTCATATTCTAAACTTTATAATTTAACCATTAATATATTAATTTATTATTGACACTACGTTTTTTAAACCCATATTTATAAGGTTTAAGTTGCAGGCTTATAATCTTTTTTATCTAAAACCATTTTTGAAATAATTTCTTTTAGGATTTCTGATGTTCCTCCTCCAATTGGTCCTAAGCGGCTATCGCGTAACAATCGTGCTAACGGATAATCTTCCATATACCCATAGCCTCCTAAAAACTGAAGACATTGATAAATCACTTCATCGGCCATTTTAGTGGATTTTAGTTTAGAGATTGTGGCTTCTTTTACAACATATTCTCCTCTGTTTAATCGGTAAGTTACTGCATAATTAAAGGTTTTACAAATAGTCATATCTGAGTATAAATCTGCAAAACTATGGCGTAGTGCTTGAAATTTATCTATAGACTTACCAAACGCAGTACGTTCACTCATGTATTGTTGTGCATATTCTAAAGCATATTCTGCTCTTGCATGTGCATTAACTCCCATAATTAAACGTTCTAAAGCAAAGTGCTGCATAATATATGGAAACCCTTTACCTTCTTCTCCCATTAAATTAGAGGCTGGTATAACAACATTATCAAAAGCAATCTCGGCTGTATCTGATGCTCTCCATCCTAATTTATTTAATTTAGTAGCAGAAATTCCAGGGGTATTTCTATCGACCACAAAAATACTAATTGATTTATGTGCTTCGTTTTGACTTGTTTTTGCAGATACTACCAAATAGTCACTATACACTCCATTGGTAATAAATGTTTTTGATCCGTTTAAAATGTAAGTATCTCCATCTTTTACAGCTGTAGTTCGCATAGCGGCAACATCACTCCCCGCAGAAGGTTCGCTAATACACAAACATCCTATTTTATCTCCCGCTATACTAGGTGCCAAATAGGTTTGTTTTATAGCTTCATCGCCCTCTTTTTCAAGATGAGTCATTGCTAAATAAGCATGTGCCCACATGGCAGCGGCAAAACCACATGAATTTATTTTTTGTAATTCTTCTAAGAAAATTATGGTATAAAACAGATCTAAATTTAATCCGCCATAGGCTTC
The DNA here is from genome assembly GCF_007197735.1 of Formosa sediminum. Lineage (GTDB taxonomy): Bacteria > Bacteroidota > Bacteroidia > Flavobacteriales > Flavobacteriaceae > Formosa > Formosa sediminum. Next base: position 112,214 of record NZ_CP041637.1, read on the forward strand.
AGGATAATTAATACCGAAGTAGCCCATATCTCCGAATTTTTTCCAAATAAAACGTTCTATAGTACCTGTTTCTTCCCATTTATCAATATATGGAACAACTTCTTTTTTTAAGAAATCTTGAAGACTTTTTCTAAACAGCTCATGTTCTTCGGTGAAGTACATTGTATTCATATAACTAAATTATGTTTTAATCCTAATCAAGTAGAATACAGGATTAATTGATCGCCAAATATAGTTTAATTATATCTAATTTCTGAAGCGGAAAACCTTTAACTTTCAATAATTCATCCAAATCTCGATACCCTTCATGCAGTGTACGGTATTCTAAAATAGCTTTAGCTAACGGATAATCAATATGTTGTACTTTAACCAAATCGTCTGTATTGGCTGTATTTAAATTTAGTTTCACAACTGCTCTTGGCGTTTTTACAGTAAATTTTTCCTTAATAGCTTCAATCACATCTGGAGTTAACCCATAAACATCTTGTAATTGTATATCAGAAATAAATCCGCCATTAAAAGAATCTCTAAACCGCACAATACGTAAAGACAACTTTTCTCCTACTCCATACACCGACTGTAATTGGGCTGCTGTAGCTTTGTTTAAATCTAATTTTTGACTAAAGGTAAGTTTTCGGTTTGAATATTGTGTCCTAGGTTTTAAGGCTTTAGATTTCTGATTAATCCAATCTGGAAATTTAAAATAAGGAGCAATAACTTGTAGTAAGGAGTCTGACACACCAGTAACTTTTTGAAAATCTGCTGTAGAATTAATCCATTTATTCTGAGCTCTAAATGCATGAAGTCTATCTATTTCTTCATTACTCATTCCAAGAGTATACCCTTTAAAGTCGGTTATATAATTAGGATTAAAAGGCAGTATTTGAGGTGTTGTATCTTTTAACTCTATGTTTTTTAAAGAATCTATTTCTTTTTGAAAAACCTTTAAGGAGTCTGGAGATAGTGTGTCTTTTACTTCAAATGGATTCCAGAACCAATAGATGCATTGTAGAGAAACCATTATAAATAGTAATAAAAAAATCCCATATCGCTGCTGTTTTGTAAACATGATATGGGATTTAAATTGTTTCATTTATAATATATTACATATGCTCTGTAAAATCTGTTGCTCCTTCTTCTATAGCTTCGTCTTTTTTAGAAATGGCGTTCATATACTTGTTTAATTCTCGTTTAACGACTGGAGTTAATAAAACAACACCAATAATATTTGGAACTACCATTGCAAAAATCATAGCATCAGAGAAATCTATAACCGCTCCTAAACTAATTGAAGCCCCTACAACTACGAAAAATAAAAATAATACTTTATATACAATATCTGAAATTTTACCTTTTCCGAAAAGGTAAACCCATCCTTGCATACCGTAATAAGACCACGAAATCATGGTAGAGAATGCAAATAAAATTACTGCTATTGTTAGTACAATTGAAAAGTGAGGTATCACACTATCGAAAGCTGTAGCAGTTAATTCTACTCCTTCAGAAATTGGCACCCCGTATTCCATAAACTGACCATCAAAATTTGTAATGATAATAACTAGAGCTGTCATTGTACAAATCACAACCGTATCTACAAAAGGTTCTAATAGTGCTACTATACCTTCACTAGCAGGATAAATTGTACGTACAGCCGAGTGCGCAATTGCAGCAGAACCTACACCAGCTTCGTTAGAAAAAGCTCCACGACGCACACCTTGAATCATAACTCCTACTAAACCACCTGCAATACCTAAACCAGAAAATGCACCTTCAAAAATTAACATAAAAGCATCTCCAATATGAGTATAATTAGCACCTAAAATAATTAAAGAAGCAAGAACATAAATTCCAGCCATAAACGGTACTATTTTTTCGGTAACTGTAGCGATACGTTTAATACCCCCAATAATAACTACTGCTACAATAACAGCCATTACCAACCCAAAATATAGTCCACCGTTAGAGCCTTCAATACCTGCTAATTTAACAAACTGTGCAGCGGCTTGGTTTGCTTGAAACATATTACCACCACCAAAAGATCCTCCAATAACAAATATTGCAAAGATTACAGCTAATACTTTTCCTAAACCTCCAAAGCCTTTTTCATTAAGTCCTTTTTTAAGATAATACATTGGGCCTCCGTAAACGGTTCCATCTTCTCCAACATCTCTATATTTAACACCTAAAGTACATTCTGCAAATTTAGATGCCATTCCTAAAAATCCTGCGATAATCATCCAGAATGTTGCTCCTGGTCCTCCAATAGATAATGCGACAGCCACACCTGCAATATTTCCTAAACCTACAGTAGCAGACAAAGCCGCTGTTAAAGCCTGAAAGTGAGACACTTCTCCATCAGCACTATCATCTCTTAATGTTTCAATAATATTTTCGTCATCGTTTGGTGTAGAATCACCATACAATGTATCTGCTCCATGCTTTTCTATATCGTGGTATTTATCTTGAACCACATCTATTGCAATTCTAAACCCTGTAAAATTTATAAATTTAAAATAAAATGTAAAATACAGCGCTCCACCAATTAACACTATTAAAACCCAAGGCAATTGAAACGTATCTGTAAATGGAATTTCATAAAAAATCGCATCTACAAACCATCCTGTGTATTGTTTAAAGACCACATCGATCTTTTCTGATGTTGTTTGTTGTGCGAAAGTTAAAATAGGTAATAATAAGGTAGAAATTGATAGAAGATACTTCTTCATAATTGTTTTTTGTTAGTTAATATTTTGGGGAGGGAGCCCCATTAAGTGACACAAGTTGCTAAAAAAAATTATTTTAAAAAAATTTTTTACTTAAAGAAAGTAATTCCACTTTAAAGATCAAATACCGATGTACGTTTGGTGTACAACATATCTTTTATTCGAATCCAAAAAGCTAAAAACAAATATAAAGCAAAACCAAAGCCTACTGTAACAAACGTTAGATAAATAAAAGACGTTCTTACCACTTTAGCTCTTAACCCTATGCGATCTGCGATACGCTGACACACATAAAAACCACGTTTCTGAAAGTAATGTAAAATCTTATAAAAAAATTTCATGTTGCAATATAGCTAAAATCGGTTTAAAATTGTATTTCCAATAGCACATTGCAAGCATTTTTTCTTATCGCAATATTCATTTTTCAATTGAAGGAGTCCTTGTGTTTGCAAAGCAGAACTTGTAATGGGTTTTAAAGTGTTATACTTTTTAATTATAGAATTACTTTCGGCTGCTACTTCATTTATTAAACCAATTATAGTTTCAGTATTTAGCTGTCCTAAAATTTTAGAATAACTAAATTTAACAGGTATAATTGTATTTATAATTAGTAAATCTATAAATTTATTAGAAGTTGATTTATTTATAGAATTTGAAGATTTCTGAAAAGTATAATGAGTTTCCCAATATGGAGAAGTAGAAACAGAAAATAGATTATATAATTCCTGTTTAGTTTTAGCTTCTATAATTTTTGAAAATAAATTTTGGTTTTTAGCATACACTTGTGCCAATTGTGATAAACGTATTGTAGGGAAATTGGGCGGACGCAACCTAAAAAATTGCAAAGGCATCACAGAAGTTTGTGATAAATTAAATTTCTGCTTTAAAAATTGATAGTCTTGTTGAAGTGATTTATAATATTCATCTTCTATCTCGGTTTCTAACAAACCACTTTGCCCAAAAAATAAAGCTTCTAAAGCCTGTGCTTTACTTTGTGTTTTTCTAATAATTCCAAAATTAATAGAGTTAGCCAAACTAAAGAAGGATTCACCATTCACTTTTAAACCAAAATTCTTAGCCAATAATTTAAAGAGTACCGCTTCCCAATCGTTCATAGATGCAGATAAAAGTGTTTCTATCTGACTCGATTTTCGTTCTAACCGTTCAAAAAACAGACGTTCTAACCAATTTTGAAGTATAAAATCGTCTACCGATACAAAATCCGATTCACAATTAATCCATTTCTGTGCTTTATAAAATAATTGATAATAGCCCTCTAAAGCAGATTTAGAAACCACATCTTTTAAAACTAATGTTGGAATTGCAGAATTATCCTTTCTAAAAATATCTACATCATGTTCCCAAACTACATGAAGAATAACATTATCGTAAGCAGGATCTATTTCGTGATGATGCACATACCAATCTGAAGACTTGATATGAATTTCTACATTACCAGCCCATAACTGATCTTCTATTTTAAGTTGCGCATTAAAAAAATCTGGACCAGAATTAAAGTTATGCTTCCCAACTTGAAGCAGTTGTATAGCCTCACCAAGAACCGTTTGTAACTTACTCGTATTAAACTTTTTATATTTCCACAAATAATGTAAAAAATCTTCCTGCATAGCTAAAGATAGAATTCCTTTGCAAAAACTCCAAATTTCTCATACTAATTATATTAAGACCGTTGAAGTTATTAAATTTGTAAAAAAACTTTAATATGAACGAATTAACGCTAACAACTCCTGCCCTTCTATTTTCAGCAATATCTTTAATTATGTTAGCTTATACTAATCGGTTTTTAGCTTATGCAGCTGTAGTAAGAGATTTACATGCTAAATATTTAGAGAAAAGAGACGAACGTTATATTGTACAAATAAAGAATATAAAAAAACGTCTTTATTTAACACGCTCTATGCAGATTGCAGGCATATCTAGCTTGCTATTTTGTGTTTTAACTATGTTTTTAATTTACATTAATCAGCAATACATAGCCGTTTGGATATTTGGAATAGCTTTAATTTTATTAATTGTGTCCTTAGGATTACTAATAATGGAAATACAAATTTCTGTAAAAGCATTAGAACACCATATTAGTGATATTGAGAATAGTTAGTTGAAAATTTGTAGATGTATTAATTTGAAACATAGAACTAGAAAAATCTCAAAAGCTTTCCCAAACTTTCTCTGATTAGAACCTTAACTAAATTCAGGCTGACGTAAGTTTAATGATTTAAGGAAACTAAAAACTTTTGAATCTTTGCTATTCTGGAATATGAAACTAAAAGAAACCTACTCGAAACGCATCGCTTTTACAGGTGAAATTTTAGTGATAATATAAGATGGCACCAAAAGCATTACCAAACACAACACAAATGTCCCTACATTAAGTGCAATAATATAATTAAGATTTATGTACACCGGAGCTTCGGTTACATAATAAATACTAGGATCTAAAGGAAAAAGTTTTAAATATTTCTGAGCGAATAATAAACCTAAACCTATCAGGTTTCCCCAGAATAAACCAAGCACAATTAAGTAAGACGCATTAAACAAAAAGAGTTTTCTAATACTCCAGTTATTACTACCTAAAGCTTTTAAGACGCCAATCATTTGGGTGCGTTCTAGAATAAGAACCAATAAAGCTGTAATCATATTAATACCTGCGACTAAAATCATGATCCCGATAATGGCATAGATATTATTATCGAAAATCTTAATCCACTCGAAAATAGAATAAAATTTATCGACTATAGTTTGTGTATTTAAAGTTGGCGGTGTGTTTTTATAGACTTCTGTTCCGATTTCCTGAACACGATCAAAATCATCTACAAAAACTTCAAAATTTCCTATTTGAGTGGCATCCCATTTATTTAATCGCTGAATGTGTCTAATGTCTCCAATTATATAAGACGCATCAAACTCTTGAAAGCCCGAATTATAAATCCCAACTATAGTATATGTAATTATACTTGGTGGTTTATTGGTATCGTCTTTAATAAAATAGGTATTGAATTTATCGCCTAATTTGAAACCCATTTTATTAGCAATAAACTGAGACATTAATACATCCTCATTTCTGTCTTTTGTATAATCGGGTAGTCGTCCTTCTATTAAAAAGTCTTTAAAATATTTCCAAGTAAAATCTTTACCAACACCTTTTAAAATAACACCTTCAAAGTCTGTTGCAGTTCTAATTACTCCAAATTTTGTTGCTACAGCTTGAATATGGTTAATACCATTTACACTAGTAAACTCTGGATAAAAATCTTGTTGGGTAGAAATTGGAACAACACTTTCTTGAGAATTGTTACTATCGAAATTAGAAATAATTACATGCCCATTAAAAGCAACTACTTTATCGCGAATCTTTTGCTGTAAGCCAATTCCGGTTGCAATGGCAATCATCATCACCACAATACCTATTGCAATTGCAGCAATTCCTATTTTTATTATTGGTGCCGAAACACTACTTTTATACGCTTTACTGCCTATTATGCGTTTAGCTAAAAAATATTCGTAATTCAAATTATTGGTATGCATTTAAATGTCCTCAAAAATACAGTTTTATTATCGGTTTTCATCATGATTTCTTTTGGTTGTCGTGCAATGTCTTTTACATCACATCTAAATTTAAAACATATCGTTCTAAAAAACGATAGCACTATTATTGTAGGAGCAAATAGAACCGAAACCTACCTTCCGCTCTTAGAAGGGAAAAAAATTGGTATAGTAGCCAATCAAACGTCCGTCATTTTTAGATCTGGTGGCCAATATACCCATTTGGTAGATTCACTTTTACAATTAGATGTTAATATAACTAAAGTATTTTCTCCTGAACACGGATTTCGTGGTACTGCAGATGCGGGAGAAGTTGTTAAAGATGGAATTGACACCAAAACAAAACTACCTATAGTTTCACTCTATGGTTCTAATAAGAAGCCAACAACAGAGCAATTAAAAAATACAGACCTTTTAATTTTTGACATTCAGGATGTAGGAGCTCGTTTTTATACTTACATCTCGACATTGCATTATGTTATGGAAGCGTGTGCTGAACAAAATATTCCGATTTTAATATTAGACCGACCAAACCCTAACGGGCGCTATATAGATGGTCCTATTTTAGAAATGGAACATAAAAGTTTTGTGGGTATGCATCCAATACCAATAGTTCATGGTATGACCATTGGTGAGTATGCACAAATGATAAATGGACAAAAATGGTTAAATAACGGCATACAATGTGAGGTTACTGTTATTAATATGGAACATTATTCTCACGATAAATTATACTACTTACCCATAAAACCATCTCCTAATTTGCCGAATGATCAGTCTATAAACTTATACCCTAGTTTATGCTTTTTTGAAGGTACAAATGTTAATGCTGGACGTGGTACAGATACTCAATTTCAAGTTTACGGTTCTCCTTTTTTAAAAAACCAGCCTTATAGCTATACACCTAAACCAAATGCAGGTGCTAAACACCCAAAACATGAAGGTAAACTTTGTTATGGAGTAGATTTAACTGAAGAGAAACAACTACAACAAATTAATTTGGCTTATATTATGAAAGCTTATCAAGCAACAGAAAACAAAGCTGAATTTTTTAATTCATTTTTCACGAAACTAGCTGGTTCTAAAAAACTTCAGAAACAAATTGAAGGTAATTTAAGTGTGACAGAAATTAAACAATCGTGGAAAACCGGATTAGATGCATATAAGAAAATGTGTAAACCATACCTATTGTATTTATAATACAATCCTATATTACTTAGTAGACATTAAACGCTGTATTTTTTTCTTGTCCCATAGTAAAACCTTTGGTTCCCAAATAGCAATATTATCTTGGTCTTGTAACATTGTATAAGATGCTAAGTATAAAAATGACCGCAAGTTAATATTAGCGTTTTCTGTTTCTATAGCTTTAATTTTATTAAGTTTTCTTAGCGCTTTTTTAGGATTGTATAACAGGATTAACTTTTGAATCTCTAGCAACTCTACCCTTTGATTTAGTGCAGATTTATTTTCTAAATCCTCTTTTTTTAAATATGAAATAGCTTCATCTAAATATAATGACGCTAAACCAACTAAATCTGGTCGTATTTCGGGTTTTTCAAAGAAAGCAAAATCCATATACTTTGCAGATAAATAAAACGAGGCATAAAACCCTTGTTGATTTTTATAATTCTGCAATTCTGATTTTAAAAAAGACATATCTATGCCATACTTATATATAAACAACGAGAGGTTTAGTAGGTAATTGTCTTGAGGTATATTTAAAATATTACCATTAGCATCCATTACTTTTAGCCCGTCATCATTAAAGGCATTAATATAATCATCAGATCTATTATGTGCTGTTTTTTCGTAAAGCCTAGAATAATTATTTTCACTAAGTATAACCGGAACAAAATACTCCCAAAATAAGCTATCTACTACAGGTTCAGAAAAAATATTCTCTAAATAAATATCTTGTTGGCCTCCATTATTTACAGTAGCAAAAACGCCTTTATAGTAAGCGTCTTCCCACACCGCAACTATTAGTTTGTTTTGAGTTAAAGCCAAACGTTGAGCTACTTCTAAATTAGTCATCCATTCTTGAGCCGAACTTATGCCGAACGAAAAACAAAATAATATAAAAATTAGAAACCGGTTCATCGCTTACTTTATACGTTTTTTCATTTCTTCTACAATATTAAATGCGGCAGGACAAATGGCAACATTTTTTATTGTTAGATTAGAAATTTGTTGAAACTTTTTTCTATCTGTGTGCGGAAATTCTCGACATGCTTTTGGCCTAACCTCATAAATTGAACAGTAGTTATCTGCTCCTAAAAACGTACAAGGTACACTTTGTAAAACATAATCGTTGTCTTCATCGGTGCGCAAAAACTGCTCGATAAAACGCTGTGGTTTCAACTTAAAATGCTTTGCAATACGTTCCACATCTTTATCTGTAAACAAGGGTCCTGTGGTTTTACAACAATTTGCACATTCTAAGCAATCGGTACGTTTAAATTCTGCATCATGCAATTCTTGCATAATATAATCTAGTTGCTTAGGTGGTTTCTTTTTTAGTTTTTTAAAAAAGGTTGTATTCTCGTTATGCTTATCTTTGGCCTGTTTAGGCAGATTTTTTAATAGGTCTTGCATAACACAAAAATACGATTTAATTTAAATTTAAATTTAAATCTGTTTTAAACGTAGTAAGAAAAACTATAATATTAATTATGAAAGACCTTTTAGGACAAGCACTTTTAGATTACCAAAATGGCAATCATACTGAAGATATAATCACTTCTACAAACATTTCAGACGAGGATACTCTACCTATTCCTTATTTATTTCGGGAATATAACGATATGCCTAAATTAGAACAAGAAGCTTTGAAGCTAGCGAAAGGAAAAGTATTAGATGTTGGTTGTGGAGCTGGTGGGCATAGTTTATATCTTCAAAATAAAGGATACAATGTTAAGGCTATAGATATTTCTGAAGGTGCCATTTCTGTATGCAAAAATCGCGGATTAAAACAGGCTAAAGTTAGCTCTATATTAGATGAAACCGAACATTTTGACACGATTTTATTGTTGATGAATGGTACAGGAATTTTTCAAAAACTAAAGTATGTAACACAATATTTATCCCACTTAAAAACGCTTCTAAATCCTAACGGGCAAATATTAATTGATTCTTCAGACATTCAATACATGTATGAAGATGAAGATGGCGGATTATGGATTGATACCAATTCAAATTATTACGGAGAGCTTGATTATTACTTGAGTTATAAAGGTAAAAATGAAACGCCTTTAACTTGGCTATATTTAGATTTTAATACCTTAAAGACAGCATGCCTAACCGTAGGATTACATTGTGAAAGCATTAAAGAAGGAGACCATTTTGATTATTTAGCCAAACTAACAATTAGCGAATAGTATACCCTTTAGCTTCTAACTTTTCATTTACATCTTTATACATTTCACCACACCAGAAATCGGATACAACTTGCATTTTCTGATTCATTGCTGATTGAGAATTAATAATTTTTTTACCGGTTTCTGATTTGTAAAAACGATCAATTTCTTTTTTATCTTTTTTTGTTAACGCATTCGGATTCTTAATCATAGTTTGTCCAGTAGAAGAACGATAAAGCGCATTCATTTTTTGCACATCTTCTAAAGTAAAAAAATCAGAATACACCGTAACTAATTCTTGATTTACTCGTGCTAAAGCTTCTGGTTTAACCGTTTTAAACTCCTTCCAAGTGTTTGAAGGAATATTTAACTTAGCGTATTGATCTTGCATTTGTTTAAAACAGGTTTCAAAAATAGTTTCATAATGTGCAGACATTCCTGTTATATTAAGACATTGGGTTGCAGCTTTTGTATACTCTTCTGTTTGAGAATATACAGATATACTTAATAGTAAACCTATACATAATGTAAAGAGAAATTTCATAGGGATTAATTTGGTTAGATTGTTTTACCTTTTAAATATACTGAAAAAAACATAATGAACTTTTTTTTTAAATTTGAAGGAACTATTTTAAAAGTAAAAAACATCCCGAAGGATGCTTATCTTTACAATTTAATTGCTTTGCTAAAAATCAAATTTATATGTTGCTCCTCCTAATATTTGGAAGCCTTGTACATTATAATTACTCCAACGCTCGTAACTATCTCCAGCAATATTATTTAAGTTTAAAAACACGGTAAACCTATTACTTATATTATATCCAGCATTTAAATTAATATCTATATAGCCATCTACAGTAATTATAGATTCTGCTGTTGTTACATTATCTCCTATTAAAACATTTTGATCTTTACGTTCTCCTACATAAAATATTTTTGCTCCAGCAAACCAGTTATCTTCAGAGTTATAATCTCCAAACACTGAAGCTTTAAGACTTGGTAAATTCCATGCTTCCTCTTCAAACTCGGTATTAAAATTCATATATTCTGCACGTAATCCCATCTTAAAGTTTCTATTCATTTCTACATTTACTTCGGCTAAAGCATGAATCGTTTTTATATTATCGTATACTACAGTAAAAGAATTTCCGTATTCATAAGCAGTAGAGCCATTCATAGTTGTTCCGCTTGCTGGAAAATTATTTTTTCTAAATAATGGTTTGTCTTTTTCAGAAGTATATCCCAATTTAAGATTATAGCCAATGTCATTAGTAAATTTACCTAACATTCCTAAATACGCATTAAAACTATTATCTGTTGGTCTTACACTTATTGTAGGTGATAAAAATTGATTAGACTGAGTAAAATCTCGATATGAATTCTGAACTACATCACCCGTTAATCCTCCATAAGCGATAACCACATCGTCTACTACTCTAAAAGACCCTGTAATATTTGGGTATAGATATAAATTACTCTTGGTATCTTCAAATCCTAACATGTAGTATGCTGAAGCCCCTATATTTAAGGTTAAATTATCACGACGTAATTGATAGGAAGGCGCTACTCCAAAAAGCAAGTTTCCGTATTCTGGTATTGGTGTAGATGGCGTGTATCTATTTCCTGCATGACCGTTAAGATATTCTAATCTTACATTGGTAGTAATTTCTTCATCTAATACAGGTAAATCAACTTTCCCCTTAAAGTTTAAATGATTCTCTCCAGAATCAAATTCATCGTAAAAACGTCTTAATGTGACACTCGCAGACTTTATATAAGTATAATCGAATGCGACATCTCCAATTGCATATAAATTATAAAAATTATGACTTACCTTCTCATTATCATTTATAGAATTTTCGTAACGACTTTCTATACCATACCAATTGTATTTTTGCCGTTGTAAGCCTCCTTTTATACTCCAAGTAATATCGCGTTGCCTTTTAATATACTCTAACTCTACATTAGTATCTGTAAAAGAATCATCTAAAATTTTACCATCAATTCCTCCATCCGACATTTCTTGTGTTATCCGAGCTCCGAAAGAACCTATTCGATTAAGCTCTTTAGTAACATAAAGTTCTGAAATTAAATTCCCATAAGATCCGTAACCTATTGTTAAATAATTTTCATAAAACAATTCTGGTTTTTCTCGTTCTATCATAGCTGCTTTACCCTTAGTAGGAATAAATGTTGAAGCTACAGGAACAGATAGAATATTATAATCTACAGTTTTTTTCTTTACAGTAGAATTATCTTCTAAAGTAGGTGTTATTTTTGCTTTAAAAGCATCAGATATTGTTGGAGTGTAAGGCTTTATTACGTTGATAACATCGGTTTGAATCGTGTCTTTCTCTTGTGCACACATAAGTGTAACACTAAATAGAGAAACTATAGGTACTAATATATATTGATAGGTCTTATACATAAGATAAGTAAATTTAAACGAATTTAGTTTTGGGTTTTTACTGAAGAGTTTGTTTTTGCTTGCTCATTCTTGATGTCTTTTAATTGCTTATTGGCTTCTGCAACTACATCGTTAAAAGATTTAAAATTTTCAATTACACTTTCTAAGATATAAGTCGCTTGAAATGCGTCTCCTAACTCTTTATAGTTCCTAGCCATGACAACCAAACCTTTGGCACTAAAATATTTATAACTTGAATAGTCTTTAGCTAAACGTTGTACTGCTGCATTAGATCCTTCATAATCGCCTTCTTGGTGTTTAAAATAAGCATTATAAAACAATGCTTCGGCCGCAGTTTCACCCGTAGCAACCTTGCTAACCTCTTCATAAGCTTCTTTAGCAATAACAAGATCATTAGTACTAAATGCAGATCTAGCGATAATTATATGTGCATCACTTTTAATTTTATTATCTATAGAGGCGTTAGCTAAAACCTTATTTGCATAACTAACAGCGCTCTTATATTTATTTAATTGATAATTAGCTTTCATTAAATTAGATTGTGCAAAAATCACATTCTGCGGGAATGTTGCCTCTGTTTCTAAACGTTGTAAAACGGGTATTGCATCAATCCAGTTCTTACCCTCTAAGTAACTTTGGGATAGTCGCATTAAGGCTTCTTCTGTAAATTCACTTCTTGATGCATCTACTACATATTTATAATGTGGTGCAGCGTTAACTTTTAATCCTTTTTGGTAATATAATTGGGCTAAGTAAAAATGGGCTTGGGTGGAGTGTAAGCCATTTTTAAACTGATTTAAATAACCGTTAAATTGTTTTATAGCTTCATCTGTATTATTTTCTAAATATTTTTTCTCGGCAGCTTCATATGTAGAATTATCAAGATCTGCATCTGTAACTTTAACATAATCTAGAGTTTCAACCCAACTTGCATACGTGTCTACCGCTCCCATATCAATATATATTAAACGTGCTGTAGATACGGCTTGTATGGCTTCTGGAGTACCTGGATAATTGGCTGCTACAGTTTTAAATACAGCTAAAGCACCTTCGTTTTTATTGCTATTATAAAAAATTAACCCCTCTCTAAGCATTGCTTTAGGAGCTAAAGAACTCATTCTGTATTCAGAACTAAGTCTGTTATACATACTCACAGCCTTTTCACTCTGATTAGATTTTGTATACGAATTTCCTAATTCGTACATAGCATCATCTCTTAATTTAGATTTAGGATAATCGTCTAAAAAAGCTTCTAAAGCAGATACTTTTTTAGTAGAGTTACTAGTATAACCGTAACTTATGGCTTTTTGAAAAGCAGCATAATCAGACTCTAAAGTATTTAATTGTATTGCAGCATTATAAGCTGTAATAGCACTGTCGTATTTACTAGATACAAAATAACCATCTCCCAAACGTAAATAAGCATCATTTAGTTTAATTTGATCATCTTTATAATTTTGGGTAAACGTGTTGAAATGTTCTGTAGCAAGTGCATACTCTTTTTGCTTAAAATACGCATATCCTAAATTATAATCTACAACTTTACCTTCTTCACTATCTGAAATACTATATTGTTTAAATGTTTTATAATCTAAAACAGCGTCTTTATAATTTCCTAAATTGTAGTTACTCTCTCCTCTCCAAAAACTTGCACGAGCTGTGTATTCTGGATTGATTTGTGTATTTACTGCCTTATCAAAAAAGCCTGTTGCTTCTTTATATTTTTCTTCTTCAAGTAACTCTAAACCTCTGTAAAAAGTAACTTTTTGATAAGCTTCCTTACTGGCAGCATCTTTTTTTGTTTCTAAAATTTTTAAAGCTTCCTTATAATTTTTAGACGTAATATAAGAATCTACCAATAAGCTTTCTATTTCTGTTCGGTGCGTAGTTTCTGGGTATTTTGTTATGTAACTAGACAGTACCGTAGGTACAGACTCGTAAGGGTTTCCGGTTTCATAACTAATTTTAGCATAATTATAGTAGGCATCTTCTTGAATTTTAGGTTCAAAATCCATTTGGGAAGCATTTCTAAAAGCATTTAAAGCTTCTGTTTTTTTATTTAAACGTATATAACTTTCACCTAAATGATAGTATGCATTTTGAGCTACACTATTATCGCCGCTTATAATTTTACTAAATTCTGAAATGGCATTTTCATAATCACCTTGTTTGTAATATGCATAACCTAGCAAATAATAATCAGTATTACTCCACTTCCCTCTTTTACCTTCGTAAAGAGTTAAATACGGTATGGCTTGATCGTACTGTCCTAAATTAAAATAACTTTCGCCAATAATTTTATTTAATTCAGATTCTTCTTCCCGGCTACTATACGGTATTTGCTCTTGAGCCAAGGCAATAGCTTGCTGGAAATTTCCTAATTTAAAATTTAAATCGGCTTTGTAATAAGACATTTTTTCTTTGTATTTCTCTTGATCTTTTACCTGATCGAAATACTGATTAGCCTGACTAGCGTCATCGCTTTCATATGCCATGTAACCTATATAATACTTAGCTTGAGAGCCGTAAGTTGCCGAGTTCTCGACTTTATTTAGATACGTTCTTGCGTTTTTATAATTTTTAGTTATAAATGCAGTATACCCTTTATTAAAATAGTATCTATCTTTCTCCAGATCTGTAAGCGAACGTTCGTCTACACGGTCGTACCATTTTTTAGCATGTGGATATTTACCACTTTTAAAATAAAAATCTGCTACATCTATATAGGCAGAATTTCGTTTTGGACTCGTTGGGTATTCTTCTACAAATTCCTCTACAAGATCGTCTGCTTTTAGTTGATTTAACCGAATAGCTGCACTAGCAATATAGTACGCACACTCAGACTTCATGACTTCTTCTTTAGTCTTTTTTTGAATACTTGTAAATATATTCTGAGCAGCAAGGTACTGTTTACTATTATAAAGCGCCAATGCTTTTAAATAACTCTCTTGATCGTTTGTATAAATTGCGGTTTGTTGTGCTAGCATCTTGCTACACAATACAATTGCTAATAAAAATAATACAATCTTACTTCTAATCATTAACCTTAGGTTTTATTTAAATCAAAGATAATTTAATCTCTATCCTTTAACGAAAATTAATTCAAAAATTATTAATTTATATTACAAATTTGAAAAAAAATAAAAATAAATGCAATCAATCTCTGTTTTATAAGTTATTATAAAATGATACATTTACACCACTAAAAAAACGCTCCGTTATTATGTCGCAAACTGTACTCCAATTAAAAGATGTCTCAATATTTCAAGGCGAAAGCCTAGTGCTTTCTAATGTAAATGTTGAAATTTACAAAGGTGATTTTGTGTACCTAATTGGAAAAACGGGAACCGGAAAAAGTAGTTTTATGAAAACCTTGTATGGCGATTTACCGCTTACTAAGGGCGAAGGTAATATTGTAGACTTTAATTTAAGGACTTTAAAAGAAAAAGAAATACCTTATTTAAGACGTAAACTTGGAGTTGTCTTTCAAGACTTTAAACTTTTGGTTGATAGAAATATTAACGAAAACCTACGTTTTGTATTAAAAGCCACTGGTTGGAAAGATAAATCTGCAATGCAGTCGCGTATAGAAGAAGTATTAGAAAAAGTGGGAATGAAAACAAAAGGATTTAAATTTCCTCATGAATTATCTGGAGGTGAGCAACAGCGTGTAGCGATTGCTCGTGCTTTACTTAACGATCCTGAACTTATCCTTGCAGATGAACCCACGGGAAACCTTGATCCGCAAACTAGTATTGAAGTTATGAAAGTCCTGCAAGACATCAATAAAAACGGAAATACCATCTTAATGGCTACCCACGATTACGCATTACTTTTAAAATACCCAAGTAAAACCTTAAAATGCGATAACAACCAATTATTTGAAGTGGTGCAACGTAAAGCATAATCTTTACTACTTTGTATGCTTTTATTATTAACTAAGTACTAGCTTTAAATCTAAAGACGTGAAGTATATTAGATATAATCGGAAAGCTTTGTAACGTCTTCTCAAAACTAGTACCCTTATAAAAAGGAGACATTACTAATAAAGCACCAATAATTACAGGCGGAGCAAACATTACAATATCCATTACAAGTGCTATTCCAAAATGTAACATGATTAATAATACGCCCCAAGGTTTATGTAAATTAGATCTAAAAAACACATAAACTGAAAATAGCTCTATATACAATACTACCCAAAACGCAAGCCATCCTATATAATAATGTTCTATTAACCAACTTCCTAAAACTGTAGGTGGTTTAACTTGAAATTGCACGATTAAAGTGTTTCTAAAAGACAAAGGTGAGAATATACTAACTTCCCCTTTAATAAGCTGAATTATACCCCAAAATAATTTCCATACCCCTGTTAAACTATAAGAAAGTAATAAAAAAAATTGAGCCGTAGCAAACATTAAAATCGTTTTTGCTTTATATCCTGCTATTTTAGAAGAAGGCATTAAAACATAGCAAAACAAAAGCATTAAAGCTAAATGCATACTATGATCAATCTTACCAAAAGAGTTTGAAAAAGCTACATATAAAAAATACGTACTAAAAACATAAAGTTTTATAAGCAAACTCTTAGGTTTAAAAATTAACCATATAAGTGATATAAATATATTAATTTGTAAAAAAAGAACTATGTTGCTAGAGGAAATTTCTTGAAAAGGAAAAATGGGCCAAAGCGGACTAATTAATTTAGTTTTCGACAAATTATGCACATTAAATAACTGTACAAATTGAAAACCTAAAAACAAAACAGGAATCCATTTTAAAATATTTTGAATTCGGCCATATAATAAATCTGTAGGCTCATTAAGTATTGGATTATTCCCTTTTAATCCAAATTTCCAGAATATATGTGAATTAATTAGCGTTTTCAAAGTAAGTTATTGTTTTATTTTTCACCATTAAAATAGTATCTAGTGTTACATTTAAGTTATAATCAGATTTCGTTAAATCTAAAGCCTTAGTACATAATAAAAACTCACTTTTATCTGAAAAAATAGTAATAAACTCAGGCAAAGTTTGCTCCGCTTTATTAGTCTTATTTACAACAGTTTTATACCATTTATTTACATTTAAATCCATAGTAACCGGGTTTATATGATGATGATTATACATGGCTGTTATATTAACCCTTTCTTTCAAATTCACACCATCTAATTTAGTCACCATCACAAAAGGAATAACCAATTCATTAGGAGTCTTAGAAAACAACGACCATCTAAAAAAAGGAAAAAACTCCCCGCTTTCAGAAAAAACTCGACCTAAGACTGCTATACTCATAAAAATTATAGTCCAATACACAACAAAATTTTTGTACCAATTCATAAATTACACACTAATTTTACAAAGCATCTAATATAAAAACATATTGTATAATATAAGTTTCCCATACTTAAATAATTAGTATTTTTAAACTTTAAAAAAATTATAATCAGATAACCGCCCTCAAATAATGTGTTTATTTACAATTTAGTTTTATAAATTATGCTATCTGTTTTAATTCCAATATATAATTACAATGTAGTTGCTTTAGTAAAAGCATTACACAAACAACTTATTGAAGCTAATATTATTTTTGAAATTATATGTTTAGATGATGCATCTGACGTAAAATACATGAATACAAATACTGAGGTTGAAGCATTATCTTGCACTTCTTTTTTAAAATCATCTCATAATAATGGTAGAACCCAAACAAGGCAATCACTTTGCGAAGCCTCACAATTTGAGTGGTTATTGTTTTTAGATGCAGATACTATTCCTGTAAACACAAACTACATTTTAACCTACATTAAATATATAAATTCTGACTTCGAAGCCATTTTTGGTGGATTTGCTTACAACAATACACCTCCAGAAAATGAATTTATGTTAAGATGGAAATATGGTAGGAGTAAAGAAGTGGTAGATGCATCTGTAAGAAATCGCACCCCTTATAAAGTCATAATTTCTGCAAATTTTCTAATTAAAAAATCTGTTTTCAAAAGTTTAAATGCACAAATGCAATATAGTGGATATGGTTTAGACAATTATTTTGGAGCATTACTTAAAGATAAATCAATCAAAGTATATCATATTAACAATCCAGTATATCATCTTGGTATAGAAAACAGTAACGTGTATTTACAAAAAAAAGAAGCAGCAGCTTTAATGTTATTAAAGTTAACTAAACAGCAAAAAATTAAAACTCATAATAATAGTCTTCTAGCTCTATTTACCTCGCTTAAACACACTAAATTAAACGTTATATTTTCTTACATACATAGCATTTTTAAAGTTCAAATGAAACGCAACCTATTAGGATCTAATCCTAATATTAAAGTATTACAACTCTACCGTATAACGTTTATGTGTTATATTGATTTTAACTCTTAATTTATGAATACAGACGTAACTGTTATAATTCCTTTATTTAATAAAGAAAAACATATACTTAAAACAATTACAAGTGTTTTAAATCAGTCTGTAACAAATTTTAATGTTATTATTATAAATGATGGTTCTACAGATCAAAGTCTGAACTTAATAAACACTATAAAAGATTCTCGTTTACAAGTAGTAACTATTACAAATTCTGGTGTATCGTTTGCTAGAAATTATGGTGTAAAATTAGCTAAAACAGAGCTGATTGCTTTTTTAGATGCAGACGATTATTGGGAAACAGACCACCTAAAAACGCTTTTACTTTTATATAAAACTTACCCTACTGCCGGATTATTTGCTTCTGGATATTTTAAGCAATATTTTAAAAGACCAAGATTTAAAGCGACTTACAATACTGTTTCTGAAAATTATTTTGGCTTGATTCCAGATTATTTTAAAGCATCTGTAATTGACAGTATTGCATGGACCTCTGCTGTATTACTACCAAAATCTACATTTAAAGAAGTTGGATATTTTAACGAAACTATGCGTTCAGGTCAAGACACAGAACTTTGGATTCGTATTGCATTGCACAAACCTATAGCATTTTCTATAAAACCAACGGCTACAAAAGTTATTAATAACACAGAAAATCATTTATCTTACTCTAATTACCGCGCTAATAGAATTCAGCTTTTTGATAGATTTAAAGCTGTAGAACCAAATCATCAAAGCTTAAAAACGTATCTAGATTTAAATAGATTTTCTTTAGCTATAGATAGAAAACAGAAAGGAGATATTATAAACTATAAAAGGTTAAAATCTAATATAAACCATAAAAACCTTAATACAAAACAACGCATACTTTTAAATACACCTATTATAATACTTAAATATTTAAAAAAAATACAATTGTTTTTTCTAAAAAAAGATATTTACTTAACACCCTTTAAATAAAGTAAATGTTTCAAAATCCCTAATATAATCATCTTCATCAAACTCTTCTGATGCTAATACTAAACAAACAGATCCTGAAGAAAAATTTTCTATTTCCCTCCAAATTCCAGGGATAATTAACAACCCTATATCTGGTTTATTTAACATTATTAAATCTTCATTAGTACCATCTTTAACACGTACTTGAAAACTACCGCTAAGAGGAATTAAAAATTGATATAATGTTTTATGTGCATGTCCGCCACGAAAAGCATCACTAGGTACATCGTATAAATAATACACCCGTTTTATCTTAAAAGGAATACAATCCTTTTCTATCACCGCTAAATTTCCACGAGCATCTTTTATTTTAGGAATCTCAATAATTTTTAAATCATTGACCGTTGTATTCACATTTTTTCTAATAGTTGTTTCCAATCGTTTGTAATTTTTTTTATAGAAAACTTTTCTACACTACGTTTAGCATTCTTTTTACAAGTTTCGTACAGGGGTTTATCAAATATAAACCGATTCATGGCATAAGATATTGCTTTTGCATTAAAGTTTTCAACTAAAAGACCATTAAAACCATCAATTATAATTTCATTAGGTCCAGATTTACAATCTACAGAAACAACCGGAACTCCAACAGATAGTGACTCTAAAAGCACTCTAGGAAAACCTTCTAAACGACTAGTTAAACACACGTATTTTGCTTGAGCAACAATAGGTAAAGGATTACTTACAAACGTTTTAAAAATCACATATCCATCTAGACCAAGATCTAATACCTTTTTTTTAAGATACGCTTTGTCTTTTCCCTCTCCCATTATCATCAAATGAATATGGTTATTGGATAATTCTGATAATTTATATGCTTCCAATAATAAAGAAATATTCTTAACACCATCATCTAATCGTCCGTAAAATAAGATGTAAGATTGTGTTTCATGAATTGAAGGCAGAAAGGTGTTTTCTGCAATAGGATTATATATTACATCAATATGTTTAAAATTAAATACCCGTTCAATTTCAGTTTTAATACCGGAAGAAACAGCTACAATTTGAGCATTTTTTGAAAACAAGACATTAATAAACCAACGTGGCTTTGGAAAATAAACATCTAACTTAAAGCTTCTTACTACAAAAATTTTACGTTCTGATTTTAAAATAAACTTCTGAAAAAACACTTCTTTAAAAACATTAACTCTAGAACGGTTGTCTATAATCCAATCAAAATTATGTGCTTTAATAAATCTTTTTAGCATTAAATATCTAGACCACTTTCCGCTTAGCGTATCGTCTTTATCTTTTAAATCTCCTAAGTTTAATAAAGTCCCTCGGTATTCAAAATCTACATGATTTAGTATAATTACTACATGTACATCGTACCCTAATTCATGCAACATTATAGACAATTGCCCTGTTGATCGCTCTGCACCTCCTTTTCCTAAAGAGGATACTAAAATACAAATCTTTTTGTTGTTACTTTGCAAGACAAGATGATTTAAAAACATTCAAATATACTAAATGAAAATCTTATTAATAGGAGAATATAGTCGACTTCATAATTCTCTAAAAGAGGGTTTAGAAAAACTAGGTCATGAGGTTACTATTATTGGATTTGGAGACCAATTTAAAGATTATCCGGTAGATATAAAACTGTACAAAAACTACAAAAAAGGGTTACCTAAATTTATTAAACGTATAATATACAAGGTTTTAAATTTTGATTTAATTTCTCTTGATATTAAGAAACAATTTTTCGCCGTAAAAAATAAACTTCAAGATTACGATGTTGTAC
Source organism: Formosa sediminum (assembly GCF_007197735.1). Lineage (GTDB taxonomy): Bacteria > Bacteroidota > Bacteroidia > Flavobacteriales > Flavobacteriaceae > Formosa > Formosa sediminum. Next base: position 133,406 of record NZ_CP041637.1, read on the forward strand.
AGCTAATAAATGAAAACGCTTTTAACACTATTCCTAAAACAGAAAAACTATTATTAAAATACATATTTAACCACAATAAAAAAGTATTTCTTTTGTCCTGTGGAACTGATTACATTAGTGTAAATTTTGCTTACAATAAAAAATATAAATACTCCATTTTAACACCGTATTTCGAAGAAAAAGAAGCAAAAACCTCATATTATTATGCATTAAAATTTACAAGTAAAAAACATAAAAAATTACATCATTACATATATAACAATGTTAATGGTGTGATTGCTTCAGATTTAGATTATCATTTGCCTTTACAACACCATAAAAAATATTTAGGCATGGTTCCTAACCCTATCAATACAGATATTTTAAAATATACACCTTTAATTGTTAAAGACAAAATTGTAATATTTCATGGTATAAACTCTTCTAAATACTATAAAAAAGGAAATGATATCTTTAATGCAGCATTAGATCGTATTAAAAAAAAATACACAGATAAAGTTGAAATTTTAACCGTTACAGACCTACCCTATAACACATACATAAATAGTTTTAATAAGGCACATATTGTATTAGACCAAATATATGCATACGACCAAGGTTTTAATGCATTAGAAGCCATGGCTAAAGGTAAAGTTGTGTTTACTGGGGCAGAACAGGAATGGTTAGAATTTTATAATCTTTCTGAAAATGCGGTAGCCATAAACGCCTTACCAAATATAGAATATATAGTAAACACCTTAGAATGGCTTATTTTAAATCCAAAAATAATTGAAACTATTTCTAAAAATGCACGCAATTTTGTACTTACTAAGCACAATTACATTACTTCTGCTCAAACGTATTTAAAACTTTGGACTAAAGATTAATTTCAACTAGGTGTCTTTAGTCTTCTCATTATCGTCATCATCTAAATATGGTTCTTCCTCTTTAATAAGTTGTTCTTCAGGAATAACCCCAAATAAAGACGAACTAAAAATTAGTAATATTATTCCATAATACATCACATACGTCACAAAATGAGCAATTGTAGCACCTTTTACCCCATATAAGTCTATAAAATATATACTTGTTAAATACATAATCATTACCGAAAATGCTTCAGTAATAATATAATGCCAAAACATTTTTTTAGCCAAAAATTGATATGAAATTACGACAGAAAGCACTTTTACAAAATCTCCTAAAAGTTGCCATAAAAAGAGATCTTCAACAGGTTTAAATTCATCTGTAAAAACTATAGCTATAATAAAACGTTTAAGTAAAAAAATTACTAATAACCCCAATCCAAATACAGGGATAATAGTCTTATAAAACCCAAAAACCTCTTCTCTAAATTCTTTATTATTGTCAATTTCTGAAAAACGAGGCAAAATGTATAATGACATTAAAGAACTAACAAACATTAGGTAATATTTAGAAATCCTAACCATGGCCTCCCAGAAACCAGCTTCCTTATAACCAATATTATCTATGATATACGTTCGAATTGAAATGGCTACAAGCGGTAGTATTATTGCTGAAAATAAAGCCATAATAGAATAAGAACTCAAGTTTTTTATATTCGTAAAGTTAACCTGACTCGCTTTAATTAAAGGTATTAAACTTCGCTGATTAACAACACCGACTAATGTAATTAAGAAAATTATAGACTCTGATACCACTATTGAGATTAAAGCCCCATCTATTTTATTTTGATATATTAAAATTAATGTAATGGAAGCACCCAAAATTTGCCCAATAATATTAATTATTAGCAACATTTTATACTTAGAAAATCCATTCATTATTGAAAATGCAAACATATTCATGGAATAGAAAGGTAAAGCAATAGCCATGACTCGTATTACATATGCATAGTCATTATATGTAGGAAATATTAATATGTTTATATATTCTGCATTATAGTAGCATAAAAAAGATACTATAATCGTTGAAATAAATCCGATATAAAATGCTGTAGAAAGTGTTTTAGTAAGCTCGACTGTATTGTTTTTAAATTCTGCAATGTATTTAACCAATCCGTTATACATTCCTAAAACAGCAAAGGATTGTAAAGAGCTCACCAAGTTTCTTAAATTACCTATTAATGCCAAACCTTCTGCTCCAATAAAAATTGCAATGGCCTTAGAGGTTAAAAAACCTGTCACTATTTTAGTTATTACAGATGCCGAGTTAAGTGAAGCAACTTTAATTAAAACATTGTTATTTATATAATCTATTAATTTTCTCAATTAATATGTATTTAAAACATTTATTAAATAATTCACATCATCATTACTCATAACAGGACTTATGGGCAAACTCACAACGGTATTATGAATTTGCTCTGTTATTGGCAACTTTAAATGATTAAAACCACGTAAAGCATCTTGTTTATGAGGAGGAATTGGATAATGATTTAAGGTTTCAATGTTATGTTTTAGTAAATACGACATAAACTCTTCTTTTTTATTTACTCGCACAACAAACAAATGAAACACATGAGACTTAGACTCTGTGCATAAAGGTAATATTATTTTATTATTTTTAACTTTTGAGAGATACTGATTTGCTACTTTTCGACGAAAATCATTATCGGTATCGAGTTGCTTTAATTTTACACTCAAAAATAGAGCTTGAATTTCATCCAATCTAGAATTACAACCTGCAAGTTTATTTACGTATTTAGAGGTTGTTCCATAGTTAGAGAGCATTTTAATGGTTTGTGCTAATTGAGTGTTATTTGTGGTAACCGCACCTGCATCTCCCAAGGCTCCCAAATTTTTGGCAGGATAAAAACTAAATGCAGCAGCATTGCCTAAATTTCCAGCTCTACGATTATCTTTATATGTAGCTCCATGAGCTTGGGCAGCATCTTCAATAATAAGCAGATTATTAGACCCTGCAAACTGTTGGATGGCATCCATATTGGCCAATTGCCCATATAAATGCACCACTAATACCGCTTTAGTTTTCGTGGTGATTTTACGCTTTACATCGGCTATAGATATATTATAAGTATCTAAGTCGGGCTCAACAAACACAGGTATTAAGTCTGCCTGAATTATTCCTAAAATACTTGCGATATAAGTGTTAGCAGGCACTAAAACCTCATCGCCTTTTTGTAATTCACCTAAAGCCATATAGGCTTTTAAAATTAGAGTAATAGCATCTAAACCATTACCAACTCCAATAGCATATTTAGTACCACAATAATTTGCAAACTCGGTTTCGAAAGTAGCAACACCATGTCCTAAAATATAATGCCCAGAATCTATAAATGTTTTAAATTTTGCCTGAAAATCTACTTCAAAGCGTTGGTTAATTTTATGTAAGTCTAAAAATTTAATCATAATAAAACAGCATCCAAAAGTGCAACATTCTTTGTTTCTAAACTGTAAAAGTCTTGAATAATTGTTCGTGCGCCAAAACCTTCTTTCCAAAACTGAAGGCCTTCGTTAAGCTGTTTACCATTATTTTCATTAGATGTTCCAAAATCAAAATACAATTTATCTTTAAAAACAGTTTGAATTAAATGTGCATGTAAAACATCTAAACTTCCCAATTCATTTTTAGAAGCATTCCCAGAAATGTATTGTGAATGTGCCACAACATCGGTTACAAACACCGTAGTTCCTGCGACAATCTGTCCGTTATAATATGCATTAAACTGTCTTATTTGTTCTGGAAATTTTGTTTTAAGAAGCGTAATTTCTTCTAAACTATGCACGGGTTTAGCTTGGTGTTTTTTAGATAAATTAGGAATTAAAATTGTGTTCCAAAAAGCATCAAAAGTTTGTTCTTCTTTTATAATTATTTGGTGTTTTTTAGCACGTTTACAACCTTCTAATCTGCTTTTAGAAAATGGCAATGGTGCTTGCAAATTAATTACAGACAATAAATCTCTTCGATACAAATTGGCATTCATTAAAAACATTAAATACAACAGTTCATCGTTTGGTATTATAGAATATATAGCCGGTAAAATTTTGATATTAAATGTTAAAACATCTTCAGCATACAACCATTTGAGTATCGCTTTAAAACATTCAAATACAATTTTAAACTTTGTATTAGGTTCTAACACTATACCTCCATACGTTAATCCTTGATGAGAATATAAAACCTGATCTTTAATATTTGCAGGTAAAACCGCTATAAGTTTATTGTTTTTATATACTAATAGCGAACAGTCTGTAAAACGATCTTTATGGTAGTCCATAAAATCTCTATGGAATAAAAAAGTCGCGTTTTTAGCTTTAGACACAAACATGTTCCATGCCTTTAAATGTGTCTCATTATATCGTTCTACCCTAAACTGATTCATAAGTTAAAAATACATTTTATTGAGTAAGTAAACTATCAATTAGTTTTGAAAATTTTTCTGCGCCCGTTGCATTTAAATGATCTACATCAATAAAGTCTTGTTTATCAAAACGTTTATCATTTAACAAATTAAAATACCTACAATTCTCATACTGCTGTTGCATATTAACACCCGCATCTATGGTTTTCCTTAATTGAAGAGTATCTAGTTTATTAACATAGCTATGGTAAGCTGGCATGGTAACGAGTAAAACATTTATATTATGTTTATTACACATTTTAACTATACGTTCTAATATGTTTACATTCTCGGTATAGTAATTATCTGTAATTGCAGTATGTTTTTTAGCTATACGCTCGCCTAATGTCTCTAGGTTTACTAATTTAGACGCGTCCATATGCATACTCCACCCTGAAGTATTAGTATGCTCAATTTCTTTTTTTAAGATATAATAGTTGTATAATCGTTCAATATTATATTTTAATTTAACACTAAACATTTCAAAATGATATTTTAATTTGGTCTCTGTATGTACCGTTGTATAGATTGCATAATCTTTAAGTCTCCAACGTTCGTCTCCTTTTTTTAATTGCTCAAAAGGTGTGGTATAAGACCACCTTAAAACTACTGTACTTAAAGCCTGTAATTCTGTAATATATTGACTAACAATATCGTAATCAATATCTATAGTTTGAGATACATTGCCGTAGTTTAAAGCTTTATCTGTTAAAAAATCGGGGTTAATACCATATAAAACATGAGAACTTCCTACAAGAAGTGTTTGTATACTATCTTTATTTTCAATTAAATAATTTGATTTTATTTGGTACGCATTGGGAATTTGACGCAATAAAAATTCCATAGAACATCCTATTACCAAAATTGGTAAACAAAACAACAATAATAGGTTTAAGAACTTTTTCATTTAAAATTGAAAATAAATAAATTGTTGGGGCTTTGCGTAAAAATAAAAGATACAGCATACAAGAACGTAATAAAAACACCATCTGTAGGACCGTTTCCAAGTAACAGCAAATTGTTCTATTGCATATTCGTTTGTTTTACCAACCCATTCAATACTCATAAAAACAAGTATAACTATAAAAAGGACAATAGCATCTATACGATTTGCAAACTCTGGAACTGTAAAAAAGGAAACCGAAAATATTTTACTCAGATAACTAACTCCCGTTTGTAAATTATCTGCTCTAAAAAACACGCGTACTAAAACTAGAAACGCAAAGGTTTTAACCATACCAATAAACTCGGCACGACTTGGAATTAGATGATTAGTGTTTACATCGTTTCTATCTGTTCGTTTTGGACGCCAAATAATAAGTGGTAAAAAATATAAGGCATTGATAAATCCATATACTATAAATTTCCAAGCAGCACCGTGCCAAAAACCTATCAAAACAAAAAGCAAAATGGTATTTCTTATTTGAAAGGCTTTAGTTCCTTGATTTCCTCCTAAAGGAATATACACATAATCTCTAAACCATGTGGTTAACGACATGTGCCAACGACGCCAAAATTGGGCTATATTTTTAGCAAAATATGGGAATGCAAAGTTCTTGGATAAATTAAATCCGAATAAACGAGATACACCAATTGCAATATCTGAGTATCCAGAAAAATCACAATAAATTTGAATGGTGAAAAAGAAAGCTCCTATTAATAATGTACTTCCTGAATAGGCTTCATAATGACCAAAAAATTCATCTACAAAACGTGCACAATTATCTGCGATAACCATTTTTTTAAACAATCCCCAAAGCGCTTGTTTTAGTCCGTCTTTTGCTTTTTCAAAATCAAATACCCGTGTAGTTTCAAACTGTGGTAATAATTTCTTAGCACGTTCTATGGGTCCTGCAACTAACTGCGGAAAAAAACTAACAAACGCCATAAAACTAATAAAATTCTTTGTTGGTTCTAGCTGTTTTCTGTAAATGTCTATCGTATAACTTAAGGTTTGAAACGTGTAGAAACTAATACCTACTGGCAGAATAATATTTAAGGATGAATAACGTAAATTGGCACCAAACGCTGTAAAGGCATTAACAAAATTCTCTAAAAAGAAATTATAATATTTAAAAAAACCAAGTAAACCAAGGTTTACACAAATACTAACCCATAGTAGTAATTTTCTTTTAAAATGATCTTGTTCTTTACTAAGTGCTAGGCCAATACAATAATCTATGCAAGTACTAAAAAAAATGAGAGAAAGAAAACGCCAATCCCACCAAGCATAAAACATATAACTTGCAATAACAAGAAGCGTATTTTGCACACCTAACTTCCTATTACAAACAAACCAATACAGTATAAAAACTATCGGTAAAAATACAGCAAAATCTAGGGAGTTAAATAGCATAAAAGAGCGCTTCTCTATATATCAGATTAAATTTAATAGCGAATATATAATATTTTGTGGAGTGTATTACTTTACTTAATCTTTCTTATAATTTTTACAGGCCATTAGTATTATCCTTTCTTCAGAAATAAATAATAAGCATTTATAAGCATGATGGATCCATTAGTAATTACTACCGGCCAAGATGTATCAAGCATAATACCATATACTACAAAAAGTGCACAACCTACAGAATTTACTATTCTTAGTTTAGTAACATCTTTCATTGTAAACGACACTAATAATACAAAAGAAGCTAAATAACCAACCCACTCCGTTACTGAAATGCCTAACATGTCCATAGTTTTATTTTTAAATTAGTATAGAAAACAAAAAAGAGGAACCCAAATGGATTCCTCTTTTAAATATATCGATTATTTTAAAAACAACTAGTAAATAGTCGTATAAAATATTAAATAATCTTGTTACGCTTACGCTCTACTTCGGTTAAATGAATTTTACGAATTCGTAAGAAATTTGGTGTAACTTCTACATACTCGTCTTTTTGGATGTATTCTAAAGCTTCTTCTAAAGAGAATTTAATTGCAGGAACAATTTTAGCTTTATCATCTGCACCAGACGAACGTACGTTACTTAGTTTTTTAGTTTTAGTAATATTTACTGTCATATCGTCTTGACGAGAATTCTCTCCAATAACTTGACCTTCATAAATATCTTCACCTGGATCTACGAAAAACTTACCACGATCTTGTAATTTATCAATCGAGTAAGGAATTGCTGTACCTTTTTCCATAGAAACTAAAGATCCGTTTTGACGCTCTGGAATACCTCCTTTTAAAGGCTGATATTCTTTAAAACGGTGTGCCATAATAGCCTCTCCAGCTGTAGCTGTTAATAATTGGTTACGTAATCCAATAATACCACGAGAAGGTACCATAAATTCAATTACCATACGCTCTCCTTTAGCTTCCATGCTTAACATTTCTCCTTTACGCATAGTCACTAACTCTACAGCTTTACCAGAAACATTTTCAGGTAAATCTATAGTCATTTCTTCTACTGGCTCACATTTTACACCATCAATTTCTTTGATGATTACTTGAGGCTGACCAATTTGAAGTTCATAACCTTCACGACGCATTGTTTCAATTAAAACAGATAAGTGAAGTACACCACGACCAAAGACTAAAAATTTATCTGCACTATCGGTTTCTTGAACACGTAATGCTAAGTTTTTCTCTAATTCTTTTGTTAAACGGTCTTTGATATGACGTGATGTTACAAACTTTCCGTCTTTCCCAAAGAAAGGAGAATCGTTAATTGTAAACAACATACTCATTGTTGGCTCATCAATAGTAATTGTTTTTAAAGCCTCAGGATTTTCAAAATCGGCAACAGTATCTCCAATTTCAAAACCTTCTAAACCAACAATAGCACAAATATCTCCAGTTTGTACTTCGTCTACTTTTATACGTCCAAGTCCTTCAAAAACATGAAGTTCTTTTATTTTATTTTTTACTATACTACCATCTCTTTTTACTAAAGAGATATTCTGACCAACTTTTAATTCACCTCGTGTTAAACGTCCAATAGCGATACGACCTGTAAAACTAGAGAAGTCTAAAGAAGTAATTAACATTTGTGTTGTGCCTTGCTCAAATTTTGGTGCTGGAATGTGCTCAATCACCATATCTAATAAAGGCTCGATGTTTTCTGTTTGGTTTTTCCAATCGTCGCTCATCCAGTTATTTTTTGCTGAACCGTAAACTGTTGGAAAATCTAATTGCCATTCTTCTGCTCCTAATTCGAACATTAAGTCGAATACCTTTTCATGTACTTCTTCTGGCGTACAGTTTTCTTTATCTACTTTGTTAACAACCACACATGGTTTTAACCCTAAGTCGATTGCTTTTTGTAATACGAAACGCGTTTGTGGCATAGGCCCTTCAAAAGCATCTACCAATAATAACACACCATCGGCCATGTTTAATACACGCTCTACCTCACCACCAAAATCGGCGTGACCAGGGGTATCAATGATATTGATTTTTGTGTCTTTATAAATAACTGAAACGTTTTTAGACGTAATAGTTATCCCTCTCTCACGTTCTAAATCATTATTATCAAGGATTAAATCTCCTGTGTTTTCGTTTTCACGGAATAATTGACAGTGGTACATAATTTTATCTACCAGGGTTGTTTTACCGTGATCTACGTGTGCAATAATTGCAATGTTTTTAATATTAGCCATAAATTTGATGCCTTATTTAAGCGTGCAAATGTACACTATATTTTTATAGAATAATGTATATTATCTCATAAATTAATCATATAATAATCTGGCAACCTAATTATATAACATCTATATAGATTTTTCAACAAAACAACTCCTTATCAATTGTATATCAAATTATTAAAAAAGTCTCCCTTAATTATTAAATACACAATTACAGCATATACTACTTACCATTAATAATCATATTAACAAAATCACAACAACTAGATGTACTTACTACCTGCTTAAAAACATCTAATCCTAACAATTAATTAGGTGTGTTTTTATTACGGGTTAGGATTTTGTTTTTTTTACGCATCTCATTTCCAGCCTAACTGTATACATAATATAATTAAGCTTGTTTTACTTTTTTATACTTTTCTTTCAAATTTCCTGCTATATCCTACAAACAACTTAGCATTCACCTGTAATAGCGTATTAATTTTCCGTATCTTTGCAGCTTAAAAACTTTAATACAGTATGAACCTTTCAGATGTTCCTCAATTAAAATATATTGATGCTGATAATTTCTTCCTACTCTCTGGCCCTTGTGCAATTGAAGGTGAAGACATGGCATTACGTATTGCCGAAAAAATAGTTAAAATCACTGACGATTTACAGATTCCTTATATTTTTAAAGGGAGTTTTAAGAAAGCCAACCGCAGTAGAATTGATAGTTTTACAGGAATTGGTGATGAAAAAGCACTTAAAATTTTAAAGAAAGTTTCAGACACATTTCATATTCCAACTGTAACAGATATTCATGAAATCTCTGATGCAGCCATGGCTGCAGAATATGTAGATGTATTACAAATCCCTGCATTTTTAGTTCGCCAAACAGATTTAGTTGTTGCGGCAGCCCAAACTGGTAAAGTTATAAACTTAAAAAAAGGACAATTTATGAGTCCAGAGGCCATGAAACATGCCGTACAAAAAGTAAAAGACTCTGGAAACGATAAAGCTTGGATTACAGATCGAGGAACTATGTTTGGTTACCAAGATATGATTGTAGATTTTAGAGGTATACCAACCATGCGCCAATATGCGCCTACAATATTAGATGTAACACATTCCCTACAACAGCCTAACCAAACTAGTGGTGTGACAGGCGGAAGACCAGATATGATTGAGACCATTGCTAGAGCTGGTATTGTAAACAATGTAGATGGGTTATTTATTGAAACACATTTCGATCCTGCAAACGCTAAAAGTGATGGCGCAAACATGTTACATTTAGATCACCTAGAAGGATTATTAAGGCATTTAGTTGCAATTAGAAAAACTGTAACTGCTTTTTAATTCTTTATACCCCCCTTTTTAATGAAAATTCAAACTATTATAATGGTAATAGGTAGTATGCTATTACCATTATTAAACACTAATGCCCAAGATTTAGAAACTGTAAAATACACTGCAACTAATAAAGGAAAGTTCTTTGTAAGTTGGGGCGGAAACAGGGATCATTTCTCTAATTCGGATATTACTTTTACGGGAGATGATTACAATTTTACATTATATGATGTAGCTGCGCATGATAAACCCAAAGGTTGGCATGTAGATTATATAAATCCTGCAAATATGACCATTCCTCAAACTAATTTTAGATTGGGGTATTTTATTAGTGATCATTATGCAGTAACGCTGAGTTTAGACCACATGAAATATGTAATGACGCAAGATCAAACAGTTCGTGCTAACGGCTATATTAATATTCCAGAAAACGACGAAAGCTCCCTTTATAACAACAGTTTTCAAGATTCGCCTGTATTGTTACACAAAGGATTTTTAACTTTCGAGCATACAGATGGTTTAAACTATATACATACAGAAATTGCTAGGTTCGATGATATTTCTAAGCTTTTCGGAATAAATAACACAGATGTCTTTCAGGTAAAGTTAACAGAATCTGTTGGTGGTGGAGTTTTATACCCTAAAACGAATGCTAAAGTCTTTGCTTACAAGAGAAACGACGATTTCCATATTGCAGGATACGGACTTTCTACTAGTGCTGGTTTAAATCTTACCTTTTTTAAACACTTTTTTATTCAAGGCGATTTAAAAGGAGGTTTTATCAATTTACCAGATATTAGAACAACAAAAAATCCTTCAGATCGTGCTTCACAGCACTTTTTCTTTTACGAAACAATTTTTTCAATTGGTAGTATTTTTAGGCTATAATGTTTATTTTTAAGGCATGAAACATCTATTAAACAGCTTATTGTCCTTACTTTTTATTTTGATTGTGAGTTGTGGCCACTCTAAAAAAGAGACAAACAAATCAGATTCGACTGTAAAAAGTATTACCAATTCTATAGCAAAAACTACTGCTGCAGATATGCCTGAACATAATACGTTTGCATTTTTTAAAAGCTCTGGAGAAAATTCAGAATGGAATTTAGAGTTGTCTGAAAATGCAATTAAGTTTTCAATTAAAACTGAAGATTATTATTTTCCACTTCCAAAACCTGTGCTTGCTTCAGACGCAAACATTAAATCGTATCGTACAAAAACAGAATTGGGACACATTAACATTAAAATTGCAATGACCGAATGTGTAGATGCTCAATCAAAAACACATCCCTATTCAGTTTCTATAGATTTTAAACAAGCTTCAGCAACAGATTTTACTACTTATCAAGGTTGTGGAGACTATATTACAGATTACCGATTACATGACATCTGGGTGTTAGAAACCATTGCTAATGACTCTATTAGTATTGCACACTTTGCAAAAGAATTACCCAAAATGGAGATTAATACTCGCACAAACACTTTCATGGGGTATGCTGGTTGCAATACTATGAATGGCACTATTTTTTCTGAACAATCTAAAATTAGATTCACAAAAATTGCAGTCACAAAAAAAATGTGTTTACAAGATAACCTAGAAGCTCAATTTATAAAAGCTTTAAAACGTAGTACTGAATTTAAAATTGAAAACAACCGCTTGTATTTATCGAATCCAGATGAAAATACGCTGACCTTTAAAAAAGTGGACTAATTATGGATATTACCATTAGACAAGCAACCCCTGAAGATGTAGCAGATATTACCACCTTGTTTAGAGATACCATTATTAATGTTAATGCTTTAGATTATAATGAAAAACAAATAGCTGCTTGGGCATCTGTAGCCAACGACACAGATATTTGGATAGAACGCATATCTGATTTTTACTTTATTGTAGCCGAACGTGATACTGAAATTGTAGGATTTGCCTATTTAAAAAAAGGCTATTATCTAGATGGTTTATTTGTACATAAAGACCACCAAAGACAAGGCATAGCTTCTGCTCTATTGCGAACTATAGAATCGCAGGTTATGATTGAAGATTACCCTGAAATTAGAACCGATGTGAGCATTACCGCTTTACCGTTTTTTGAAGATCGCTATTTTGATATTGTAAAGAAGCAGAAAAAAACATTTAAAGGCATGGCTTTTCAAAATTATATCATGAAGAAAACGCTTTAAATTCTAATAAATTAAAGATTTACGCTTTAATTTCTGAAGCAAATCCCAAAAGTTCCACAAATCGTATTTCATCTAAATCTTCTAGATTTTTAATATGAATAGACCGCACCCGTTTACGATTATTTGCATCTTGCAACTCTGGAAATTTAGTTTCTAAAAGCACACCATCCATAAACACCACGTCTACATAATCTGTACCTTTTAATATATTAAGAAACACAAAAGGCTTCTTATTATAATAGTAAAACGGAAGTTTGTAACTATATTTTTCTTCAACCTCTAGTGTTTTCATAATAACACTACGCACGTATAACATAATAGATTGATAAGGTTCGGGTTGACGGAGAATATGTTCTTCTGCAGGTTTCAAAAAGATAAAATTTTAATCTAATATAATACTAAAGCCTAAAAATCAAGTAGTACAAAACTTCAATTTCCTTTTATTTAAAATTATTATAAATAAGTTTTGGTTAATCTAATACGCTAACATACATTTGTCAAAAATTTTATAATTAATAACTAGTCTAAATAAGAACAATGAAAACATTATTCAGTTTTGCTGCGCTATTACTAACATCTTTTGTTATTAATGCTCAACAAATTATTGTAAGCGGTACTGTAACAGATGCAGAAAACACTCCTATTGTAGGGGCAAATATTTCTTTAAAACATACAACTAACGGAAGTCAAACCGATATTGATGGCCACTTTGAAATCAAAAATATAGAAGCTGGAGACTATACAGCTATTGTATCCTATTTAGGATATAAAACAAAAGAAGTGCCTTTTACAGTTGCTAACAGCAATATTACGTTACCAAATATTACGCTTTACGAAGGACAAGAAATCCTATCTGAAGTCGTTATCGATGGAAAACGTCGTAATATGTTTGCTAGAAAGCAAACCGCCTATGTATCTAAACTCCCTTTAAAAGATTTAGAAAACACACAAGTTTACTCTACAATTACTACAGACATTTTAGAATCTCAAATAGCAACAAACTTTGAAGATGCTTTAGATAACGCAACAGGTATACAGCAACTATGGACGTCTACCGGTCGTGGTGGCGATGGTGCTGGATATTATTCTTTACGTGGATTTAGCGTACAACCCCAATTAGTTAACGGTGTTCCTGGATTAACCAACGGAACAATTAACGCGGCTAATATTGAGCGCATTGAAGTTATTAAAGGGCCTTCGGCAACGCTTTTTGGATCTTCGGTAACGTCTTACGGTGGATTAATTAATGTGGTTACAAAAAAACCTTATAAAGGTTTTGGCGGACAAATTTCTTATACGGCAGGATCTTATGGATTAAACGTATTAACAGGAGATTTTAATACGGCTTTAGATAAAGACGAAAATCTATATTTCAGATTAAATACTTCATACCACACAGAAGATAGTTTCCAAGATGCTGGTTTTAAAAAATCATTCTTTGTAGCTCCTTCGTTATCATACCAAGTTAATAACAGATTATCGTTTTCTTTCTACGGAGAAATTACACAATCTGAAAAAACAAATCCAACCATGTTATTCCTAAGTCGTTACGCAACTATGCAATACGAGGATTTAGATGACTTAGGTTACGATTACAAAACATCTTACACAAGTAATGCCTTAACTTTAGAAAACCCTACACAAAATTACCGTGTAGAAATGGACTATAAATTATCAGACACTTGGAACTCTCAAACTATAGTTTCTAGAAGTGTGACTTCTACTAAAGGGTATTATACTTACTTATACGATTTAACTGGTGAAGGCACATTTTCGCGTTATTTAAACAAGCAAGACGCCTTAACAAGAACAACAGATATTCAGCAAAATTTTAATGGTGATTTTAAAATCGGAAACTTAAGAAACAGAATCGTTGCTGGTTTAGATTATTATACAGTAACCAGTATAGATAATGGTAGTAGTTATGCCTATTACGGTGCTGTTACTCCAAGTACAAGTGAAGAAGTTGCCGGGTACCCATTAACAACCGCTGGTGTAGATGCTGCTTTAGCTACAGCCAGCATAAACAATTATAAAACACGTACTAATGTGTATAGTGCATATGTTTCAGATGTGTTAGATATTACCTCTAAATTATCTGCTATGGCAAGTGTACGTTTTGATCAATTTGATAACGAAGGCGACATAACTACCAATACAGATGATTACGACCAGTTTGCAATATCACCTAAATTTGGTTTATTATACCAACCTATAGAAGACAGATTGTCTGTATTTGCTAACTGGCAAAACGGATTTACCAACATCGCCCCTCAATTGGTAGGAGATCCTAGCTCGACAGAAGGTCAAACTTTAAAAAACTTTGAACCTGAAGAAGCAAACCAAATCGAATTTGGAGTTAAAACAAACTTCTTTAACAACCGTTTAAACGCTACTGTAAATTACTATAGTATTCTTGTAAATAACAGATTAATGACAGACCCTAATGATGCGTTTAATCAAATTCAAGATGGTGAAGTCTCAAGTAAAGGTTTCGAAATAGAAATTAATGCCAATCCAATAGATGGGTTAAACATTAGAGCTGGATATAGCTATAACGATAGTGAAATTGAAAAAGCAAGTACAGCGTCTACCGTAGGAGAACGTCCTGTAGATGCAGGTTCTGATGTGGTTTACAATTTATGGGCCGATTATATTTTTGAAACAGGTACTTTAGAAGGTTTCGGAATTGGAGCAGGATTTAATGGTGCAAGCGCACGTGATATAATAAATGCTTCAGGCTACACATCTGGTGTATTTAGCGTACCTAGTTATATTGTAGCTAATGCTTCTGTATATTATGCCGCAGACAAATACCGTATAGGATTAAAATTAAACAATATGTTTAATGAAGAATATTATTCTGGTTGGTCTACATTAACACCACAACAACCAAGAGCAGTTTTAGCTAACTTTGCATACAAATTCTAAAAACTCAATTCAATAATGAAAAAATTATTAGTAACATGTATTCTTTTAATTTGCATAGCAACGCCATCTTTTGCACATTATTTATGGATAGAAACTAAAGCCGAAGGCACCGTTGGTACCCCACAAGAAATACATGTGTTTTACGGCGAATACACTTATGGTGTTATCGAGCAAGTACAAGGAGAAGCATTTCCTAAAGTTAAAGATTTTACACTTTGGGTTGTAGATGCTAATGGTAAAAAAACACAATTAAAAGTTACAGCCAAAACAGATAGATATGTGGCTTCATTTACACCAACTGCAAATGGAACTTATACTATTGTGTTAGATAACGATAATATTGAAGTTATTGATTATACCGAATACGATTTTGGTATTTTTAAAACCCATTATAATAGTTCTGCAATTATACAGGTAGGAAACAAAGTAACAAATACCAATAATGTAAATAAAACAGGAATATCTGTTATTGAAGTTGATAATACCTCTCACGATATTAAGCTACAAATTTTATTTAAAGGACAACCGTTAAAAGATCAAGAAGTTGATATCTTTGTGGCCGATAATTGGTCTAAAAAATTAACAACAGACAAGGATGGATATGTATCTTTTAAAACACCGTGGGACACCAAATATGTTATTGAAACCACAACAAAAGAAGAAGTCCCAGGAAAATTTAAAGGTAAAGATTATCAATTTATTTGGCATTGCGCTACCTATTGCATTCTGTAAAAACAATCTTAAAAACAACTCTAAATCTTAACATTTAGAGTTGTTTTAATTTATATAATATATGATTACGTTATCCATTTTATTGGTTATTATAGCATTCTATTTACACTATACAACCTCACAAAAAATGAAATCTGAAAATGTTTTGGGTATAGAACCATTACTAAATCAGCATACAAATTTGTGTAAAATTTTAAGTTATATATTATTAAGTATTTCCTGTATACTAACCATTAATGTATTTGGTTTAGCTGCTGGAATGTTTTCTTTTGTAATCTACCTCATGACTTTTGGAAGTCTAATTATACTCTTAGTTCCATTACAACTATTCAATTACAAATCGCTTAGCTTATTTACATTAATGTGCTTTGTTTTAGAATTTGTAGTACGTATCCCATAAATCTATTTTTATGCCTGCAAATAAAAAATATCTTTCTAAATCACCTTGGCAACGTTTTGCCAAAATCTCAGCTGGTTTTTTAGGTGGTTATTTGGTAACCATGTCTTTTCACTTAGCTTTAACAGCATGGGCAGATTCAACCACGGTAATAATTACCGCTGCATTTTCAGCATTTATCATGTGGGCTGTTCTTTTTGTAGTATCATTTCTAGCTAAAAACGGATGGAAAATTTGGGGGATTTACATCGCATTAACCATAGTATTTTCAACACTAATGTATTTAGGAGATTTATATAACCCGATAGTTTAATATAATGAGCGATAAAAGAGTTTACAACATTCTATTTCATACACATACTATAAGTGGTATTGTAATAAGTGTATTATTATACGTGATTTTTTTCGCGGGTTCATTCTCGTTTTTCAGAGACGAAATTATTAATTGGGAGCGTAATAACACAGTTAACAACACCGAAGCCCTACAAATGGATTTTGATGTTGCCCTTGATTCTTTACATAACACCTATAATTTAGATGGTAGAGATTTAGAGTTTTCGAAGCATTTTATAGAACAACGTATTGGTGTAATGATGTCTGCTCCTAAAGACTCCTTAGCCCCAAAAACTATTGAAACTCCAGGGTATTTTACACTAGATACTAAAGACTATTCTAAGCAAACTTATTTTGAACAATATACTTTAGGCGAATTTCTTTACAGACTGCATTTTTTTGCTCAAATGCAACCTATTGGCTACATACTAGCTGGTTTTATATCCTTCTTTTTTCTCTTTGCTATTATTACAGGTGTCATTGTGCATTGGAGCAAAATTGTATCTAACTTTTATACTTTTAGACCGTTTGCTAAACTAAAAACAGTGTGGACAGATGCGCATACTGCTTTGGGTGTAATCGGACTCCCATTTCAATTTGTATATGCAGTAACTGGAGCCTTTTTTATGATAAAAGCCATTATCATTGCCCCTACGGTAATGCTACTTTTTCATGGAGACGAAGCTAAATTTTATGACGATTTAGGATATGTGCACCCGCATTATGATTATGCAAACACTCCTTTAAATAAAGATTTTAGTCTGAATTACTATGTTAATAAAACAGAAGATTTATGGCCTGATTTTGACGTAACACAAATACATGTTTTTAATTATAATGATGCCAATATGCATGTTTTAATTGAAGGCCACTTAAAATACAAAACTAAATATAATGCGACTGGGGAAGCTATTTATAACGTAAGCACCGATGCATTAATACACGAAAAAAATCCTTATCAAGAAGCCACGTACTTAGACGGCGTAAAAAACGTTCTGTATAGAATACATTATGGGGATTATGGTGGAATTGCACTAAAACTTGTAAGCTTCTTACTTGGAATAATTTCCTGTTTAGTTATTATATCTGGAGTGATGATTTGGGGTGTTGCCAGAAATAAAAAAACCATTTCTGAAAAGAAAAGACGTTTTAACGAGTGGCTTGTTCGTATTTACCTTGCCATATGTTTAAGTATGTACCCAACAACTGCACTATCTTTTATAGCCGTAAAACTTAATGCACCTGCAAGCATGTCTTTTATTTACAGCTTTTATTTTATAAGTTGGTTGGTGTTTACAGTATTCTATATTTTGAAAAAAGATAATTATTTCACCAATAAAAACACGTTACTGTTAGGATCTATATTCGGATTTTTAATTCCGATTGCCAATGGAGTTTCCACCAATAATTGGATATGGATGAGTTTTAAAAACCAAAACTTCCAGTTGTTCTTTGTCGATTTGTTTTGGGTAATACTATCTGCCTTAACTTTGTATGTCTATTTTAAACTAAAGAAAAAACCTCAAGCTTAATTCCATTTTTATCTCTCATTAAAAAAGATTAAATCATATTTCAATCCTTGAATATCATTAAAAAGATAATTACCAGTTTTTTTCTTTTCTTCTAAGATATTAAAAGCACTTTTCAAATTGGGATGTTTTGAACTACTAGATTTATATAATTCATTATATTTTATTTTGAAAATCTTTACGATTGGCTCATCCAATTCTATTTCATTTTCATAAAAATAATCACATAAAAATTCAATTAAATCGTAATCATCATTACGTTGATTATCATATAAGATAAATGCTCCTTCCTGTTTTTTCAAATTAAAATTATCAACTCCCGATATATTTGACTCCGGAAACACATCTATTCCTAAATGAATTTTCTTCTTACCTTTATTCAAAATATTAGTTTCAAACTGGAATTTACCGTAATATTCTGAAACTAAATTGCTACTTATAACTGATAATTTTAAGGCTTCAATTAAAACTTTATAATTTATCTGATATATAGAGATTGAACAGTTTTCTGGATAAAAATTAGGAAAACCTTCCCTACAATAATTCCTATTTCCAACTGCATTCAATGAGGACATGGCAAAATATAATGCAACTAAAGGGTTATGTGTAAAATCAATTAAACAAGTTGGAATTCCATAATGTTGTAAATAATAAAGCTTACTTCTTAAATCTAGCTTGTTTAATTTTTTATCGGTTACAAACTGATTATTTCTATAATAAATATCAAAGAGATTAGTCTCCAACTGTTGATTAAGAAATGAGCAAAACATAATTTTTTTGAATTGTTCATTTCTATTATAAGAAGAAAACACTTTCCATTCCAAATAACCTCCTTTAAGAAAGGAGTTAGTTTGACCTCTATAAATGTATTTATCAGACTTTAAATCTGTACTAGCAATTTCAAAATATTTTTGAAGAGATATATTTATTTCCTTAACAACCATAATCTTTATGAATTCACTCTTTACCATCTACATAATCTTGCAGGTAAGCAAATCTAGGTGTTAATTTTCCATCGTGTGTCATGCGGGCACGCTCCAATATTCCATCAGCATCATTATTAAAGAATGCAGGGATTACGTGTTTTAAGAACATCTGTCCAAACCATATACTAGCATCGGAAGCTAATTCACTTGATAGATTATTTATAGCCATAACGGCAATGGCATCAGGTGCTTTAAAATCTGTTTCTAATCCTGTTTGCGGATTATAGCCATAAAAAGGATGCTCTATAGTTGAAGTTCGTATGGTTGATGCTAAAGCTCCATTGAGATCGCAACTAATATCTGCTACAACTTTAATTTTAAATCTAGCACTTTTTACATCTGCTTCTGTGTATAATGCAGGAGCTCCGTTACTAAAAAAATGTCCCGTAATTAGTAAATCTGTATGTTCAGCAAATTGATTAAAAGTAGATGCATAACGTTCTGGATGTTTGAAAAAATCTTTTATAGATTTCGCTTTGCCATCCATACGTGTATTATAATCTAATGTATTGATATTACAGTATACTGGTGTAGTAAAGGTTTTACTTACATAATCTTCAATACTCACTTTGGGGATTTTTAATACGTCTAATATTTCTAAAGCTCCCTTAGCAACATTTCCGTTACCTGTTAACAGAATTTTTATATTGGGAAGCTGTATTTTTTTTAAATGTGCATGTAATGCTTTTTGATCTGAGAGCATATTGGCTTTTGGTAACTCCCAACTATCGTATTTTAGGCCCCAAGCTCTAAACCCATTATAAGCACCAACTATACCAGCATAGCGTCCAAAACCAATAAGTCTATTTTGTTTTATATCGGTAATTGCCTCATGATCGTAGAACGTAATTTTTTTATCTAAAAGTGCACGTAACAATTCCCTGTTATAGGGTTGTTTTTTAAGGGTGTGAGAAAAGAAAAAATACGATTTATTTGGCACCAAGGAATCTATTGACACTTCGTTAACTCCAATAAACACATCGGAATCTGCGACATGTTTAAGCACTAAAAAACCTGTTAATTTATATACTTCATCAGGAAAAATTCTAATTTTAGATTTCTCGACTTTAAATTTAACTGCTGGATATTGTTGTTTTATTTGTAATAAGGTCTTTGGTGAAAACACTACACGCCTGTCTAAAGGCGATTTACGCTCTTTAATAATAGCAAATTTCATAGCAGCAAATTTAAAGATACTGACACCACATTGTATTGGCATAACTTTTGTACTAAATTACACGGAATTGCGAGTTTAAACAAATTTTTTAATAGCTTTGCAGTCCTAATTTTTTTCTTATTTTATTAAGATGAATTTTAGTCGCGTTAAGGATTGAAACGGCATCCTTTTTAATGTTTTACAACATTAAAAAGATATAGTGTAAAGCCTGACCCGTAGGGAAACGCCAAAAAAGCGTAATTGATAATTTCCTGAATTTAGTTTAGGATTAACTCAAGAACGCAAATTAAATATTTACTTAAAATAATGGGGTCGACTGGTTTTGACAGCGAGATTTATTGAACGGTAAGCACGTCGTGTAATGATTTTGAAACACGTAAAAGGCTAGATCACACTTTTAAACGGCGAGAATAACTACGCTTTAGCTGCTTAATCCGAATCATAGTAGGATTGGCCAAGGCACACAAGGTGTGCAAGCTTTATGTCTCCGGAAAGCCTTGATTGACGGCGTTCCTTTTTGAGGCATCGTAAATGTCAATATAGAAAGTAAGGCGCTTTGACTTGCTTTTGAAACTAAAAAAGATAAGTTAAAAGTAGGTTGTCTTTAACCAGCTTTTAATCGAAAAACCAAGAAAAGAATAAGCGTGTAGAAAGCCCTTTGGTAACTTGTTTGGACGAGAGTTCGATTCTCTCCGACTCCACTAAAAGTCCTTTTAGAGGCAGTAACCCCCAAAATTCATGGAATTTCGGGGGTTTTCATTACTTATCACTTCATTTAATGCTAATTAAATGCATTTAAAACGGTACTAAAATGAATAATCGAATCCTATTTGGGAAACGCTATTCTCAATATTTGAACCGTAATAAAGTCTCCTTATTGGAGCAACAAAAAGGTAAATACGATAGAAAGGTAAAATTAAGAGATTGTGTTCAAGACTTGTTTAAATAAACTCTTTTTCCGAAATGTAACCTTCTCGTGAAATGAAGGAGAAAATAACTAACCAGATTCTAAAAATGAGTTTTATAATTTAAGTAGGACGCCTAATGAAAGTAACGTTAATGTTGTAAGCTGATATGAAATTTTATTACTTCCCTTTTTCTCGATAATTAACAAAATATAGAAATCACCTCCAGAAGCTTTAACGTTGTGTTTAAAACTTTATAACGATACATTTTTTTCTGAAATGAAACTTTTCTTAGAATGATGTGGCAATTAACTGAAGTTTAATTTAAGTAATAGTATATGATTGAAATTAACACTTATTTCTAATCCATTGTAATCCTTAAATTAAAAATCAAAATTATTACGTTATATGTGTGTTTTAAGTTCTTGGAGTCTCTCCTTTTAATTAGTTACCAATTTATGTTTAGATATATAGATTTCTAAATAGAGGGAGACTAAAATATGTTATAATGCTATTAGTTTCTTAACTTACTAGGCACGTAACCAAAGTGTTTTTTAAATGCCACTGTAAAATGTTGAGGGTTTTTATAACCAACCTCATATGACACCTCAGAAATAGTTCTATTTTTCTGTCTAAGCATAAACTTAGCTTTTTCCATACGAAGACGAGTAAAGTACGAAAAAACTGGTTCATTATGTACTTTCTTAAAGTTACGATTTAATTTATGACGATTAGTACCAACTAAGGCTGATAGTTCATCAACTGTAATTGCTCTTTTTATATTTTCTAGTAATATTTTTTCTGCTTGAATTACTTTATTCAATTCTACTTTTGAAAGAATACAAGCAAATTTTTCTCCGTCAGTATTCATTTTAGCAAATAAATATCTAAAAGTATCCTTCAAAAGACACTCTAAATAGAGCTTATTAATATTTTTATTTTTTGTACAAGTAATAATCTCACTCACTTTATTCTCAAGAAAAAAATCAAATTCAGGACTCTTATTCCACATTTTAAAAGCTATATTTTCTTTTATAGATTCTCCAAATACACCAGCTATTTTATAAAAATCACTTTTAAATAATCTTTTAAAATAGGCATAATCGCATTCTATATCTATAGAGGTTATTTGTGTTGATGTTATTTGTAATCTCCCTTCTACTTCGGGTAAATAAAAAAAATTATACTGTCCCCCTTCTATAGTAATAGGAATACCATTTCCTGATTTAGGTTCGTAATGGGTTTTTCCACTAATAACAAAATGTAACTTTATAAAAGGAAAGTTATGTTTTATTTCATATTCTATAGGAGGAATTACTTTTAAATCTTTAATAAAAATTCTTACATCTTCAAAAAAAACAGATGTATTCACAGCTATGCTCATGTTAATATTTTTCTCTATATAAAATTAATTTATCCAGATAGGTATCCTACAAAATGTTGCTCATTTACGTAAGTAAAAATGTGAATCACGTTACTTGTCTTCCAAATGAAGATAATACTTTTGCTCTCAAATTTAGCATTTATTAAGATTAAATAAAAATAATAAATAAAAAATGAACATAAAAATAACAAGTGATTATCTTGTTGTAATCATGCTACTATTTATAAGTTCTTTAGAGGCACAAGTTAAAGTTTCTGGAAGAGTAAGTGATGTAGAAAACAAGCCAATATTTGGAGCAACTGTTGTTATTAAAGACACCTCTATAGGCACACTAACGAATAATTTAGGTGAATTTGAAATACAGAAAGTTCCACTAGGAGAATTAGTATTGCAAGTACGTTATTTAGGATTTGAACCTAAAGAAGTTTCTTTTTCAACAAAAGAAAATAATGATTTAAAAATAGATATAAAGCTTCTCGCTAAAAGTGAAAACCTAGATGAAGTTATTGTAAAAGGACTAACAGAAAATCAACTATTAAAAGATAAAGCTGTGAAAATTGAAGTCATCGAAACCCAGAAATATAAAATGGAGTCGGCTTCAGTTATAAATTTAGTAAATCGCTCGTCAGGCATTAAAATCCGTCAATCTGGAGGACTAGGGTCTAGTACAAAAATCAATCTAAATGGTTTTCAAGGTGATGCTGTACGTGTGTTCAAGGATGGTATTCCTATGGATTACCTCGACGGGATTTACGGAGTTGGTTTTGTACCAGCCAATACACTTGAACGTGTAGAAGTTTATAAAGGTGTATTGCCCGCAGATTTAGGTTCTGATGCCTTAGGTGGTGCTGTAAATATGATATCTGCTTCCAATAAATTGGGAAATAAAATAAGTACCTCGTATGAAATAGCTTCTTTTAATACGCACAGAGCTTCTGTAAACCTTAACCTTACCAATAAAAAGAACAACTTATTTGGAGGAATAGAGGCGTTCATCAATTATTCTGACAATAACTACAAAGCAAATGTAAATTATATAGATCCAGATACAAGAAACGAAATTCCAATTGAAATTGATCTATTTCATAATACATTTCGCCAACATTATATAGAAGTTTTTGCAGGTATTAAAAACAGAAAATGGGTAGACGAGCTTAAACTAACTGTAACGAATTTCGAGTTATACAGAGAAAACCAGTTCGGACAATTAATGCAGTACCCAATAGGAGCTGCTTACAACAAACAAATAGGGGATTTTGTACCTACACTTCGTTACAAAAAAAAGCTATTGAAAAAAAAGTTAATAGTAGATCAATTTTTTACCTATAGTGAAACTAGACGCATCTCTGTAGATACTCTTAACGGAAGCTATGACTGGTTAGGAAATTTCACCGTCAATAATGAAGACCAAGAACCAGGAGAAGCAGGAGATGCAGATTTAACAACTTTAAATCGTAAAAACACAGTGTCTCGCACAACACTTAAGTATATTTTAAATAATCACAATACCTTAACGCTTAATGCTGTATACACAACTTATAGACAAACAGGAAGTAACCCTTATGGCGAATATACGGAGGGTGAAAACCCAGTACAGTTAGTCAGTCTTCCTGCAGATTATGATAAGTTTGTATCTGGACTTTCATTAGATAGTAAATTTATTAATAATCGGTTACAAAACAGCCTGCAGTTTAAATACTACAACTCACATTCAAGTGGTAAATCGGTAGATGAGATTACTGGACTCTTAAATCCTGAAGAAGTTGAAGCTCGCATATCAAATTTTGGTCTAGGTAACTCGATTCGGTACCACATTAATGATAAATTAAATACTAGATTCTCTATAGAACAAGCTACTCGCCTACCTACACAAGCAGAAATTTTTGGAGATGGTAGCACTAGTATTGCAAATTTTGGTCTTAAACCAGAACAAAGTCTTAATGCCAACTTGGGGTTAGATTATGCAAATAACAGTAATTTCTCTGTAGGCGTAAACGTTTTTTACAGATATAGTAAAGATATGATTTCAAGCAAAATAAGCGTAACAACCATAAGCTCTGTGTCTGAAAATCTAGACAAAGTTAAAGGCTATGGTCTTGAATTAAATTCAGGTTACACCTTTTTAAAGCACTATAATATAACAGGAAATCTAACCTATCAGAGCTTTAGGCAAGACGGACATCAAGAAGGAGAGACAGATTTGCTTGACGATTCTAGAATACCCAATATACCTTATTTTTTCAGTAACCTAAGTGCTTCTGCCAACTTTGAAGACATTTTACGTTCAAAAGATAAACTAAAAGCCTATTGGTATTACTCCTACATACACCCTTACTTTTTAAATAAAATACCAAAAAATTTAGAAGCTGATGGCTTTTTAGGATTGTTTGGAGAACCAGGGCTTAAGGATACAGAATTATACATACCAAAACAAAATATGCATACTATAGGTTTAGTATGGTTACCTAATAAAGAAAAACAATTTTCAATTGGCTGTGAAGTAAAAAACCTTTTTGACCAGATTGTTTTCGATAATTTTAAAATACAGAATGCAGGACGTAGCTTTCATGTAAAGCTAACCTATGCATTTGATTTAAACCCTTAATTTTTTTAATAAGTAATACTAAATTTTAAATGATGAAAAAAATGAATTTTTCAAAAGTAGGTCTTTTATTTCTGACCATATTAGGATTCTCCTGTTCTAGTGACGATTCAACAGATGATGATCCAGCTGTAGAAGTTGATAGCCGTTATATAGTAATGTCTGCTGAACAAACTATAGGAGGAGATGTAGCATATTTATCCGTCTATAATTCCTTACCAACAAGTGCAATTGAAAACGCTACAGATGGAACCACTCAAGTTAATTCTTATGGTCGTATTAATACTTATGAAAATAAATGGGCATTCAAAAAGAAAAAATTTACTGGCGAAACAGGTCTAGTTCGTTATAGCATGAACACCGAAGGTGCTTTAGATCTAGATGGTTTTATTAGTACATCTACTACTGTAAACTATGCTATTTTAGACGACACCCACGGCTACTATTACGATTCTGGTGATGGAGAAAGAACCATTAGCACATTTAACCCTACAACTATGGCACGTACTGGAGATTTTACTATCTCTGATGAAATTTTTGGTGACGAATTGAATAATTATGAAATAGCAGTTGGTTCAAAAACTATGATAATATCAAAAGACAAACTATTTGTAAACGTTGAATATTCTGTTATCGATGTAGATGGAGTAACTCCTGAAGGAGTATATGTACCTAAATTTACCATGTTAGTTATCAACACCGATACTAATGATGTTGAAAAGAAAATAACTCATACAGGAGCTATTTTTGATCAAGGACACGGCACAGCTACAGAATTTTCTGCGTATGTAGTTGCTAAAGATGGAGATATTTACATGTCTACTCATGCTCTTTTTGCAAGCCGATATGCTATAGATCCTATTTACGGAACTCCACGTGCCTGTGTATTTAAAATAGAATACGATGATTTAGATTTTGACCAAGATTGGGTACTTAAAGGAGCAGATATTCAAGGAGGAGCAGATGGAGATAACTATGTGGTTTGGTCTATGGCCTTGGACGATGAAGATACACTATACGTAAACTGCTCAAAAGAAATTGTTCTTGACGACTTTTCTAATCTTCTTTCGAATATATACTATCCTTATATCATAGATAAAGAAACTATGGCTGCAACAGCTATTGATGCTCCAGCTACTAATTTCGGGCATAGCGACGGAAATTTATGTACTGTGAATGGTAAGGTATATTATCAATTAAAAGATGCAGACAGTGCTAAAGGAGGTTATTACTCACTTAATTCTGATGGTACGGCTGCTGAAGAAGTATTTAGTGTAACCGACACTTACCCAAGAGCATTGGGATACTTGGAAATTCAATAGAATAGAATTAAAACAAGCCTTATGATCCAATTTGGATCATAAGGTCTAAAGCATAAAAAATGAAAAAAACACAAAATATAGTATACTCGCTATTCTTAATGCTAATAAGTCAAGTATTAATGGCTCATGGATATTGGGTAGAAACTAAAGCAGATGGAAAATTAAATGAAGCTCAAGAAGTAAAAATTTATTTCTCAGAACCTAATGATACTCCAGAACCTACCAATGGAAAAGAATGGGGTTTGGTTAAAGACTTCACACTTTATGTGGTTAGTCCGTCTGTAAAAAAACAGCATTAATTACAACAGCTAAGTCAGATCATTATGCAGCAAGTTTTACACCTAGCGAAATGGGTGGATATTTTGTAATTCTTGAAAGCACTAATCTAGGGGTTATGGAACCAGGTAAAAAATATGCATTCATTCCTGTATTTTATGCCACTACATTAGTTAAAGTTGGGGAAGTAAACCCTAAAAAAAAGCTTCTAAACATACTAGATTATGTGCCTATGGGTGTTTATGCGAATATAACGAAAGGTCGTAGCGGTGAATCTTTAAGTTATATTTTTAAAAACAAATCAGATGTAGACTTTATGGCCACGGTTATAACCCCAAATGGTCAAAGCCTACAGCTAAAAGGAAATCCAGAATCATTTAACTTATCTAAGTTCGAAAAAGGCACATACACTACACAAATGATGATTACAGAAAAAGTAAAAGGAACTAAAGATGGAAAAGTGTATAACACGATATACCATATAGCAACTAGCCGTTTTAATGTAGACTAAATCCTTTTATATCAATGTATAGCCTATTAATATTTTTAAATTTTGCATCGGTTTGGTGTCTTTATGTAACCTCAAATCGAGTGGACTTTGAGAAAACTGGTATCTATGCAAAACTTAATAAAAATAGAACGGCGTCCCGTGTAATTGCCATTCTATTTTATTTATTTTCCTGTGTTCTGTTAATCTTAGATCAAGGTCCAACAACTGGAATTCTTTTAAGCGTAATGCTCTGGACTTTAATAGCTAGTCTTATTACACTTTTTGCGCCTTTTCCTAAATTCAAAACGCTTCATCTCTGTTTATTAACAGTAGTGCTAATAGGTTTTGAAATCTGTTTATCTATTTACTAAAATTATGCCTGCAAATAAAAAATATCTCATGCAATCTGGTTGGGCACAAGCCAGTAAAATTATTGCTTCTGTTTTAGGAAGTCTTATTGCTTCCTTTGGATTTCATTTAGCTTTATCTTCTTACTTTTGGCAAACCCAAATTGTAGCAACTTCCCTGTTTAGTATATATATGCTATGGGCAGGATTAGTCATTGTGGTATATTGGGTAAAAAAACCATGGATGGCTTGGGCTATACTTCTTCCTATTATTATTCTTTCTGCTATAGCAATATATATAAGACTTAATTAATTATGGCAAAAGATAAAAGAAATTACAATGTATTCCTTAATGTACATACGGTTAGCGGAATTATAATCACAATAGGTCTTTTTATATGCTTTTTTGCAGGAGGAATAGCTCTTTTTTATAAAAATATTAATAACTGGGAAAAAAACTTAGTTCAGAAAACTGTTGGACATAACGCATACAACATTGATTACGAAAAAGCGCTTGAAACCGTAAAGAAATCTGGTTATACTATGCAGGATCGTAATTTTGATTTTGCAATCAAGACCATTGAAAAAAAGGATTACCTAAGTGTAAGTTCACGCGTAGGAAGTCCTCGTGGTAGACGCCCTGAAGCAGGTAAATCTAAAAACAAGAAAAACGAAGTAAAAAACGTAACCAAAAAAAATGATAAATCACTTAACAGTCTACAAAATACTTCGAAACAAAAATTAAAAGAATCCGATAAAAATAACAGTCAAAATTTAGAACTAAAAAAGAAAAAAGCAGAAGAGAGCTTTAACCCAAAAGGTAATATTGCAATGATCTTAGATCTTAATACCTACCAACCTCTTAAAGATATTAAAAACGAAAATGGTGAACGTCGTAAACATGGAAAACCTCAAGAATTAGGTACATTTATTTACCATTTGCATTATTTTGACCAACTTCCTACTGTTGGGGTATATATATCTGGGGTTCTATCGTTATTCTTTTTAGTCGCCTTGATAACAGGAGTAATTGTTCACTGGAAAAAGCTAATAGAAAACTTCTTTACTTTTAGATTAAAAAACTCTATTAAACTACTTTGGACAGATGCACATACAGCTTTAGGAGTTATAGGACTGCCTTTTCAATTTATATTTGCTGTTACTGGTTCCTTTTTTGGTCTTGCTTCACTTTTTATAATTTTAAACACCTTAGTCATATACGAAGGAGATCAACAGAAACTTATTGCCGCTGTTGCTCCTGCTTTTATTAATGTCGAAAAAGCTGGTGAACCCTTAAAAAGTAAAGAGAGCCTTAATTTATTAGCTTTAAAAGCTAATGATGAACTTCACCTAAACAACCATTATACGCTAACTGCTAAAATCCTAAATTACAACGACAAAAACGGTCGTTTTATATTGA
Source organism: Formosa sediminum (assembly GCF_007197735.1). Classification (GTDB taxonomy): domain Bacteria; phylum Bacteroidota; class Bacteroidia; order Flavobacteriales; family Flavobacteriaceae; genus Formosa; species Formosa sediminum. Next base: position 162,663 of record NZ_CP041637.1, read on the forward strand.
ATTACCGTGACAATGTTGGGAAAAATTTTTATGGGAACGCCTATATTATGTATAATCTAAGTAATGGATCTATAGTGAGTAAAAAGGTAATTGATTCCCAAGGTTGGGATTTTGCAACCTCATTAGAAACTATGAGAAAACTTCACTTCGGCACCTACGGTGGGTATTTTTTAAGATTAGTATATTTTTTACTCTCCTTACTTACCTGTTTTGTAATTCTTTCAGGAGTTATGATATGGTTAGAAGTACGAAACAATAAAAAGTATGCAAAAAAATTAAAATTTAACCGTAATGTAGGGGCTATATTTATAGGTAACTGTATGGGGCTTTTTCCTGCTATTGCTTATTTCTTTTGTTTAGCAAAGATTATACCTCAATCTCCAGATCGTTTTGGAATTATGGAGCAGAGTTTCTATATGTTCTGGTTTGGTTTTACTTTATATTCCTACTGGGTAAAAGACCTGCATACTATTAACAAACATGCACTATTTATGGCTGGGGTTTTAGGAATATCTGTCCCTATCTGTAACGGAATATCGACAGCTAATTGGTTTTGGCTTTCCTTAAATCGAGGTCTAATTGACTCCTTTTTTGTAGACCTCGCTTGGCTTATTACAGGTATAATAAGTCTTAGTATTTCATTGTTTGCAAAACGCTTGGTATCCAAAAGAAAAAAAAAGGCACCACAAACACGTAAACCTATTACACAACCTCAAGAAGAAATAACATTAATAATCAATAATTAAATTATGACATTACAACAAAAAATAGTGGCCGCATGGCTTTTCCTTACAATGGCTCTTTGCGCTCATATGATTCTAGAAAACTTAGAGGCCATTCATTTTGGTTCTCATACACCTTCAAAAGAACACAATAAAGAAGTGTCTGCTAAAACAGATATAAACAAAACGAATAAGGAAAGCCACAATAAAAAAGAAATTAAAGATTCTAAATTAACGCAGAGAAACAACCCAAATATTACTAAAGAAGATTCTGGTAATAATATGAAAATGGTTTTAAGAATAAAAAATCTATTCGTATTAGTACTGCCTCTTATTTTTGGATTTGTAAGTCTTTTTTACTCAAAAAAATGGTTTAAATGGATCACGTTTATTTACTCCATTCTTTTTGTTTTGCTAAATTTTGCTCATGTTGGAGAACAGATTTCTATGGGTTCAGAAAATTTTACTCAGGTAATTCTCTTATTATTTGTAGCCGGTATAAATATTTTGTTAATCGTATTCCTTAATAGATGGCGAAAAGTAGCTTAATCATATAAGTTTTAATAATTAGAATTTCATAAATTTTATAGCATATTTTTTATAAAAGATGCTATAACAAAAAGAATAAAATGATAAATAATAATAATTTAAGAATAATATATAGGACAATATTTTTCGGATTATTGACATTAACAATCGGATGTTCTAAAGAAGAGAAGTTAAGTCAGGTAGAAATTAAGTGGACAAAAAATGAAGTTCCTCATATTAAAGCAAATAATTATAAAAATCTTGGCTATGGATATGGCTATGTACATGCCAAAGATCGCATTTGTGAAATATCGGGTCAGGCTATTACATTAAGAGGTGAGCGTTCTTTACGTTATGGAGCAGATGCCATTGCTACCATCGGTTTTTTAAAAACTACAAATCTTAATTCAGATTTATTATTCAAGATTCGTATTCCAGAAGAATGGGTGCAAGAAGAATTTGAAAAACTTAATAAAGAAACCAAAGACTATATAAAAGGTTATGTTGATGGTATTAATTATTATGTTTCCACTTTAACTGAAGAAGAACGCAATGAGCTTTGTGAAGAAGGTCCTGTTATTACTTTTAAAACAAGTGATGTAATTAGATCTGCTATGCGTTTTGGCGTTCAAAAAGAATTGATAGATATTGGTCCACATATAATATCTTCTTCTCAAGCATGGCAGAAAAAAACTACAAATTATGCATTAAATTCTCCTCACACTAAAGCGGTAGAAATTGAAGGAGGATTTGGAAGTAATGGTTGGGTGTATGGAAGTGATGTTACAAAAACAAAAAGCTCTATTATGTTGTCTAACCCGCATTCAGCCTGGAAACGAACAGTACATCAACAACGCATATACATGCACCAATACCATTTAACTATACCTGGAGAGCTAGATGTTGCTGGGGCATCATTTTTAGGAATCCCTTTTCCTATGACAGGTTACAATGCAGATGTTGCATGGACTATTTTAGATGCAGCAACAGTTACACCTTATGTTTTACAATCTATGGAAGTAGAAGAATCTGCTGTAGCACCTAAATACCTTATGGATGGACAACAAAAACCTCTTAAAATAAAATCTGTACCTGTTAGAGTACTTGAAAAAGATAAAAAAATAAAAACACATGTTTTTAAGTTTGTTGAATCAGAATTAGGGATACTTTATAAATTACCAGAAAAAAAAGGAAAACCTGCTGGTTGGTATGCCATTACTAATCCTGGAGAAAAAAATGCAAAGGGCTTAGATCAATTCCTTGCAATTGCGCATTCTAAATCTACACGAGATTTTATAAGTGCTGTAGAAAATAATAGAGGTATTTTATCTCAATTACTCGTTGCCGACAAATTTGGTGAAGTAGGATATGTTATAGCAGGACAAATTCCTCCAATAACAGATGATGAAATGGAGAAATATCATATAAACAATTCTACAGCAGCATTTAATGTTATAAACGGTACTACTAGTGATGCTTCTTTTAGAGATTCTAATAACAGACCTTTATTGGCTCCTGCTTCTTTTTATCCTAATATTATTTCGAAAGGAATTATTCATAACACCAATAATAGCTATAAATATACAGAGTATGGAAATCCTCAAAAAGATTATCCATCTGTATTTGGACAACATAAGCCTGATAAAGCTATTGGTAAAAAAAAGGCTGCAGGTTTAAGGTATGACCCAAGGCTAATTATGTCTGCTCAACGAATGAATGAAATAACTAAAGACAGTATTGTAACCCCCAAAGAAGCTCTAGAAGTTCTTTTTGATAATAGAAATTACGCTGCCGAAACTTTTTTAGATCGTATTCTAGAATTAAACAACGAATCTATATCTGAAGACGCTAAAAATGGCTTTAGAGTACTTAGCACATGGGATAGAAAAAATAACTCGAAAAGTAAAGGAGCTTTACTATTTCATCAGTTTTGGAAAAAAATTATTAAAATGGGAGTGCTCTTATCAAGTAAAAATGATGACCCAGAAATAGGTTCTCAAATAAATATTACACCCCAGAATTCTCCAGCTATTATAAATGCTTTAGAAGAAGCTGTACATGAATTGGCTAATTTTGGTTTTCAGCCAGATGATCCATGGGGAGAAGCGCTATATACAACTGTAAATGAAACTCGTATTCCATTACATGGTGGTTCTTATCAAGAAGGCTTACTTAACGGAGAGATGCCTGCGCCACTTACTAGCAAAGGTTTTCCTTATATTTTATTTGGTACAGCATACGTACAGTTAATAGATTGGAATGATGGAAATTTAAACGCGAATGTTCTTTTAAGTCATGGGCAAAGTAATAGTATAGATTATAAAGGACATTTAGATCAGTTAAAAATGTTTTCTAACAAAAAGCTTTATAAAGTGCCATTTACTCAAAAAGACCTTAATACAACCAAAGTTATTGATTCACTAATACTCACTGTTGATCATGTAAAATAGAAATGTAGACTTACTCCTTTTATAGGACATCTTAAGTTTGATAGATAATTATTGGTTAATCATTTGTCAAATTCACTTTTTATCAGAACTATTTAAAGATAGAAAACATTTTAACTTTAAACAGTAATTATAGAATAAGTAAATTTTCATCAAAGCAGATCTCGAAGATTTTAGGAAAATTGGAGATCTGCAAACCTGTTTCAGACTAGAAAGTTATGAAGGAATCTAAATAGGTAACGGCAAAGTCCCGTAAAGCACCTGACAACGTTTATGAACTAAATTAGAGTAGTTCTATTCGTCTTAAGCCAACCTAATACAGGTTTGAAACTCTCTCCTGTAGCTTACAACCTAATAATGATGCTAGAGAAATTACATTTTTTTGTATTAAAACACCTTTATAGGGTAATTTAGACCCACTCAAGACCTTTAGAATACTTGACGTTAGTATTTTAAAATAGAAAATGCCGTTAAGGATAATTTTTATTATAGTGCTACTATTTATTTTGGGCTTGTTCAAAGATTAACATTTCCAACAAATCGTTTCTATTCTTCTCCAACAAGAGAAGCTCCTATAGGGCGAATATATTTTGGGGGATTAGCTTTAATTTTGAATTGTTGATCTACATATTTTAGCACATTTTCTTCATCTTCCATATTAGTACCGTCTATATCTGTTGTTGTTGAAAAAGTAACTGCTCCACCTGCATCTGTAATGTTTTTAACAAACCTATACGCTTGTTCTTTTTTAAACATTAAATCAGTTCTATTATTAGACCAAGTCGATCTAATAGGTAAAAACAAATGTTTTAAAGTTAGTTTAGAGCCATCATATGAGGTTGTTGGAGATGCTTTTATATCTGTGACTGTAAATTCTTCATAGGCCCACGAATTAGGTGGCGCACCTTGTGCCAAAGGAGTAATATGCCCGGCTGTCATATCAGACCAAGGGTCTGTAGCCGTAAGCTTTATAATCTTATAATTTGCTTTATTGGTATCATTGGCTCCATCACTATCAACTTTTAAAAAATTCCCATTACTATCCTTAAAATAATCTTTAGCATAGTTAGTCGATATTATAACATCTGGATCCACATTACGAATCATTTGCACAAATTCAGCTCTTTGAGTATCATTACCAGGATAACTAGAAAAAGCATCTATCCAATAGCCATCTACACCTAATTTTTCAAAACGTTTAATATATCCTTCGCATAAATTCATCCACGCTTGATGCTCGTCATTAGAGAAGTAACGGGCCACATAATCATTCCATGCTTGAGCTCCTGCAGTTGAGGCTCTACTCGCAGGACTCATTCCATTTATGTATAAAATTACTTTTTTATTAGCTTTTTTAAATTTTCCAATTACATTTATAATGACTTGTTCATTTGCTAAACTAGGTACAAATTCCTCATTTATAATGGAGCCTGAAATTCCCATTACAGCATCAACATTTTCATTTGTCCTTAAAGTCCATAAATGTGCTTTTGCGTTATTAGTGGCGTTTGTCATTACATGTCCAATTGTAGGGTAATTATTTATAATTTCTTGAGCACCTGCCACATAGTCGTAACCTTTACCACCATCAGAACTGTTCTTAACATAATGATTTAAAGTTTCACCACCTCTTACATACAAACGGACACCCCAAGACCCTTGAAGAGATATTGGAATAGTTTTTTTTTGAATATTGCTCCAAATTGAACAGGATATTAAGAATATAATCACAATTAAAAGACTGCAATTCTTTTTCATTTATTGTTTTTTGTTTGTTAACAGTATATCTCCTAATGTAATTTTATATTTCCACTAAAATATAGTTTTGTATTAGTTTTTTACTAAGTTTTTATATTTTGAATTTCGTCCCAAACTACATCTAATCCTATCAGGATTATTTTATGTGAAAAAGGATTTGTAAGTTTTAAAAGCAGATATCTTGGTTTTTCTAATAATATTTCAAATACGTGTTAAATTACAAACATACTCCCGCACGGGCATTAACCCTTTGCATCGTTTTCTTAGTCATAACATAATTGCCGTTTTTATAATCCGCAAAATGAAAACAAGAAACCTTAATGTTCTATCCAAGATCTATTGATGCATTACTTTTCTAGGAATAAAACTTTTAATACAACTCTTCAGGAATGGATAAAAATATACTTATTAAAGTATATATTTATTAAGAACTGACAGTTTACCAATTGTTTAGTATCTAAACACTCTATTTAAAACTGCTAATCTCCTTTCCAACTCCACTAAAAAGCCCCGTAAGCCTAGTGTTTACGGGGCTTTTTTCATCTTTTGTATTGAAACACTATTACTTTTTCCAAAACCCTTCAATTTCTTCAAGAGATTTTCCTTTTGTTTCGGGTATGAATTTATAGGTCACAAATACAATTATTAGAATAAAACCTATAAATATATAATAGGGTAAAGATCCATTCCAAGGTTCACTTGTATTGGTTTCGCTTCCCATTACTACTGGAAATGACTGAGATACCACATAATTTGCAGCCCATTGTGCTGCCACAGCTACAGACATGGCCACACTTCTAATTTTATTCGGAAACATCTCTGCCAATAAAACCCAGACCACTGGACCCATAGACAGTGCAAAAGACGCTATAAATACCAAGACTCCTATTAGCGATATTACACCAACATTTTGCTGTTGCAGGGTAATGCTTAACAGTAAAAAACCAACAACCATACCTACTGAACCGATATAAAGTAGTGGTTTTCTTCCAAATTTATCTACAGTAAACATTGCTACAAAAGTAAACACTAAATTAACAAAGGCTAATAGTATTTGCTGTAACAACACATCTTCTTTTCCGAATCCAAGTGCTTTTTCAAAAATATCCGCACCGTAATACAATACAGCATTAATTCCTGTAAATTGCTGTAAAACAGAAAGGATTGTACCTATTGCAATGATACTTAAAATCGCTTTAGAAAAGTAATTTACATTTACTCCATCATTAGCTTCATTTAAAGAGGTCTTAATATCTTTCATTTCTTTTAAAGCAACCTCATCTCCATTTATTTGTTGCAATACTGCTAGTGCATCTTTATCTCTACCTTTTAAAGCTAACCATCTCGGACTTTTAGGCACAATAAATAATAACACTAAAAACAGTATACTCGGAATTAACTCTGACCAAAACATGCGGCGCCATCCAAACTCTATATTCTGGGCTAAACTTAAATTATTACCAATAAAATAGGTTGCTAAAAACACCACAAAAAAACCAATTACAATTGCCAATTGGTAATATGTAACCATACGCCCCCGAATATTTGAAGGTGCAATTTCTGCTATATACATTGGTGCATTCATAGACGCTACTCCAATACCTAAACCTCCTATAATTCTAAAAACAACCAACATACTTACAGTTTGTGGAAATAGCTCTGGCAAACCTGAACCATAGGCTGAAAGTGTAAAAAATACAGCCGATATAATTAAAGATTTTTTCCGGCCAATCTTAACACTTAAAGGTCCGGCTATAATTGCTCCTACAAAACAACCTAATAGCGCACTTCCTACAACCCAACCTTTTAAAGCATCGCTTAATTGAAAATATTCTGTTAAATAAAATTGGGCGCCATTAATAACTCCTGTATCATAACCAAACAACAAGCCTCCTAAAGCGGAAACTGCTGCGATTAATAATAAAAAAAGACTTTTTTTCATTGTTTTAGTTTTAGTGTGTTTGTGTGTTTTAATAATGATTTAGAAACATCTGAAATAATCAAGATATTAGACAATTTATTCAACAAATAAAATCTCACTTTTTACTGAAATTCCATTTTCATTAAATGCTTCTATAGTAAAATAATAGGGCGTATCGCGATCTAAACAACGCATAAAATGTTGATTTGTATCGTAAACTTGCCATGATTGATATAATTTATCTTTAGCAATTCCCCAACGAATATTGTAACCTTGGGCGTCTTTCACTGCATCCCAAGAGAATTTCACATCCCTGCGATCGTCTTCTCTTTTCACTTTAAATCCTGTAACTTTTTCGGGCTTATCTCCTACCCCTAACCCAAAGACTCTAAACTCGGACATCGCAAAATTTGCCCCAGGCACTTTAATGTTGTTATAACGCACGTATTTTGCTTTTACAGGAGCATCTAATACAATGTAGGCATTTGGCGTGTCCTTTACACTGGTACTTCTATCTACAACGGTTTGCCAATTAACACCATCTTGAGATGTTTCAATTGTAAATTGATGTTTTAAACCTTCGGTACGTGTATAGATTCCCGATTCATGGTCATGAAAATTCAATTGAAAAGCATTAATATTTCCAGGTTTTAGCATTTCAATAGTAATCCATTGTTGATCATTATTGGCCTCTGCAACCCAAAATGTTTTAGGGTTCTCATCGGTTAATACTTTAGAGGTTATTTGACCCGCTTTATTTTTTTCTAAAGGCAATTCCGTAACTTCTACAGCATCATCATTAGACGTAAATTTCTTAATCTGCATTAATGAAGAAGAGACTGTAACCACTCCCTTGTAAGACAATAACATCCATCCATTATGTTGTCCTGCCTTTGTTGGGTGGTTAGGACCAAATCGCGGATAATCGCCATATGCGGTATTTGTATACATCAATCCATCGTCATCAAAATACGTAGGAAACATACACAAACGACGTTCCCATTGCGAATTAGAAGCAAGTGCCATAGTAGCAAAGTGCCAATATTGTCCGTTGGTTTGTTTAACTGTTATGCCATGTCCTGCACCATTTGTAAATCCGCCAGGTTTAAAACTCATCGGATTATTTTTCATATACGTAAAAGGCCCTAATGGCGAATCTCCTATATAAGCTCCGTCAGCATACACATTAAATTGTGTGCCAGGTGCAGCGTATTGTAAATAATATTTTCCGTTGTGTTTGGTCATAGAGGCACCTTCCATATAGCCTTCCTTTAAAGTCGGATGGAAATTATTTTCGCCAAAACGTTCCCAGCCGTGTGCGTCTTCGTCGAGATTAAATAATGCTTTACGAACACCAGTTTCTAAAAAACGATCGTTTTTATTCAACATTTTTACGTGGAGCGGATTCACATTAGAAGATCCCCAATACAAATAGGTTTCTCCATCGTCATCTATAAATAATTCTGAATCTTGAATGTCGGTAGATATGGATGCTGTCGGTTCCCATTTTCCACTTTTTGGATCATCTGTATAAAGAATACTTCCGTAACCTGCTGGATTACCCGCAAAATACACTAATGAATCCTTATAATTGAAAGCTGTAGGCGCATTACTCCCTTCAAAAAACCATTGCTGTGGCTTAATAAAATTCCAATTAACCAAATCGGTAGAATGCCAATAGCCAAAAGAACGCGTAACAAACATATAATACTCGCCTTTAAATTCTATAACCGCTGGATCTGCACCAGAACGGTAAGATATATTTTGACTTGAATTATAAACCATATAGGTATAATCTATATCTAATGGATTAATGTACGTTTCAGACGTATTATTTATCTCTGTATTTTCTACTGTATTAGATGTATGCTCTGTCTTCTGATCCTTCTCATTATTACAAGAAAAAAATAATGCTATAGAAAAGAAAATAATTAAATTTTTCATGATATATAATTTAGTATCATTTTAGGTAAATTGATTATAAAAAACGTTCAGTACGCTTAATCTTTCAAACGGTTTATATGCACATATTACATTTCTTTTGATATGTTGTTTAAATTCTATTCAGACTAGATATTCCTTACTGAATCTTACAAGACTTTATTTCTAGTAATCTAAAAAGTAAAAGCCACACAAATTATTAAGAATATAGGGGATAAAAACTTAAAATAAAGTGTGGCATTAAATTGCTATTAGTAAATTAGAGAGTTATTTAGTCAATTGAAATGCTTTCATCATTTTAGTATCAGAATTTGTTCCTACAAATACTTGAAATTGTCCTGGCTCGGCAACAAAATCTAAATCTGAATTATAGAACTTTAAATCTTCAACAGAAATTTTAAAAGTAATAGTCTGAGTTTCTCCTTTTTTAATTAACACCTTTTTAAAGCCTTTTAATTCTTTAACAGGTCGTGTTACAGAGCCAACAAGATCTCTTATATATAATTGAACTACTTCTTTTCCGTCGTAATCTCCAGAATTAGTCACATCTACAGACACATTAATTTCACCATCCATATTTATGGTAGACTTATCTAATTTTAAGTTAGCATAATCAAATGTGGTATAACTTAAACCATAGCCAAAAGGGTACAAAGGTTCATTACGAACATCGATATAGTTACTTTTAAATTTTTCGAATTTTCCTTCTGAATTTCCAAGCGGTCTTCCTGTATTTTTATGATTGTAAAATAAAGGAACCTGACCTACATGTCTAGGAAACGTAGCAGTTAATTTCCCTGAAGGATTTACATCTCCAAACAGCACATCTGAAATTGCTAAACCTGCCTCACTTCCGGGAAACCAAGCATTAAGTATTGCTGGTACGTTTTCATGTTCTTCTACTAAAACTAAAGGCCTTCCTGTAAAAAGCACCAACACGACAGGCTTACCTGTTTTTAATAATGCATTCAATAAATCTTTTTGCACTTGCGGAATGCCAAGATCTGTTCTGCTGCTACTTTCTCCGCTTAATTCTGCAGACTCTCCAATAGTAGCCACAATAACATCTGATTTAGCAGCTATCTGAAGCGCCTCGTCTAACAATTGTTTATCTGTACGTCCATCTCGTGGAATGTCTTTTCCAAACATAGTTGCACGTTGTTCGAGTTCTAAATCGTAATCAATATTGCTACCTTTAGCGTATAAAATTTGGGCTTTATCACCCACTACTTCGGTTAAACCATCAAACACAGAATTTGATTTTTCTTGATCTGTCGCCACACTCCAAGTCCCAGCCATATTGGTAGTTGCTTTAGCCAATGGGCCAATTAAAGCAATTGTTCCTGATTTTTTTAGCGGAAGTAATTGATTCTCATTTTTCAGTAATACCATAGATTCAGCAGAAACTTTACGAGCAAATGCTTTATGTTCTGGTGTAAATATTTCTGTTTTTGCACGATTAACGTCACAATATCTATACGGATCATCAAACAACCCTAATTGATATTTTGCTGTTAGTATACGCTTTACAGCTGTATCAATTTCAGCCATGGATACCTTATCATTTTCAAGAGATGTTTTTAATGTCTTCACAAATGCCGCTGGAACCGAAGGCGAATCTCCTGCCATATCCATATCTACACCGGCTTTTAATGCAAGTTTGGAAACAGCATATTTATCTCCTACTCCATGAGCAATCATTTCATAAATACCTGTATAATCAGTAACAACAAAACCATTAAATCCCCAATCGTCTCTAAGTAAATCGGTAAGCAACCACTTATTTCCTGTTGCAGGAATACCGTCTACTTCATTAAACGATGCCATAACAGAACCTACACCCGCATCTATAGCTGCTTTGTAAGGTGCTAAATATTCATTATACATTCTAATTCGACTCATGTCTACGGTATTATAATCTCTACCTGCTTCAACAGCTCCATAGAGAGCAAAATGTTTTACACAAGACATTAATGTGTTATTAGCCGCCAAATCGTCTAACTGATATCCGTTAACCATTGCTCTAGCAATAGCACTTCCTAAATAAGGATCTTCTCCGTTACCTTCGGAAACACGCCCCCAACGTGGATCTCTAGAAATATCTACCATTGGTGAAAACGTCCAATTAATACCATCTGCACTTGCCTCTATAGCCGCTACTCGAGCCGTTTTTTCAATCATTTCCATATCCCAAGAACTTGATAAGCCTAAAGGAATTGGAAAGGTAGTTTTATAACCATGAATAACATCCATTCCAAAAATTAAAGGAATCCCCAATCTACTTTGTTCTACAGCAATTTTCTGAACTTCGTAAATCTTTTCGGCTGTTTTTATATTAAATAAACCACCTACCAGTCCTTGTTTTATACGTTCACCTACATCGGTACCTTTTGCTGCTCCTGTAGTGATATCTCCAGACGTTGGTAAATTTAGTTGACCTAATTTTTCTTCAATAGTCATCAATTTTAAAATTGAATCTACTTTATATTCGAAGGGATTCGCTTCCGTTGTTTTAGAAGGCTTAGCTGTATCGCTTTTAGAATTACAGCTTGCACATGTTATTGCTATAATCAGAATCCCTGTTATTTTTATAAAAAATTGTTTTATCATTATATTATATTTTATTCGATTTAGAGAAAAGCCATATTAATAATTCCGGTTCTGCAAAAGCAGCATCCCAACTGTTATGATTTGCATAGTCGTATAATGTAAACCTTGGAACTCCACCATTTTTAAGAAGTGCAGATACCATATTTACAGACAAATTTGGATCTACCACATCGTCTTTTGCTCCATGAAAAACCCACAATGGGGTGGACTTAGCGTAGGCCTTGACAGATTCTGGATTTCCACCACCACAAATAGGAATTGCAGCCGCAAACAGATTTGGTTTACGATAGAGTATTTCGAAAGTACCCATGCCACCCATAGATAAACCCATAACATAAACTTGATTGGTTTTTACGTATGTTTTTTTTACTAAATCATTCATTAAGTCTATAACTAAAGCCATTGCCTTAGTAGGTGATTCTTTGTATTTGTAAGTAAATGTTATTGGTTTTGTTGAGCGATCTGCTTCTAGTTTTGCCCAATAATCATTTTCGGGACATTGTGGAAAAATAACTATTGCAGGAAACGTTTTTCGTATACTTTCCTTTAAAAATAAATCACTCCCATTTGCTAATTGCTTCTTATTATCGTTACCTCGTTCTCCAGCACCATGAAGAAATAAAACAACGGGATACGTCTTATTTTTAGAAAAATCTTTAGGTAAAAGCATTCTGTATTGTAGCGTATCTGTATTTACGATATGTGTTTTACTTAAAAACAAATCTTCAGTTTTTTTTAAATGCTGTGCATGTGTTAAAAATGGAGTTAACAAAGCAAAACACATTACAACTATAATAGATTTAAGTGTCATATTTTTTATTTTTTAAACAATATTAATATGTAAATCCTAGAGCTTTTAACCCATTTTGCACATCACTATTTTTCATAAATAAGCGCCATAGCAATCCTGTTCTATAATTTTCTATCATTACAGGGATTGGACCTTGATCTATGGCTAAATATCGTGGTGTATACCAATTATCTTCAAAACTAAAAGCATCATAAGGGCCATATTTACCAACAAGACTGTCATGATTTTTATAAATATTTTTTAAAACATTCATACTTTCATCAGGAGTATATGGAAATGACGATAGTGCTGCAGTTGGGGAAATTACCCCAACATCGTTTCCGGGCCTGTGTCCTGTATATCCATTTACAGAATAGCTAGAGGTTAATCCCCAAAGGCTATCTCCATATCCTTTATAATTAAGCGGATTATCGACTGCATATTTATAATGTATTTTAGCCTGATTTAGCGTTAGTGTCCAATAATTTGCATATTGATCTGACAAGTTTCTCGGATCTAAACCTAAGTACGAATAATGTGCCCAAAATAAGGGCCCAACCAAATCGGTATCATTATAGAAATAATTTAAAACTAAATCTTCGCCATAGTAAGTTTTAGAAGAAACGATATCGCCTTGCCTTGCCCAACCTTTTTCATAGACCGATGGACTAATAGGGTGTGTAGGAGACGCGGCTGCAAGTATATACATAATTAAACACTCATTATATCCTTGTACAGGCATATTCATATCCCAGCCATAGTCTGGTGACCAATGCCAATACAATACGTCTTCTCCCCCTTTAGTATACCAGTCCCATTCTACAGTTTTGTATAACGTATCGATTTTAGAAACCAGTTCTTTCTCTGCTTCGGTATCTCCATCAAAATATTCAGAAACCGTTAATAAGCCTTGAATAAGAAATGCGGTTTCTACTAAATCCCCGCCGTTATCTTTTTCACTAAAAGGGTATACTTTTCCTGTTTCACCATTAATCCAGTGTGGCCATGCCCCATGAAAGCGATCTGCTTTGTCTAAGAAATTTACTATCTTATCAAATCTTAATAATGCTTCTTCTCTAGATATAATTCCTCTTTCAATACCTACTAAAATAGCCATCAATCCAAAACCACTTCCTCCAGTAGTAACTGTATTTTCAGGAGATTCTAAATATGTGTTATCCATATGTATTCTTTCGCGTGCTAAACCTGAATTAGGTTCTGCACCGCTCCAGAAATAATCGATAGTTTGCTCTTGAATACGATTTAAAAGCACCTCATCTGAAACAGCATCGTCTATTAGCTCAGTATTCTCTGCTGTGTCTTCTTTATCCTCCTTTTGTGTATTACAGCCAAACAGAAAAAGTGATAGTATGCTTATTAAAACAAATTTACGTGTAAGTAGCATGCTCATTAACAACGTCTTAAAAGTTAGTCATACCCAGAGGTTGGGCATGACTAAAATATTTATATTATTCCCATCCTGGATTCTGTTCCATTGTTGGAGTTTGCACAATTTGATTATATGGAATTGGAAACAATTCGTGTTTTCCAACAATGAATGTTTTACCATCTGCTGCCATGGCTTCTTCTGCCTGACCAGTTCTTACAAGATCAAACCAACGATCGTGTTCCATAGCTAATTCTAGATGTCTTTCATTCCAAATCTGTTCAAGTGTTGGATCGGTTATTGACGCTAACCCAACTCTGTTTCTAACCAAATTTAAAGGCGTAGCTGCATCTGCTCCGATATATTTTGCCGCCTCAGCTTTGATTAATAAAATCTCTGCGTAACGTAGTATTCTTATATTTTTATCGCCATCGTCTGCACCTGCAGAAGCACTAGAATATGCTTTTTCATTATATCTTGGGTTTTCAACTTCAAAAACTTCACGTCCATCCCATAATGTTTCACCTTCAAAAATAATAGTGGCATTCATTCTAACTGTATCGCCTTCTGCTTCAAATGCATTTACAAGGGTCTGAGATGGAATATTATAACCCCAACCCCAACCATCGGTACCTCTAGCTCCTTGAGTTTGTGAATATTGTTGAACACCATGAGCTACAGACTCACCTCTGGCTTGAACTTCAAAAATAGACTCTATACCATTTTCTGTAGAAGCTCTCCATAATTCTTCATAATTAGTGTGTAAACCATACTCTCCAGAATTGATAACATTATCGGCCATATCGTATGCTTTTTGCCATTCTTCTTCATACAAATACACTTTAGCTAATAAAGCCTGCGCTGCACCTTTAGTAACACGACCTAAATCGTCTGAATCGTATTCACTTTTAAGAGGTAATTTTTCTATCGCATTAAGCAAATCTGTTTCTATATATGCATACACATCATCTACAGGCTGTCTTTCTATTAAATCTACATCTTGAAGCGGAACTGCTCCAAAAGATCTCACCAACCAAAAATAATTTAAAGCTCTTAAAAACTCGGCTTCACCAACCAATCTATCCTTATATTCTTGATCTGTCAAGCCATAATCTTCAGCATATTCTATAGCTGTCGATGCTCTGTTTATAGATTTATACCAATTTTCCCACATGGCTAAAACTGAACCAGCACTACTTGTAAATGTTAAAGCATCTAACACGTCTTTATCTGAACCTGTATCTGTAGATGAACTTCCTTTATCTGCGTTGTCTGAAATGATTTCGGTTATACCTAGGTAAGAAAAAGCATAATCCCATTCGGTTAGCATCCCATATACCCCATTTACCATTTGTTCTGGGGTTACGGTTTCAGAATCTTCTTGCTCTAAAGCATCTGTACTATCTACATCTAAATAATCTTCGCTACAAGACATTGTAACCAAAAGCAATCCAAGAAAAAACAGAACTTGTATATTTTTAATATTAATTTTCATGATAATTGTTTTTTAAAGTTTTATAAATCGATGTTAACCCCAAGTAAGAATGTTTTGGTATTTGGATAAGCAGAAAGTTCTATCCCTGATGTTCCGCTAGCTCCTGTAGACCCGCTAGTCCCCACAACTTCAGGTGTAAAACCAGAATATTTGGTAAACATAAATGGATTTTTTGCAGAGGCATAAATTCTAATTCTTGAAACTTGATCAATAACTTTAGGAAGTGTATACCCTAGAGTAATATTATTAATTCTTAAATAATCTCCATCTTCTAAATAGTAACTTGAGGCATACGAATCTTTGTTAGCACCTGGATTAACATTTGTAGAGCCTTCTCCAGTCCATCTGTTTGCAAATGTATCTTGTGCTATATTTTCTCCGCCATCTATTGTGGTTCCTTTTAATCCGTTGTATACTTTATTCCCACCGGCACCAAAAGCATCTAAAGAGAAATCAAAATCTTTATAGTTTACAATGATATTAAAGCCAAAATTATATGTAGGAATATAAGAGCCAAAGTATTTTTTATCTTCATCGTCGATAACTCCATCTTCATTTTGATCTTTATAACGTAAATGCCCAGGAGATGGCGTACCGTAATGTGTATTGTTATCTATCTCGTCTTGATTTTGCCAAACACCATCTGCTTCCCACATCCACCAAGCATATATAGGCTGACCTTCTTGTAGTCTTTTAGTTACTTGTCCGTTAGAAAGGCTTCCACCTGTTTGTCCGTCGTAAGCAGATTTTACATTTTCAACATTATTATCATTATTAGAAAATACAACTCCAACACTATAAGATAAATCATCAGAAATATTGTCTTTCCAATTAAACTCCAATTCAAATCCTTTGTTTAGCACTTCTGCACCATGATCGTAATAATTAGATCCTTCTCCTGAAGTATATACAGGTGTTACATTTAAAATTGCATTTTCTGTATTTCTATTGTAGTAGTTAAAACTACCTGATAATCGTGAATTATAGGCTTGAAAATCTAGTCCCACATTTGTTTCTTTAGTAATCTCCCAAGAAATAGGATAAATAGAAGCTCCTAAAGCGGCACCATATACTAAATCTTGATTTGCTCCAAACACATAATTTACATTACTACTGCTTGTAGATGTTGTATAAGTTGACACATTAAAAGGAACGTCTGAGTTTCCTAATTTACCCCAACCAGCTCTTATTTTTAAAAAATTAAGATTCTTTATATCACTTAAAAACGGTTCTTTGGTTAACACCCAACCGGCACTAAAAGAAGGGAAATTTCCAAAATACTCTGTGTTATCATCATTATTAAATGTGCTTATACCATCTCTACGCATGTTAGCTTGCAAGAAATACTTTTCGCCATAATTATATTGCAATCTACCATAATATGATAATTGATGTGTTGGTGTGGAGTTAGACTGTTCTGACGTCTGATCATAATCATCTGACGCAAAATTGATACTCCAATATTGTGATTTTTCAGGAACATCGTAAGCCAATTGATAGGTACTAAACACATCATTTTTGCTTCCTTTAGTAAGACCAGCCACCACATTAATAGTATGTTCTCCCAGTTGCTTATCAAAAGTTAAATAATTATCCCAATTGTATCTATAGCTTTCTGAAGTAGAATAAGACAAACTGTTATCTGCATATGCTGTTGTTGTGGGATTGGCTGCTTTTAAGGCATTAAAATCGTCTTCATCTTGCCCTGTATTAGATGTTAAATATTGTGATTTAATATCGTTAAAAGATCTTGATTTATAGTACGTTTTAGTTGCCCCAAAACGAGAATTAGCTTTTAAATAATCGGTTAATTTAACTTCAATATCAAACGAGCCTTGTAAATCTGTTGTTTCTGCTTTTTGATTATAATAGTAAACCGTTGCTAAAGGGTTACCAATAGAGTTTAAACTATTACTACCTTGGTAAGCAACTTGACCTGTAGTGGGATCCCAGTCTGGCTGACCAAAACCTCCATTCTCATAATAGGTAGGTACAATTGGAGCTTGTTTGTAAGCTTCATCAAACGCTGAAGATGGTTTAGGTGTTTCTTTAGAAAATGAACCACTAATACTTTGGGTTAATTTAACTCTATCATCAAAAAGGTTAAAAGTTGTATTAGATCTTAAAGTGTTACGTGTTAAATCTTGACCTTCTAATATACCTTCTTCATTATAATTATTTAAACTCACAAAATAGTTAACATAATCATTCGCTCCAGAAATAGAAACATTATTACTATTAGAAAAGCCTACCTGCGCTAACTCATCGTACCAATCTGTATTGTAAGGTTGATCTGTTGAAAGCAGACTTGTAGATCCTAATGCAGTTTGTACTTCATTAAAATAAGTTACATACTCTGAAGCACTTGCCATATCTACAGGGTTTAGCATACTTGTAGCTCCATAATAAGAACTTAAAGCAATTTTAGCCTTTCCTTGTTTTCCTTTTTTGGTGGTAATAAAAATCACACCATTTGCAGCATCCATTCCATAAATGGCAGCCGAAGCTGCATCTTTCATAACATCCATCGTTTCAATATCTGAAGGGTTGATG
The DNA here is from genome assembly GCF_007197735.1 of Formosa sediminum. Lineage (GTDB taxonomy): Bacteria > Bacteroidota > Bacteroidia > Flavobacteriales > Flavobacteriaceae > Formosa > Formosa sediminum. Next base: position 180,815 of record NZ_CP041637.1, read on the forward strand.
TTGCTAATACCACTTACTTGTATACCGTCTACGATATAAAGAGGTGTAGTTCCAGATGCTGCAGTACCTAATCCTCTAATCATTACTACCGGATCACTCCCTGGTGCGTTGGTATTAATTATACTTACTCCAGATAATTTCCCCTGTATGGATTGTGTTGCATTTACAGCAGGTTGCTTCAATAACTCATCAGACTTTATACTTGACACAGCTCCTGTAAGGTCTGATCTTTTTTGAGTACCATAACCAATTACAACAACTTCATTTAAAGCTTCTACATCTTCGGCTAATACAACATTAATAACACTCTGGTCTCCCACAGTTTTCATAATAGTTTTAAAGCCCATGTAGCTAAACTCTAATTGATCTCCTGTATTAACAGTAAGTGCATACTTACCATCAAAATCGGTTGAAGTACCATTATTAGTTCCTTCTACAATAATATTCACTCCTGGTAAAGGAATACCATCAGTTTTACTAGTAACAACACCACTAATTTCTATTTCTTGTGCAAAAGCAGAAATTGAAAAAAACAGTATCAATAATAGACTAATCTTTGTTTTCATATTAGTTTTATTAATAAATTAAAATTCAGTTTTGTTTGTGTTACTAAATTATAACCTATTGTTAAATAAGGTTAAAATTCATTTACATTTTAAATACGTCATAGCGCATGAATACTACCAAAAAGCTTGAAAAAAACTTGTTTGACGTACTTTATCTTTTTAAATAAAACGTTGTAGTTGTTTAAGAATTAATTAAATGACGTAGTAATGACGTAGTCTTAAATTACAAATTACACAAAAATTGCATATATTTATTTAATATTTAACAAGTAGTCTACTACAGAAATATCATTTTCTAAATTTAACTTCTTTTTTAAACGATATCTATGGGTTTCTACGCCTCTAGGAGAGATATTCATTAAAGGTGCAATTTCTTTTGAAGATAAATTCATTTTGATGTAGGCACAAATCTTTAAATCTTTAGGCGTAAGTTTAGAATGTCTAGCTTTTAAAGTTTGAAAAAACTCATCGTGTACTTGACTAAAATTATTTTCAAACACTTCCCATTCATCTTTAAGCACAATAGAATTATCTAGTTTTTTTAGAACTTTTTTATACGAGTAATGACTATTAAAACCATCTTTATTAGCTATTAAATCTTTCTTTATATCTTGAAGTGTTTCATTTTTCTTAACTAAAGCCATGGCATTATTTGCCAGTTGTTTGCTTTTAAGCTTGATTTCCCTTTGTAAAGCTTCATTTTTTAACTGAACAATTTGTTTTTCATTTTCTAAAGTTTTTTCTCTAAGTAATTTCTGTTGCTCTTTTTGATACTTAATTTTAATTAAGCGTTGTTGTTTAGCTATTTTTTTATTTTGCAGAATATAAAATATAGCTCCTATTACAACGGCTATAAAAGTATATAGTAGAAATCCCCATGTAGCGCGATACCACGGAGGAAGCACTTGTATTTGTAAATTTTGTAAGGGTGAAACATTCCCAGAATTTCCTCTTGCTCTAAATGAAATGGTATATTCTCCATCTTTAAGACTAGAAAATTCTACTTTATTACCATCTACTTTATACCAAATGTTATCTGTATTAGATATTTTATATTCAAAAAAATGATTAACAGATTTGGGTGAAGTTAAGGCAACAGTTATATTTTCATTAAAATTAAAAGAGACCTCATCATTGGTAAACCTAGAACGATTAATAGGTTCTCCGCCTACATATACTTTTTCTATAATTGGTTTTTGTAAATATGTATTAGAAGGTGATGTACTATTTATCATTATAAAACCATTGTTTAGGTTTAATGCACAAACAGAATCATTTATTTTAGACACATTTTCATAACCTATAATGTATCTGTTTTTTAAAAAATCGTCACTTAAAACAAGTTGATCTTCATCATTAGAAAATGATTTGAAATTGATAAATCCATCATTATTTTTCAAAGCAAAAAGATTGGTATCTTCTTCAGAAATAATATAACTGTGTTTGCCTAACTTTTCATTTAGCAAATTATACGGAATAATAGAGTCTAGGATTGGCTCATATTTTTGCCAACCTTCGTTAGTTTTAAAACTTATATCATTTTTAATATTATAGACTCTAATATTGTAATTAGAGCTTAGTCCTTTTTTCTGATAATCTTGTACGCTACTTATAGACTGATAATTTTCATCGAATATAATTTTGTAAATTCCTTTTGTTTCATGAGCGACCCATGCTGTATGTGGGTTTTCAAAAACCAAAAAACGAGTTGGCATAATAGCTTTATCAAAATGTTTTACCTCCCAATCGTTATCTTTTTTTTCAAATTTAACTAAGCCTGAATAGGTTCCCTGAATATAAGTGTTCTTACGTTCTGGAACTTTTTTAATTGTCCAACCTCCTGTAAAGTTTGATATTTTTTTAAATGAATTAGTATCTACTATAAATGTACCGTCATTATGACCGCAAAATAACTCATCTCCAATTAATGTTAAATCCCAAACCTGACCTTGAGAACCTTCAACAAATTCAAGTTTATCGTTTTTATTTAGTCTAAAAAGTCCCGTATTGGTACCTATATACATTACCTCTTTATATTCAATAATATCGTATACAGCCCCTAACTTCCCTGACACATCATTAAAAAAATAATTGCGGCTATTAAGTTCTATAGTTGCTATACCATTATCTAATCCCAACCAGAGGTTATCGTATTCATCTAAATCCTGACCTAAAACAGTATTATTTAATAAGCCATTTTCTTTACTAATATGAAATTTAATTTTCCCTGAAAAATCAGTTATATATACACCGTCTTTTATGGTTCCAAAAACCATTTCTCCGTTTTTTAAAACTGAAAAATCATTAAGTTGATGCTCTTTAATTTTTTCATTGATTTGGAATGGTGTTGGAATCAATACATTTTTAGACAAAAAATAACTCCCTTTAAGCGATGTAGTTAACAATAGCTTATCGTTATACTTATCTATAGATATAATTTTAGTATCTACAAGGATGTTGTTAAAATAAAAAGGTTGAAGTGTATTGTCTTTTAATAAAAAAACACCTGCTGTTAAAGTACTTACATATAAATTATCTTCTATTACACTAAATGATATAAGTATGGAATCGGATTCTATTTTCACAATACCATTAGCGTCATAGACGTAAATATTTAAAAATGAACGAAAGATTATTTTATCTTTAAACTTAACAATTTCCCAAATTTCTTCATTTGGGGAAATTTTATTGAGAATGGTATCACTCAAAGAATGGTATTTTAGAACACCAAAGTCGTCTTTTTGCCAATACCCAAATTCTTCGTAAGATCCTGTATAGATCACATCATTTACTGCTAAAACAGACCGCACAGTTGTTTTATTAGGTAATTGATATAATTTCCAAACCAAAGCGTCGTACTCTAATAAACCACTATCATTAGCGGCATACACCTTACCATTTTGTGCTCTTGAAACATCCCAATTTTGATTTCCTGCCCTATATTCTGCTAATGTAAAATTTTGAAGACTGGGAGAATATTGCGCATTTACAATTAAAATAAAAAAACAATAAAAAAATATAGTTAGAGATAGTAAACGTTTTGTCATTCTGCTTTGTAATCTTATTATTTTAAAATTTTACAACCGTATAAAATTAATCTTTTACCATGAGGCAAGAAACTTTAATAATTTAAAATTGACTTAAATTAAAACTACAGGATCGCTTTATGCAAATCACAAATCCAATTACTCATTACTATGTATGTAAAAAAAACGTAAAACTTACTAATTCCGTTTTACGTTTTTTTATTAAATATTATATCTAAAAATAGATAGAAAAAACCTAAAATCACTTAACTGCTTATAAGTTACATATTAACTATTACACAGCGTAAAAACAGGTTATTAATATACTATTATTCTACTATTTTAATATCTACAGAGGTTCTAGACTGCCAACCTGTTTCATCGGTAACCGAATATGCACAATGGTAATCTCCTGTATCTACATCACTAGGTATACTTACTGTAATGTTTATTTCATAACTCATTACACCATCTTCAATATTGTAATTTTCCAATATGGTTAAAGGATTAACGGCTTCTTTTTCATCATCGAGCACACAAGATTCCTCTTGGTCGTCGTGTGTATGGTGATCAAAATTATTATGTATGTCTATACTATAAGCAGCTAAGGCTTGATTGTCTGTCACTAAAGCTTTAAAAACGTAGGTTTCACCACGTTGAAGCACTTCGCAGGCTTGCGGAAAACCATCATCGTAATTAATAGTTATTGTAGGTTTTTCTTCGTCTATATCTACAGAATCACTGTCTGAACAAGCTCCTAAAAGGAAAAGAAGAAGAATTATATAATTGTATTTAAATACTAATTTCATGTGCTAAAAATATAAAACCGCATAGCCTAACACTATGCGGTATAATGAGTGTATTAGGCTGTAATATCGATATGTGTTTCGTATTCAACGATGTTACCATCTTCATCTTCAATAGTAAAGGCTACATGATATTCTCCCGCTGGAGCAGTTGCAGGAATATCTATATGCTCATGAAATTCTGCTTCTGTTAACTCATGATAATCAGCAAAAACTTCTTCGTAATCCCATTCTTCTTCACCTTCACCAACTTCAAGATCATGCGCATGAATATCTACACTAATTTCATGAATGCCGTTAACAGCAGTTACTAAAAATTCAGCATGGAAATCTTCACCACGTGCTGCTGTTTCTTCAATATCAATATCACTTAATGAAATAACATCCATAATCTCTAGGTGACCTTCTGAAATTGTACTGTTTCCTAAAGCATCTACAACAATTAACTCAACATGATACTCTCCAGCTAAAATATCTGAAGGAATATCTACATGCTCGTGAAAAGTTGGGTTAATAACTTGGTAAGATGCATCGTCGTAAACTTGTTCAAAATCCCATACAATGGCATCATCAGTATCTGTTAAATCATGCGAATGTATTTCTAAGGTAATACTCGCTACCGTGGCTTCAGCATAAATATCGGCTTCTACATGAAGGTCTGAACCTTTATAAGCTACAGGTTCTGTAGAGTGTTCACTACCTTCCCCAAATTCAAAATCGGAAATTACTGGTGCACTTATTACAGCGCCGTCGTCGTCACTACTACAAGATTGTAAAAACAATCCTAATGAAAGGATAATTGCTAAAAACTTAAATTGTGTGTTCATCATTTTTGTGTTCATTGTTGTTGATTTTAATTAATTATTAATATTTAAAAAGGTATTGTTACGGATAGTGATAGATTTCTTCCTGCCTCTGGAACATCTATTAAACGATAGAAACTCGTGTGATCAAAGTATTTTGTGTTGAATACATTGTTTAGTTTTAATCGTATTGGTATAGGTAAATTAGTTTTGAAAAGGTCCAGTTCTGCTAAAAACGACATATTAAATAATTGATAGCCATCTGTAACTTCTTCTGGCGGTACAATCTCGTCTTGCTTTGCTGTAATTTTATATTCAGCTATAACTTGAGGTTGTTTTAACACTGAAACATTTTTAAATTGATATCTGGCTGAAAACAGTGTGGATAGCGGCGGTGAAAACGGAATTGAAAATCCTTCTTTTGGCCCACTAGTTTGTCTGGAATACACATATTCTGCTGCAGCATCTAACTGTAAGTTTTTAATTAGTGTTGTACTGGCTCTTACCTCACCTCCTATTCTAAAAACTTTACTTTGGGTATATTCATAAATCTGTAAAGTTTCATAATAACTAGACGTAGGGTTTAAATAAATAAAGTTGTCAAAAAGGTTAACAAACGGACTAACACCTACGCTAAATGTTTTGGTAGTATGATCTATGTCTAAATCTAACTGGTAAGAGGTTTCTGGATCCAGATCTAAGTTTCCTTTCTCGTAGCGATACATGTGGTAATTCACACCATCTGATGCTAACTCATTAGCTAATGGCATTCTAAAACTTTTACCTACATTTAGTTTAAAAGTAGTTTGATTTAGAATATAACTTACACCTACAGAGCCACTAAAATTACCAAAGGTTAGGGTTTTATCTTGCGCTCTTTGCGTATATACATAAGAAGTTGTACCATCGTCATTTGCGACAGTTGAAGGGTACCAATCAAAATAAGCTTTAGTATCTGTAACTCCATAGTCGTAACGTACCCCAGCTAAAAGATGAAAATCTGGAGTTAGCTCATAAGTATCAAATGCAAAAACACCAACCGAAAATCTGTTATATTCTGGAATTAAAAATCCCCAACCACCAATATTATTATCCTGATATTCTAAATTTACACCTAAAACAATATCTTGTTTATTTTTATAACTAAAGGCATCTTTAATATTTAATGCGTAGGTATTTTTATTAAAATCTCGCTCTAAAGTATTGGATGGTTTTGGCATATATCCATGAGCTACAGCTTCTGAATGTTCTTCTCTATGATTATTTTGATAGCCTAAATCCAATAAAAATGTATGCGCGCCGTGCTTAAGCGATGTATTATTGGTGATTTTGAAATGATTTACAGTATGATATGGCAAATCGACATCTCGACTAGAACTATCGTAATCAATATCGGAAACAATGACTTCCAAACCATGAGCATTTGCGAAAAACCCGTTTTTAGCACTTACGTTACTAAAAGTTGTTTCCGACTGTATATTATCATTAATATAGCCTAAACTAAAACTAGCATCGGCTTCATGCCCAGCTGTATTTCTTAAATTATTGTCGTGTAAATTAAAAATGTAATTTTCGTAACTAATTTTATCTGTAGGGACTTTATAATCGGCATAATCTCTATACGTTAATCTAGACCTATAAAACCAATGATACTTTCTACCAGTAATTCCAGCAGATACCCCGAGTAAATCATTATTACTTTCGGCTAACACATTTACCTCTCCTTTAAACGAATGTACTAATGGAACGCTATTGGGCTTAATATCTACAACTCCCGCAATAGCATCAGAGCCGTATACTAAAGATGCTGGACCTTTTATAATCTGGATATTCTCAATGCCATATTGGTCTATTTCTAAACCATGGTCGTTCCCCCATTGTTGCGCTTCGTGTTTTATCCCATTTTGTACGACTGCAACACGATTAAATCCTAAGCCTCTAATTACGGGTTTAGATTGCCCCGACCCAATATTAATTGTACTTACACCCGGAATTTTACTCAGGGTTTGCATAAGGCTATTCTCTCGGTTTTGATCTAAAAATTCTTCAGAGACAGCAAACGATACCACAGGAGTTTCCATAAGCGCTCTTTTTTTAGATTTACCATGGACTTCAACTTCTTCTAAATTTGTGGCAGATTCTTTTAAATACACAACAACCTCTTCTAGCTCAGGACATACATCTATCGTAATGACTTTAGATGCATGTCCCATACTTGTTATAGTTAAGGTGTATTCGCCTTGTTTTACATCTTTTAATGTAAAATGACCTGAACTATTTGTTATAGAAAACAAATTATATCCACTAATAGAAACGCCTTCTATAGGTTGTAAAGTGTTTGCATTATACACAACACCTGTTACTACAAAAGTGTTTTGTGCATACGCTATAGTGCATAGGCTAAAAAATAGCCATACACTAATTATATGTTTAAGCATATTGAAAATACTATAAGATTTGAAAAACTGTTCTCTAGAACGAGAACCTATATTTAAACCTATACACTGGTTTTTAGAGCAACACCTGTATGTCTATTATTTGAAACACGTATATTAAATGCCTATGCTTTGGTATTATGCAACACCACAAACAGCACATAAACATCTATATTACAAACAAATACAAACTAACGTTAACTTAAAAAAATGTATAGTAAACTTATAGTAATGCGGGCGGAGGTCTACAAAAAAGCGAGTTATTAGCAATCGCATTCGAATGAATGTAATTGTAATATCGTCTTAAATCTTGAGTAAATACATACTCTTTAATTTCGAAAGAAAAATTAACGGATTCAGGCGCAACTATAGGCGTAAGATTTATAACTGTAATATGATCACAAATTACACAATGTAAGACATGATCGCTATCTTCTAAATCGTGAGAATGAGCTAAAGCATGAAGCCCCACCATTTTCATAGATAGAAAAAGGAATAGGAATATAAACGTTACACTATTTTTAATGCGACTGGTTCTCATTAGCGCACTAAAATATAAAATAAAGTTTATATACTAACATTTAAATTAAAAAAATAAAAATTGTTTTTGTTAATAACGGATTAACCATTAAAATGCGACAACATTTGTTTCTATAAATACTAGATATAAATAAGGTTAATCTTACTCTTTTAATATTAATTGCATAAAATTTAAATCTAACCAAGTATTAAATTTATATCCAACTTCTTTAAAAACACCAATTTCTACAAATCCGAATTTTTTATGAAATGCAATACTTCCTGCGTTAGAAGCATCTACTCCAGCAATCATGGTATGAAAATTATTTGCTTTTGCTATTGAAATTAATTCTGTCAACAATTTTTTACCGATGCCTTTAGCTCTTGCTTCGCGACTTACATATATTGAGTGTTCTACACTAAACTTATAAGCCTCCCATGGTCTAAAAATACCATAAGTTCCAAAACCTAAGACCTCACCATATTCTTCGGCCACGATAACGGGCATGTTATCTTTACATTTCTGATGAAACCAATTGAGTTGATATTGGTAAGTTCTTTCATTATAATCGTAAATGACGGTAGAATTAAGGATTTCATAATTTACAATCTCTACGATCTTAGAGACATCCTTGATTTCTGCAAATCGTATATTCATGTGTAAGGGAAAATATTATTTAAGTAGATTTTAAAACATCATTACAAAACAGATTCTTGGTTATTTTTATAGTTAAATCCCAAAAACAATCCAGATCATTTATGATAATTTAAATAAACATCTAAGCTTAATTATAGATAACAAATATAGTGCGTTTAACTAAAAACAATTATTATAGGGAATAAAAAAACTTAAATTTCACTTTAAAAAATATTAGTATTAGCGTCACAAAAACAGTAACACAAACTGGTCTTAATTAATAAAAGTTTAATAACATCTCACTGCTTTAGATTTAATATAAAGAAAAATAAACCATAAATTGCGACAAAAGATAATTTATGGATTTTACTAACCCTTTAGTATATGGTGTCCCTTGTTTTTTAGGTTTTATAGCCTTGGAGTTAACCTATAGTAAAGTTTTTGATGATAATAAAGAATTATACAGCAAGAAAGATTTAATATCTAGTTTGTCCCTTGGTGTTGGTTCTGCTGTACTTGCAGCACTTATAAAAACAGTATCGGTTTTACTTGTTTTTAATTTTGCTTACGACCTTTTCAACCCTATTGTAGATGGTGTTCGCACCAATATTATGGGCTGGGAGTCTTTTGGATATGCTTGGTACATTTGGGCAATTTGTATGCTTTTAGACGATTATACCTACTACTGGTTTCACAGACAAAACCATATGGTTCGGTTTTTATGGGCGGCACATATTGTACACCACTCTTCAGATAATTTTAATTTTGGTACAGCTGTAAGAAATGGTTGGTTCACCCTTTTTTACAAGCCCTTCTTTTATGTCTGGATTGTAATTATCGGGTTTCCTCCAGAAATGTTAATGGTATGTTTAGGTTTTGAATCGCTTTGGCAATTTCAGTTACATACACAATACATAAAAAAACTAGGCTTTTTCGATAAATTCTTAAATACCCACACGATGCACCAAGTACATCATGCCAGAAATTTAGAATATATGGATAAAAACCATGGAGGTATTCTTAATATATTCGATAGAATTTTTGGAACATGGAAAGAATTAGATGAATCTATAGCTATTGAATACGGAGTAACTTCGCCCCCAAATTCTTATAATATATATGTTATTTTAACCCACGAATACAAAAACATTTGGGCAGATACTAAGAAATCTAAAAACTGGTATCACAAATTTATGTACATCTTCGGACCTCCTGGTTGGAGTCACGATGGGAGCACTTTAACAGTAAAACAAATGAGGGCTCAAATTGCTAAAAATGAAGCTGAAACCAAATTAAAAACTGTTGTATCTTAAACTAAAAACAACATATATAAAAGAAAGAAAGTAGCTGTAAAAGTTACTTTTTTTCTTTTTACACACAACACCTTCTGTATTAAAACACCCTATTTCCTATTACACATGAAGACACTTTTAAAACTTCTATCTATTACAGCATTAATTGTACTATGGTCTTGTGGTTACAAAAACACAGAAAAAGATAAACATCCTGACCTCCCTATTTTCCCAGAACACACTAATAATAAAATTAACATTAAGCCATTCCCTTTTATAACAACAGACCTTTATTATAATACAGATTACATTTTTGCCAATACCGATAATGGAGAATTACGAATTTTAGATCGCAATTTTAAAACCATAAATCAATTAGCTATACAGGTAGATCTTAAAAGCATAACCAACCAAGGTGACATCTATAATATAGAGACTAAAGGTGACAATATTAAGACTTTAAAGTCTGTTTATAAATTAAGTAGTGAGAACAATTTCAAACCAGAAAAACTTGAAATTAAAACTGTTTTTGCTAGAAGTTTTCATAAAATCAGAGATTCTTTAACAACTCATTTAAAAGAAAAAAGCAAAACTTACATAGACAGTATGTACACTCTTGAAATTGAAAAAGACAAACAAAAAACACTCGCCAAACTTACTGAGATTATAGAACATGTAGATGCTATGGTACATTTAGAACATATTGAAGTTGATATTCTAAAATATAAAAATAAAGATGTTGCATTATATAGTAATTTATTATTCTTTGATGAATTAGAGGATATAAAAAAGAAAAAATACTTGCCAACTGTACAACGCATAACACACATGCAAAAAAGTCCTATTTCGTTTGATAAAGTCGTTCTGGATAACTCGTATTCTGGAAACCATCTTGTTGGAGGTTTCACGCCTATTGGTTATAATTATATTGCATTAAAAGTAGACAATCAAACAACAAAGTTTAAGATAAAAAATGCAGATAATGGAGACGGCATACATATATTAAATACTAGTAAGGATACCATTATATTAAATGATAATACTTATCAATTATTCTATGCTACAGTAAAAAAATAACAAATTAATTTTCAATAAATCATCTCCTAAAAAAATAATGCAATACGACTTAAATCATCGGTTTTATAAAAAAAACAAAAAAGAACAGCTTAAAATTCAATTCAGAATTGTACTACTAGCATTATGTATTATGGCGTTTGCATGCTTTATTTCCTGGTATACTGGTTTCTATTTTATTGCAGTAGCTACAGCAATAATCGTACTTACTATAATTGCACCGTTTATAGATACTCCCACAATGAAAGCAAGTGGAAAATTAATTTATTATTCACCTGTATTTATTACCGAGCCAATTAATGGAACTACTATACGTGCACATGGAGGAACTTTATTTGATTATGTGTTTGTATTAAGAAAGAGTATGACAGCTAATCAGAGAACAACTTACATTCTCCAGCAACAATTACAAGGATTGCTAAATTTTATAGATGCACACGATGTAACAACTAGTAATTTAAAAATTGTAGGCACAAGTTATATTATTAATGAAAAAACAGCTAAGAGATTAGGTTTTAAAACAGTTAATACAGAAGGTATACAACTCCTAATTTTATACTTTAATTATTTTAATATCCTACTTTCCAATTCCATTGCTAAAAACAAATTGGCTTTTCCTAAACTATCTAAAACCAAAACTTTCGAAACAGATTTAAATCAATTAAGGGCTTCTAAGGCTACAACTTCAAAATTAAACCAGCTCTTACAACAAAAATTAAAAACACTTAAATAGTATTACGTCTTGGAATAAATCATTTAAGAGTTGGTTTCAATATTTTCTTTTCCTTCTTCTATTTTTTCATCAGTTTCGGCTTTAGATAATAACGGATGATCTTTCTCTCCTAAACCTATTATCGCAATTAAATTAGTAACAGCATTATACAGCATCATTATTACCGTTATCATCATCCCACTAATTATTGATGTAGATGCTAATGTGGTCCAATAAATAATACTAAACCAAGACGTTGGGACATTTTCTGATTCTGAAATTGGTATATTAAAAAACTGAAAAAGAATTAATGCCGAAATAAATAACACCACATCAAATTTTGCTATACTTAAAACTTGCTGGTAATGCCGCTCTTTAATGGTGTCTTTAGATCCATCACTAACACTTAGCAGTGTAAGTAACAATGCCAAAATAGTAGCAGATGCTAATACAATAGTATTACAAAGCATGTTTAAACTATTTAACGATACTTTTAATAAGTGTCTAGCCTCATAACCAGATACATTCCCTAATAAAAACACACCTAAACCTGTAAATAAGGTAGCTAAAACACCACCATAAATGGCATTTTTATTGTTAGTGATAAAATCAAACATATAAATCTTCAGTATTTACATCTTTTAAAATTCGAGTACTTATATCTTCATTTTTCTGATTATGTATTACAGAGACATCACCAGTACTTTCAAAAATAACAGCTTTCACATCTTTAAAATTATGAACGTTTGCTTCTCTTAATTTTGCAATTAAATCGTCTTCACTCACATTACAACGTTCTAGCTTGCTGTGTAAAATCTTACCATTCCACATAATTATCTGTGGTTTATTAGTAAACAAACGTTTTATTATATCACTCTTTCTTACTAAAAAAGTAAATAAAGTTTGAAAACCAATAATTGTTGCTAATGCAATACCGCCTTTTAAAAGTGAATAATTGGTATTTAAAATTATGGAAGCTAAAACTGAACCTATTGCAATGGTAGAAGCAAAATCAAAACTAGACATTTTAGCAAAAGTTCGTAATCCAAAAACACGTGTTAAAATTAATATAAGTGTAAAAATTCCAAACACTGTAGCAATTAGCCAAAAGATTTCTGTAATAGTCATATCCATATATTTTTTATTAAATATACCTCTCAATCTGTTATAAAATTAATCCTAAAAGAAAAATTGAGAACGCTATCAATACTAAAAAACAAAAGTTATAATTCACTACAAATGAGGTAACAAAAAAACGCTTTGAGTAAAATTACTTACTGGTATTCAAATACATTTAGCTTATAAAACAACACCTTAATAATGTAACCTATTTTAATTATTATTAAAATGAATACAGTAAAACAAACACCAGAAATACGTTATACCGACATAGAAAATGAGTATAGAGAATTTATACTTACACAGAAACATCCTTGCGTAATGGCGAAAACGCTATTTATGCTTAATGATTATCATTTACATATTTATGATGATATGCAGGATACTATATGTATTAAAAACATACTAACAGATTTAGAACGTTTTATAAATCAATATGATTTCGATTCTAATACTTTTGAATCTTTTATAGCGGTTTTCCCTAACAACAAATTTAACTCGGAGTATGAGTTTGAAACAGCCTTATGGCATACATTACAAGAGCTACATAATTTAGACGATTCTGAATGGGATCCAACCGTGAGTGACAATCCCAACGATTCTAAATTTAGTTTCAGCTTAAAAGGTAGAGCCTTTTATATTGTTGGATTACACCCTAACAGTTCGCGTTTAGCTAGACAGAGCCCTTACACGACTATAGTTTTTAATCTACATTGGCAATTTGAGAAGTTACGTGAGATGAAAACTTACAAAAAAGTAAAAAAACGCATTAGAAAACGTGATAAACAATTGCAAGGCACCATTAATCCGACCTTAAAAGATTTTGGTAACGATACCGAAACCAAACAATACAGCGGTAGACAAGTTGATAAGGATTGGAAATGTCCTTTTCATAAAAAACAAAACTAAAAAACACATAGAGATGATTAATACAATTGAAAAACAAAGCGGAAAATCTTTTACACTTAGAAAAGGAGACCTTTTAACAGTTATAGACCCTAAAGGACAACAGGTAAGTGATATGGTTTTATTTAATTGTCATGATACAAACGAAAAAATATCTGCCGGAAAATCTATGGATTTTGAAGAAACGATCTTATTAACCACAGGTAATTATCTTTGGTCTAACCGGTCTCAAAAAATGATGAAAATTATTGAAGACACTAACGGCCGAAACGATTTTTTACTCGCACCATGTAGCCCAGAAACTTTTAGTATAATGTATAAGCATGACGGGTATCACCCAAGTTGTTTAGAAAACCTATATAAAAATTTAAAACCTTTTAATATTGATTTAGATCAGATTCCAACAGCATTTAATATTTTTATGAATGTGCAATTTCATTCTTCAGGAAAATTATCTGTTTTACCACCAACAACTAAACCTGGAGATTATATCACTTTTGAAGCACAAATGGATCTGATTGTGTGTTTAACAGCATGCTCTGCAGAAGATAGTAATGGTGGTTCGTTTAAACCCATACAATACACTATTAAGAAAACAGCATAACCCTATTTTAACTGTACAATCGCTAAAGATTTAGGCCGTATTTATTTGAGCTAAAATTGAACGTCTTACAGTTAAACCCATCACTACAAACATTATATCTTAGTACTATAACAAATAAAAATAATGATTATGAACGTACAAGCATATTTAGCCTTTGATGGTAATTGCCAAGAAGCGCTTAACTTTTATAGCGATATATTTAATGGTAAAATTATTAATAAACAAACTTATAAAGACAGTAAAATTGATGTTCCATTAAGTTTTCGTGAGAAATTACAGCATGCAGAATTAAAAGGAAAAGGCATACATATTATGGCCTATGATGCAGCTCCAGACACACCAATTAATCATGGAAATCAAATTCATATGAGTGTCGATTTAAATTCTCAAGATGAAGCTGAACATGTCTTTGAAACCCTCTCTGAAAACGGAAAAATACATCACGATTTTAGAGAACGCGAATGGGGTTATTTTGGTCGCTGTACAGACGAATTTGGTATTAATTGGATGGTAAACAGCAACAAATAATCTTTAAAACTTAAAACTATTATGCAAATTATATTTGAATATCACGATGTATCTTCTAGCGATGCATTAGAACAATTTACAACAGAAAAATTAGAAAAATTAGGTTCCAAATACGAAATGGTTATTAGAGCCGACGTATTTTTTAAAACCGAGAACACTTCTTCAGACGAAACGGGTAAAATCTGCAATATCAGATTAAGTTTACCTGGCCCACGCTTATTTGCAGAAGCGAGTCATGATAATTTTTCAGATTCTGTATCAGAGTCCGTTAGAGAACTTGAACGTCAATTACAAAAACGTAAAGAGAAAATGAGCACATATTAATTTAACTTAAAACACACACGCATATGAAACCTTCTACATTATTAGGTGCAGCATCAGCTATTATGAAAAATAAGAAATTGAAAATTGCTTTTGTTGCGCTACAATTAGGATATTTAGCATACAGTTATTTAGATAAGAGATCTGAAAAAAAGTTAGAATCTAAATAATTTAAATCAAGATAAACTCACAAAAAAAAGCCTTAACACTTATAAAGTGTTAAGGCTTTTTTTATATAAATTTTCAACTTAGCTATATTAAACAATTACACATATACATTTTGTTGAGTTGTTATAAACTTTACAGCGCCTTTTAAAAGCGAGACATCTAATGTTTTAAATGTGCCTATAACTTCACCATCCAATTGCAACAATCTGGGCTCATTAAATGTTATTTTTGCATGAGAGGTACTTATTACCGTATTATTTTCATTATCAATAAAAGCCTCATTGATACTCGAGAGACCAGCTTTAATTAACAGATTTGCATTAATTTTTTCAATTAAAACTATTTCAAAACGTCCATCCATGGGATTCCCTTCTTTATTTAAAGGCACGCCCGTTCCGTACTTTCTGCCATTACACAACCCTAGCATCACTACTTTTTTATGATACACTTTTTGGTTACAAGCAATGTTAACCTGAAACGGATCAACTTTATTTAAGGCTTCAATAAAGTGTTTAATATAAGTTGTCATTCCTCTACTAGTATCTTTATCGTAACCTTCAACAATATTAGCATTTATCCCAACATCGCCAATATGTATGGAATAATGTTCTTTATTAACACATACCAAGTCCAAATCTGTAATAATATTAGACATAATTATGTCTTTAAAGGCTTGTAGAGGGTCTTCAGAGACACCAAGTTCTACAGCCATTCCATTAGCAGAACCTAACGGAATAATACCCATACAGATATTAGTATTTAACAATGCTTTTGCTGTAAACAAAGTAGTGCCATCTCCGCCAACAGAAACTACTTTATCTGGATTAAATGTTTTTAACTCTGCTTTTAAATGGGCTTCATCATCTTGGCCCGTAGTCTTAAAAATTTTTAAATCTAAACCATAATTCTCACAAAGGGTAACTGCCTTTTTTATAAAAGGATTCTTATCTACTCCTCCAGAAATTGGATTTACAACAGCTAATAATTTCATATTATTTTATGCTTTAAATGCTCTATCTCTTCTAATATAGTTTCTGTATGTTCTGGTAAAAAATAAGATGCAGAAACTCCTGTTGCTAAAAGCGCCTCCCACATATTTTGTTGTGTTTGGTTTACATTTTCACCTGTTTGTCTAATGTAAACTTTTAAAATAAGTTCTGGGTAGGTTTTAGCTAAGGTAGTGTAAATTGACATATCTTTTTGACTATCGTCTCCAACAAAAACATAATATTTACTTCTAGAATGGGTAATTAAGAAACGAATGGCATTCAGCTTAAATTGTTCTGGCTTATGTCCCTTTAAAAGCTGATAAAAATTTAAATAAGGCGTTAAAACTAACATACCCAAAGGCAAATTGTTATATTTTATAAATGTGGTTAAGAGTCCGAATAAATTACTTTCACTTTTAGACACATAAAACAGCCTAGGATTAACCGCACTCCAAGCTTTAAATATATTTTTACTAAAATCAATTACTGTTCTTTTCTCTGGAATTAGAAATAATAAGGTTTTAATCCGTTTAAAAATATGTGCCGTATTAGAAACTAAAATGGTATCATCGATATCAGATATAATATCTAAACGACTTGCACTATCCGAAAATAAAATTGGATAATCCTGAACAATTTTTAAAGGCAAATCAGTATTTAAAAACGTAATACTAACCTCTGTTTCCATCTTGTTATTAGCAATCACTTCAAACCTGCCGTGAGCATCGGTACGCGTATGTAAAGTTTCTGTAGGTGTTTGTATACAAATTTCTTGATGTGCACACACCGGTATAAAATAAGATTGTAATACATGTATGGCATTACGTAGAGCTTGTCCTTTTTTATTCTGAAACTCTTTTTGCCCTTTAACCACCACACCCCTGTACCATGTTTGTTGAGCTGAAAGTTTTAAAATTGATAATTCCCAAACCGATGCTTTTTTACTGTAAACCATAAGGTATTTTTAATTCAATTAAAAGATATAAAACTCAAAGGTCTCTTCAAAAATTAAAGCTTAGCAATATTAAATTATCATGTATTTTAATATCATAAGTAAGTAAAATACTACTCCCAAAATGCATATAAATTTAATCATACAATTCTTAAAAACTAAACTTAACTCATTGAACATGTATTAGTTTGTCTAAGAAAAAACATGTATTTTTTAGTTATAGTTAAACGTATTTCACAAAAGCGTTAAATTCAATATAAAACCTCAGCAAGTATTCATTTTCTAAATAATTACATCGTAAATTTATAAACTGGCATATTACAAACACAACAATTTATCATGGCAAAAAAGAAAATTCTTACAAAAGAACACATCATAGATTTTTATATGGATTATGTTTTAGAACATAACCAACAACCTAAAACGGTTTACGCTTTTGCAAAAGTCAATAATTTTGAAGAATCAAAATTTTATGAATTTTTTGCTTCATTTCAGGCTGTAGAATCTGAAATTTTTAAAGCTTTTTTTGATAACACTATAGGTCTGCTTTTGCAAAGTGACACCTACGATACTTTCGATCCTAAAAGCAAACTTTTAAGTTTTTATTTTACATTTTTTGAAAACTTAACAGCTAACAGAAGTTATGTTATGTTTGCTTTAACTCAGCATCAAAATAAATTAAAAAATCTAAAATGCTTAATAAAACTCCGACAAGCATTTATAAATTACATACAAAATTTAAACATTGAAGTTATTGAAACCAAACAGCAGCATATTGATAAATTTCAAGAAAAAGGCTTACAAGAAAGTGCTTGGGTACAATTATTAGTAACAATAAAGTTTTGGATGGAAGACGACTCTAAAGGATTTGAAAAAACCGATATTTTTATTGAAAAATCTATCAATACAAGTTTTGAGTTTTTAGATGTTGCCCCCTTAAAAAGTTTACTTGATCTAGGTAAATTTTTATTTAAAGAAAAAATGCAAATGCAATAGGAAGACGATATGAAAGCAATAAATAAAATTCCAACCTCTAAGATAGAGCGGGCTTCTAAACTTGTATCTACAGGTGCTAAAATTGGTGTAAATTACATTAAATATTACGGCGACAAAATCACTAAGTCTGAAGGAGAAGCCAAAGATAAACTTAATGAAAATAATGCTGCCGATATTTATGACGGGCTAAAGCAACTTAAAGGTAGTGCATTAAAAGTTGCACAAATGTTAAGCATGGAAAAGAGTATTATGCCACAAGCTTATGTAGAGAAATTTTCGTTAGCACAATTTTCGGTTCCACCTTTATCACCTCCATTAGTTTTAAAAACCTTTAAAAAATACTTTGGAAAACTTCCAGAAGAAATGTTTGACACCTTTAATGTCAATTCTGTAAATGCGGCTAGTATTGGGCAAGTACATATTGCTGAAAAAGATGGAAAAAAGCTAGCTGTTAAGATTCAGTATCCTGGTGTTGCAGATAGTATTGCTTCAGACCTTGCAATGGTAAAACCTATTGCCATGAGTATGTTTAATATTAAAGGAGAAGGTTCTGACAAATATTTTAAAGAGGTTGAAAATAAACTTATAGAAGAGACAGATTACATTTTAGAAGTAAAACAAAGTCAAGAAGTATCTGAAGCTTGCGCACATATATCACATCTAAAATTCCCTAAATATTACCCTGAATGGTCCTCAGAACGTATTATTACAATGGACTATATGGAAGGCGAACATTTGTCGGAATTTACTTCACACAACACCAATCCAGAACACTCTAATCAATTAGGACAAGCGCTTTGGGATTTTTACATGTACCAAATTCATGTCCTAAAGAAGGTACATGCAGATCCGCATCCAGGAAATTTTTTAGTCTCTAAAACAGGGGACTTGATTGCTTTAGATTTTGGATGTATGAAACATATTCCAGACGATTTTTACATTCCGTATTTTGAATTGGCACTTAAAGAAAATATGAATAATCCGGAATTATTTCAGGCAAAATTGTATGAACTTGAAATTTTAAGAGCCGATGATAGTCCTGAAGAAGTAACCTTCTTTACAGCCATGTTTCATGAAATGTTAAGTCTTTTTACACAACCCTTACATGAAGAAATATTTGATTTCTCGAACGCCGAGTTCTTTAAAAATATAGCCGATTTAGGAGAAAAATACTCAAAAAACACTCAATTACGTAAACTTAATGCTAACAGGGGCTCCAAACATTTTATTTATATGAATAGAACCTTCTTTGGCCTATATAATTTAATGTTTGATTTAAAAGCAAAAGATGTAAAAATTAATACCTGGATGTAAATTATTATTTAAATAGAAGAGCAACAAATTACTAATAAATTAGATAATGTCTATTTTAGAATATTGTTTTTAGGGCTCTTAATCAAGAAATGTTATAGCAAATGTATTTTTAGAGATTTTAATACAATAGTAAAACTTCCGTTTTTTTCCTAGACATGAAGAACTTTTATCTTATATATTATAGCTATAAAAATAATGCATAATACTAGCGAAACAAAGTCCTTTCAATTTAAAATCAATGCAAAATTGTTCCAATTTCATACAGTTAATAAAATATGGGGTATTGAACCTAGAAGCTTAAATGTTTGGTTAAGAATATAATTCTGAAACGACTTAAATATTATCACTAGTAACCTTTAACTGCTAAGCAAAAAACCGTTATTAAGAAAACTTAATAACGGTTTTTTATAAAATTTAACCTCTTTAAGAAAAAGAAATTGTATGTCCTACTGTTGCAGTATACGATTCTGATAAGATGGTGTCTACATACCTCCATTCTGAAATAACATCAGAAGATGTAAATGTTACCATTAAATACCCTCTCTTAGACGCATTAAAATATTTTAAACCATCAACTAATGTGGTCATTGCATATTCAAAACTTGCAATTATTTCCGGAGTCGTTTCACCTAAATAAGTTTCAAATCCAGGAGAACTCACACTTGGTGTAGCCAATTCTACGCCCACTTCGGTACCATCTTGCGCGAGTAAAATATTATGCCATGCATTATGTGTATCTCCTGCTAAGGTTACTATTTTCTTTCCGTTTAAAGCATTATAAATAATTTCACGGTCTACAGGGTATCCATCCCAAGCATCCAAATTATACGGAATTGCGGCTAAAACACGAGTAATTTCTGCAGTTGTAAGCGTGGGATCTTGAGCAAGCATTCTTGACTTTATAGTAACAAGTTCTGTTAAAGTCTCTGCAAAATTAGGACTTCCAAAGGCTAATAATAATTCTGCAGGGATATACATATTCCCCATTAATACTTGTTGTCCCAGCACCTGCCATTTAGCCGTGTTTCCTTGCAATTGATTTACGACCCAATTCATTTGTTCTGTTCCCAATAACGATCGCGAGGTATCGCTTAATGCTGTTTGAAATGCTACTGCATCTAAACCTGTAGCAGAGTAATAATCGGTTATATTTAATTGCTTATCGCGTCCGATTACACGTGTATCTAACATTATTAAATTAACTAAGTTTCCAAGATTAATTGTTCTATAAATAATATCGTTAGCATCTTCAGACAGTCTTGAAAATGGTAAAAATTCACTGTAGGCTTGTAAAGCATATTGCTTTCTGGTTTGAAAATCACCTTCCGTAGCCTCATCATGGTTTTCGGCACCATCCTTATACGTGTCGTTTGCAATTTCATGATCGTCCCAAACACAAATAAATGGCTTTTTTTGATGTGCTAATTGTAAAGATTTATCAGATCTATATTGTTTATATCGTGTTCGATAATCATCTAAACTTAAAATTTCAGATGCAGGTTCATGTTGTCTGCCTAGAAAAGCATTTTCGGCTGTAGCCCCATAACCTCCTGCTCCATATTCATAAAAATAGTCTCCTAAATGCACAATGATATCGGCATTAGAGTTTGCCATAGCATCATATGCATTAAACAATCCTGCCTGATAGTTTGAACAAGAACAAACTGCCAATTTTATTTCGGAAGCATCTACAGGTAAAGTAATGGTTTCTCCAACATCTGAAATGGCATTGTCTTCACTATTTATAAAACGATAATATAATTTTTGATTAGCATCTAACTCTGTTAATTCAACAGCGATTGTAAAATCTCTAGAAGCTTCAGTGGTTATTTTTCCTGTTCGTAAAATAGTTTCAAAATTAACATCTGTAGCAACCTCCCAAATAATTTCACTATTGGCCGTCGCATAACGTGTCCAAATAATTACACTAGAACTACTCGGATCGAAACTTGCAATACCTTCATTAAAATTTATGTTAGATAATTGTGTTTCATCATAATCCTTTTCAAAATTTTCGTCGTCTGAACTACAACTAATAAAGTTAGGAGCTAAAATTATTCCTCCTGTGGCTATAAGTGCTTTTTTAAGAAACCCACGTCTGCCAGAGTTATTTGATTCCATATTTGTTTTTTTTTCAAAAATGCCCCAATTATAGCAGTATAGAGTTAGTAAATCTTTATCTAAATGTTACAATATGCTTTACTTAATGTAACCTAAACATATCCTAAACCAACTAGCTATTTTCTAATTAAGACTGTTTATTAATTAAAATCCAACTCTTAACTAAGACGGCTAAGTTTAGTAACTATTCTCCTTCTTATTCTTTATATTTGAAGGAAGATAAGAATACATCTTTACCATTGAGATTGACATTACAAAAAAACAACTAGATGCTTAAAACTAACATTCCCTTAACGGCTACAAGCCCTTTTAACTCACCAATCTTAAAACTTTTTAGTGTAATTGGTATGTTATTACTATTTTCTGCAACGCTATGGTCGCAATCACTATCAAGTAAAAAAGTAGTTGATAATAAAGACCTTAAAAACTATCTAAAAAAAGAGGTAAGCTCCCAATTAAAAGCTGATGGAAAATTAACAGAAGCACGTTTAGCTGCATATTTTAGGGCAAAATTTTCTGAACGTTTTTATTATGATTATAATAGTTTTAATGATCGCTTACACACATACAATACGATTTATAACAACCAAGACAATCACAAAAGCAGAGCTTTAGACCATTTAAATAAGTTTCCTGCTAAGGCGCAATGGAAACTTCCTTTTAATTATAAAAATGGAGATCCTGTAGATGCTTATGCACTTAGACATTTGGCCAGACAACACAAAATGGTAGACATTGCTTTACTTTATTTTAATGAAGATAAAAATCCAGAATACATAAGATATTTTGTAAACCAAATGCAGTCTTTAAATGAAGCTCTCAAAGCAAATAAGTTTGAAACTATTGAAGATGGAAATGGCGTATACGAAGTGTACCGAGCTGGGTATAGAATAACCAACTGGTTATGGATACATAATATGTTTTTAAGCGATAAAGCTTATACAGATGCAGACCAATTACAAACCATTGCTACATTATTGCAACACGGACAAAGTTTATATGAAAACAACCCAGAGTTTCATGCCGGAAATCATCAAACTAAAGGAATGTCGGCTTTAGCTGCAATTGCAATTTTACTCCGCGATTTTAAAGGAACAGATTTGTGGTATGAAAGAGCGATGTCTAGACTTAGTGAACATTTAGAGAAAGAAATTAATCCAGATGGGTTTCAGTTTGAACGTTCTGTACATTATCACATGGCAGATATAAATAATTACTTTTATGCCTATCAATTAACTAAAATAAATACTATAAAAGTAGACCAAGCCTGGGAAGACAAATTACGGTCTTTATTTACTACACTTCCAAAAATTGCCTACCCAGACAAAACAGCACCAGTATTACAAGACGACACAGACAATCCGTGGGCAGAATTTAACGACATCTCGGGAGCTTTAACTTTGGGTTACCTCTTATTTGACAATCCTAGTTTTGGATATTTTGCAACTAATAAAGTAGACCCTGGAATGTATTGGTTTTTAAGCAACAAGCAAGTAGAACAACTTAACAATATTGAGAAAAAAGCACCCAAACATGGCTCTCTTGCATTTCAAGACACTAAATATTATATCATGAGACAAGGTTGGGAAACCAATGATGATATGATGATTATTAGTGCGGGTGTAGATGCAGACAAACCAGACCACCAGCATGGGGATGTTTTAGGTATTCAAGCTATGGCTAACGGACATGTTATTTTACCAAATTACCAAGTACGCTATTCACTTAAAGATTTTGATTTATTTAAAAATTCAATGGTAAAAAATGTTGCCCTTGTAGATGATGAATTAATTGGTAAAGCCTGGACTTCTAATAAAGGTGGAAGCGGTTTTGGAAAGTTTAAAGACTTACCAACCCCTAAAGTGATAACTTGGAATACAAATGATAAATTTGATTTATTTGTAGGAAGTCATGATGGTTTTGAGAATATAAACGTAACCTATTCCCGCCAAGTTATTTATTTAAAAGATGATTTTTGGATTGTAAAAGATAATTTTAAATCTCCAAACACACATAATTACAAACAAGTTTGGCAAGGTCACTATACTACAGAATTAGGTGCAGATCTTATTCGTGCTTCTTTTCCTGATGCTGCAGGTACAGATATTTTTCAACTACACTCAACAGATACTGTTGAAACTTCTGGAGCTAATGGAAAACAGTGGACAGTAGTTACTAAAAACAACCAAAAAGAATATAACTTTATTACTGTTATTTTACCTTATCAAGGATATAATAACGGTGTAGACAAAACAAAAAAAGAAATAAAGTTAAACGATTGGACGGTTAAAACTCCTCATTGGGGAATAAATGGTGCCAATACCACTGTAATTGCAAACTCAAATAAACATTATGCTTTTGGGCTAAAAAAAATGGAATATAAAGGCATAATGCTGGAAGCTTCTGTTGCATCAGATTTATATTTAGAGATTACTAATGATACTTTAGAAGTCTATTTATTAAGCGAAGCCCCAACAACCGTAACTATAAATGCCAACAAAAACGTAACGCTTAAACCAGGAGACCAATATATTTTTGAATTAAATTAATACTTATAAAACCTTATGAAAAAATTAGTAATAATATGTCTCGTGATATTATTTTGGGCTTGCAATCAAACAAAAAAAGACACTCTAAATGTTAAAGCTTCTCCTGAGAGAACTATAGCAGACGGAGAACATATGGATTGGGTTATAGGATCTTGGCAGCGCCTTAATGAAGAAGCCGGTAAAGAAACTTTTGAAAACTGGAAAAAAACGAATCCCACAACATATACTGGAATTGGTTTTACTTTGCAAAACGGTGATACTATTCAGCAAGAACTTATTCAATTAATGAAAGCAAAAGATTCTTGGAATTTAAAAGTAAAAACACCAAACGAGATAGACTGGACCACCTTTAAAGGTATTGATTATAGTACGACTCATTTTTCGTGCGAAAACACCGAGATAGAATTTCCTAATCAAATAAAATATTGGATTAACCTAGACACATTACATGCCATGGTTTCTGGTTCAGGTATGGAAATCCCATTTAAATTTAAAAAACTAAAATAGTATCATTACTTAATTTACAGAGGCTAATTTATAAATGTTAAACACTAATGTAGAGCTGATCTGGTAATTAAATTGCTATAACTATTGCTACTATAGGCTTAATTGCTCTATTAATATTTGTGTATATGCTTCAAGGAAAGATTACAGAAAACGAAATCACAATCAAGCAAGAATTATAAAAATATTAAACATACGCTTTAAATGAGAAACATTGATATGAGAAATTTAATTGATCAACAAATGGATTTATTTAAAGCCGAAATGGATTTACTAAATATTAAGGGTGAAAAAATTATTCAGCGTATTAATTTATATATGGCACTTGGCGGAAACATGTAAAATTTAATTTATAAGTTTCAATAATATATTGGGATCTGGACAATTTGCAGCATAAAAGTCTAAATCTGTGGCACTACATACTCCTGGATAATCTCCAAAATATTCTTGTATGTCATGTATAATTTGGAAGTGCAAATGTGGCGGATAATCTCCATTAACATCAGATGTTCCCAATTCTGCAATTTTTTCACCTTGTTTCAGTACAGATCCCACTTGGAGTGATGTTATAGACTCCAAACTTAAATGTCCATATAGCGTATAAAAAATAATATCAAAATAACTATGCTTTAAGATTATTGTAGGACCATAATCTCCATAATTCATATTGTTATGAAAACTATGTATTTCACCATCTAAAGCTGCTAATACAGATGTTCCTGCTTTAGACCATAAATCTACACCAATGTGTATATTACGAATGGAGGCATTCGATTCTGAATTAAAATAAGTACTTCTTTTATAAAGGTCTCTCACTTCTAAATATCCTCCATAACCAATTTTTGATGCATGTTTTGTTAGATGAGAATTAATGTAAGTTTCTAAATTTTGAGCAGAGGATACATCTACATATTGTAAACTTTTATTAGAAGATGATAAATCTAAAACCAAGTAATCTTCAATATTAATCTCTGGAGCTAAAACCTTAATAGGTGTACTAGACAGGCTTTTTAGTACTTGTATAAACATACTTGTAGACATGGGCAACATCTTTATTCAAAAGTAGTTAAAGTTTCAATTCAATTTACGTTTAATAGTTACAGATTAACATATTTATAACTCATTTAACAAAAACACCATTTTAATACAAATATGCATATATAATAATTTTACACCTTTTAAATTAAATATTATTCAAAGAATGTTGCGTAATATGAATTATTTTCTATTTTTGCTTAAACTAAATTAAATTTTATGAAAAAAACGATACTATTTTTAGGAGTCTTACTATTAAGTACAATCTCTTATGCACAGTTTCAAATTTCTGCAAGTACAGGATATGCTATTAGTAGTGCCGGTATGAAATTAGGAGAAGAAATAGATGCTTCAGGAACAAAAAACACTTATGGAAGTTATGGACAAGGTGTAAATTTCCAGATTAGAGGAACGTATTTTTTTAATGACACCTTTGGAGCCGATTTAAGCCTTGGTTACTTACATGGTGACGATCAAACAATCTCTAAAGTAAATCTTGAAAATCAACAAGTAGATGCGATTGCAAGAGCACGTGCTTTTGGTGCATCTGCATCTGTAGTGTATAAATTTACTAATAACATTTATGGTCGTTTTGGAGCCTTAATTAAAATAGGCGGAAAAACAGAAGCTGTGGTAAGCAGTACTACAGTATTTGCTGATGCCGAAGCCACTGCTCTGGGTTTACCTTCTGGAAGTTATTCCGAAACCAATTATGTTGAAGATTTTCATGGAGTATTCCCTTTAGGATTTGTAGCTGCTTTTGGATATCAATATGACTTAACAAAAAATTTCAGTTTATTTGTAGAAGCTGAATATTTTGGAATCAGTTTAAAGCGTAAAGATTCAGAAATTCAAAGCTTTAACACAGACATTTTATTACCTGATGGAACAGTTGCTGTAGAAGGCTATTATTCATTAGATAACTTACCTGATGGTTACGATATTAAAACTGAATATGTAGATGAATTAGCACATACTAACACAGATTCTAAAGAACTTGCTGTTAAAGTACCTTATTCATCATTCGGACTTAACTTTGGAGTTACTTACAAATTTAAAAGTAAAGAATCGTCTAAAATTGAATAGATTTTAATACGTATATAGCAAAAAAAAGCGAGTATAAATTCTCGCTTTTTTTATGTTTTAAAATACATGATTAGTGATTTAATAGAACAACTATTAATGCTAAAATAGCAGGTAAAGCTTGGACAAAAAATATTTTTTTAGCCAATGTTTTTGCGCCATACATACCTGCAATAATCACACAACTAAGAAAGAAAATTCTAATATTAGTAACCCAATTAGTGTCTGAAACACAGAAAGACCAAATTAATCCAGCGGCTAAAAACCCATTATACAAACCTTGGTTGGCAGCCATTACTGTTGTTTCTTTAAATAAATGTTCTGGTAAAGTATTGAAGGTTTTCTTACCTACCGTTTGCCATGCAAACATTTCCATCCATAAAATATAAATGTGCTCCACAGCAACTATAGCTGTTAATATTTGTGCAATAATTTCCATAATAAAACCTGATTAATAAACAGTTGAAGTTACCAACAAATCTAGTAAAATAAGGCTACTAATAAAGAAACATATTGCATACTTTATTAAACTAAGTACTCGTTATAAGGTATTCTGTTATATATTGAAAGTTGCATTAATCTTCCTTACCATCGGACAAAAAAAAGAAGGCCGTAAAACGGCCTTCTAAATAAATATTATTATAAGGGATGTATTAGATACCTAATGCTTGTCCTCCACCAATCTGAACAGTTTCAGCTGTCATGAAAGAGGCATCTTTACTAGCTAAGAAAGAAACAACACCAGCAACTTCTTCTGGCTGACCTAATCTACCTAATAAAACACTGTTTGCCCAAGAAGCAAATACTTCTGGTTTAGTAGCTTTAATTTGCGCGTGGAAAGGCGTATCAATAGTACCAGGAGATACTGCGTTTACTCTAATTCCATATTCAGCTAAATCTTTCGCTAAAGCTCTAGTAATAGATTGCACACCACCTTTAGATACAGAATAAATTCCTGCTCCAGGTCCTGCACCATTCCAAGCTGCATTTGACGTATAGTTTATAATTGAAGGGTAGTCACTCTTTTTAAGGAAAGGGATAGCTGCTCTAGAAGCAAAGAATACTGAATCTAAATTTAAAGCCATAACAAATCTGTATTGTTCAGTTGTCATTTCTTCAAATCTAGCTCTTACACCAATACCACCAGTATTGTTTACAAGAACATCTATTTTACCATATTTTTCACCAATTTTAGTGATGTTCTCGGTAACAGCATCATCTTTAGTCATATCAAATCCTACATATTCAGCAGTGATTCCAGCAGCAGTAAGTTCAGCTACTCTCTCAGCACCAATTTCGTCTTCAATACCATTTAATACTACAGTATAACCATCTTGTCCTAATCTTTGAGCTACTGCGAAACCAATTCCACCTGTAGCACCTGTAATAACAGCGACTTTTTTTGAATTACTCATTTTATTTTATTTAATTATTTAACTTAGTTTTTTTATTCTACTGATTTGATTTCTCTTGCGAAATAATAGATTGCTCCAATACCTAGTGGTACAAATAATGCGATTGCAATAAATACAGGAGTATAAGAAACTTTTGCTACTATTGGTACGATAAAGTTCATAATAATAACAGAGAATACTCCTACCATTCCTCCCAGTCCAGCTAAAGAACCAACGTTTTTACCACTAAATAAATCACTTGGTAAGGTTTGTACATTACCGATAGCAAATTGGAAACCAAATAACACTACAAATACAATCCCTACAAAACGTTCTGGAGTATTACCAAATAATACTGTTGCAACTAATCCAGAGAACATAATAAGACCTCCTATTAAAATAGTGTATTTTCTACCTTTATCTATAGAGTTTGTTTTAGAAATAATCTGTCCAGAAACATATCCTCCAACAATACTACCAATTGCAGCACCTACATAAGGTACCCAAGCAAACATACCAACTTCTTTTACATTAAATCCGTACACATCAAACAAGTAAATTGGCATCCAACCTACAAACAACCACCAAATTGGTTCTAAGAAAAAACGTCCAACAACAATAGACCATGCTTCTTTATGTGAAAGAATTTCTCTTAAGCTTAATCCTTTACCATCTTCTTGAGCATCACGATCTGCTTGACTTTGTCCATCTAAAATATATTCTTGTTCTTCTGGTGTAATCCATGGGTGTTTCTTAGGGCTTGCTTTGTTAATAAGTAACCATGGAATAATCCAAATGATACCAAAAGACCCCACAACCATAAATGTTGTTCTCCAGCCATAAGCTACAAAAAGCATAGCAATAAACGGTGGTGCTATTACAGAACCAATTGAAGCTCCTGCGTTAAACAACCCTTGTGCTATTGCACGTTCTTTAATTGGAAACCATTCGGCATTACTTTTAACCCCTCCTGGCCAGTTACCAGCTTCAGACAGACCTAAAGTACTTCTAAAGAAAGCTAATCCTATAAAGCCTCTTACTGTAGAGTGTAAGAAAGAAGATAGTCCCCAAACACCAATACTAATAACATACCCTAAGCGTGTTCCAACTTTATCAAATAACTTACCGGAAAACAACTGTCCTAAGGCATAGGCTACCATAAATATGTTTAATATGTAACTATAATGCTCTTTAGTTAAGCCTAAAGAGTGAGAAATTGAACCTTCTAGATTTTCATTTCCCCACATTACTGCTAATGCACTTCTGTCGATGTAGTTAATTACAGAGGCTAAAAATATTAACCCTATAATAAACCACCTTAATCCTTTTACTTTCATAATACTTTTTTAGTTTGTTGGAAGAAACTATTTTTAACAACATCTTCCGGGTAATTATTAATACTTATTTGATGTTATAACAATATTGATACAGTGTTTTAAAATGAACTTTCATGATTTCTCTTGCTTTCTGAGTTTCACGATTCTTAATCGCTTCGTAAATCTGCTTATGTTCTTTAATCGCTTCCACAGTTAACTCATCTCCACACACATGATATTTCTTAAAGTTGGTAATAATTTCTGGAGTAATTTTTAACATAAATCCATTAAGTGTACTATTACCACAAGTATTTGCAATAGCTAAATGAAATAGCAAGTCTTCTTGCACTGCATCTTCACCATTTAATACCTTTTCCTCATACGCGTCTAAAGCTTTCTTTATATTTACTAGGTCTTCTTCTGTACGTCTTAAGGACGCTAATTTTACAATTTTTAATTCTAAAAGAATACGAGTTTCTACTAACGATTTAAAATCTGGATCTCCAAGACCTAAAATATACTCAACCATACCGTTCATTGCCGTAACGCCTATATTAGCAACAAAAGTTCCGCTTTGAGGAATAGATTTTAATAAACCATAAAATACAAGTTTATTAATAGCTTCTCTTACCGCACTTCTGCTAACGTCTAATTTCTCAGACAACATACGTTCTGAGGGCAATTTGTCTCCAGGTTCTAGATTTTTTACATTTATTAGTTCAGCTATTTGAACTATTATCTGATTATGAATTTCTTCATTATCACTTTTCGATAGAACTCCTAATTTCATTTATCTCAAAAATTGGTTTACCAGTTTAGTGGCTGCAAATTACAAAAAAAAAAATATAACTAATGTCTACTAAACCCTTATAAACGTTAATAAAACTCTAATAAATACAATTAAATGTTAATGTTTAACTTCTAACTCGTAATATTTAACTTTCGCATAGGCACCTTCATCTCGCGATTGAAAATAGTTACCCGCTTTAAAATAGTTTTCAAAGATGCCCCATCTTCTCATACTGACATCTTCGTATACTGCATATTCATTTTTATTTAGAACAACAACCATTTTACCGTCCGAAATTTTAACTTCTAATATAAACTTTCCAAAGCCTACTTCTTGATCGAATGTATGCCCTTCGTCATCATCCCATGCATCTTCATGCAATAACTCTTCGTCTGTAGCACTAAGGTTTTTTAGTTTTTTAGTTTTTACTCGTATCTTACCGTCTTGCCAATATATTTTTAATATTGGTGGCGCATTGTTATCTTTTTGTCCGATTAAATCGCGCTGTTCATTAGTTAATCTACCATGAATTTGCATGATGATTACTTTATGATATTTACCATCAGAACCTTTCGATACATCTTCCATGGCCAATTTACCACGCATATATGCACCGTCTGCAAATGTCCAATTGGTATTATTATCTCCTGGAACCATTTGTTCGCGTAGTTCTGATCTGGTATATTTAGTATTTGCTGTAGTAGCATCACTTGGGTATGAATAAAATACTAAAGCACCGTTTACAGAATCATTATACATATAAGGGATTAACCGCTCATCGGTCGCATAATTTAAAATCTCTGGTGGCTCAATATTCATAGCTCCACCTTTTGCATTACGCTCTGGTGTGGTTACACTCC
The DNA here is from genome assembly GCF_007197735.1 of Formosa sediminum. Classification (GTDB taxonomy): domain Bacteria; phylum Bacteroidota; class Bacteroidia; order Flavobacteriales; family Flavobacteriaceae; genus Formosa; species Formosa sediminum. The sequence continues at coordinate 212,234 of NZ_CP041637.1, forward strand.
AATGACTTAGATCTATCTTTGGTAATTTATATTTTTTCTTCTTTTTATTCTTTTTCTCAGTTTTGGAAGATGAATCTGTAGCGCTACTTGTCTTTTCTTGACAAGTAGCGTTAACAGAAAGAAAAACTATCACTAATAATCCTAATATTTCTTTGCGGAAGTTTTTCATAATCAACCTTATTATTCTACTGGATAAACTTTAACGTTGTCTATATATAACTCATCGTTAGTAATAGCATACATTAAAATTGATATCTCACCTGTTGCGTTTGAAGAAAATACTTGTTTAACTGTTGCGAAGTTACCTTTACCATTAGCTTCTGCTCCTGTTATACTTACAATAGGAGTACTAGCTGCAGCTACAGCAGCATCGTCATAATACCCATCTAATATACTTACTATTACGCGGTCTCCTCCTTCGATATCTTCATTATCTGTCTTAATAGCATATTCATATTCCAACACATAATTTGTATTAGCAGACACATATATTGGTTGATAACCATATCTTGTGTTACTACTTAATAACGGACCTGCAGAGGTAGTACTTGTATATTTTGCACCTGCTGTTTTGCTTTCTCCAGAATCTGTACCATCATACAGTAATGGCGAACCGTCTGAACTTGCATTAAATGCACTTGTTGAACAATCTGTACATTTAGATGGTTTCCAACCACTTGTTCCTCCATCAAAATCACCATTAATAATCTCTGGATAAATTGCTGCAGGAACTTCAGGTTCTACAACTTCAATTTCCATTGTATAAGTGTCTGATTTACCTAATTTATCTGTTGCTGTAAGTGTAATTGTATACACACCTTCGTCTGGATATGTATTTAGACCATCTACTGTTGTTCCTGTATTACCATCTCCATAATCCCAAACATAATCTGTTGCACTAGACGATGTGTTTGAGAAATCGTAAGTTAAATAGTCTGAAGTTACATTAGCTGTAAAACTTGCTGAAGGCGGTGTTAAATCTTCTTGAGAGTTAGCTTCTGGCAAATCAAATTCTAAGGCATCTATTGTTGGGTCGCATGCTGTAAACGAAAGGCTTACCGCAAGCGCTAAGGCTGTTACACCCGTTCCGATTATATATTTTCTTAAATTAATCATTGTTTTTTTGTCTTTTAATTAATAAATTAATTAGTATCCTGGGTTTTGATACATTACACCTTGACTAAGATTTATTTCGTTTTGCGGAATAGGCAGTAATAAATCTGTTGAAGTAAAAGTAAATCCGTTAGCTGCTGCAAAAGCTGATAATGTTGATTGCGCTTCATTAAAACGAACTAAATCATAAAATCTTTGATTTTCAAAAGCTAACTCTACACGTCTCTCTACTAATAAAGCATCTTTAGTAAGTCTTGTTGGGCGGTCTTCAAAACCTGCTCTTGAGCGTACTTCCATATAAGAATCTATGGCTGATGCACTAGTAGTTTCTTCTGCACCTGCTAAAATAGCTTCAGCGTGCATTAGTAAAATATCTGCATAACGTAACACTATCCAGTCGTTACCTGCTAACTGAGGTAAACCTGCAAACGTTTGTCCGTCGCTTCCTCCAGTTTCACCATCAGGGAAGTATTTACCAACTTGGTATCTAATTGTTCCTCCAAATAAAGTAAGAGGATCTTCTCTATAAGATACTTCTGTTCTATTTCCTCCAAATTCATCAATAGCAGCTTTAACATCTGTAGTTGCATAATTTACACCACTAGTATGTCCTACAGCGTTCATAAATTCTGCAGAGAAAATTTGACTATTATCTTGAATACCACTATTGTATCCGATAGCAAAAATAACTTCGTCATTTAATTCTGAATAGAATACATCATAAAAATCATCTAATAATCTGTAATCACCACTAGACATTATGTCTTCACATAAAACTTGTGCTTTAGAATATTCTGGACTATCTAAAGATAAATATACTTTAGCTAATAATCCTTTTGCTGCATCTTTAGATGCTCTAGTTTTATAACCGTGATCTGCGATACCTGATACTGCAGCTTCTAAATCTGAAATAATTAAGTCGTATATAATACTAGTATCTACTCTTGTGAATTGAGTTTCTACATCTGAAGGGTCTACAACTTTATCAATTAAAGGTAAATCTCCAAATAAACGTACCAAATTAAAATATGAGTAAGCTCTTAAAAATTTTGCTTCACCTTCTAAAGCAGCATATGTTGCTTCATCCTCTACAACATCTAAATTTTCTAATATTACATTAGCTCTATAAATAGTTTCAAAACTACTTGTGTAATAATTTAACACAAAGTTATTTGTTGGCAATACGGCAAAACTTTCCATTTGCCCTGCATCTGAAGCGTCTTCAGAATCAGGACTTTTGGTACTTGTATTGTCTGTACGCATTTCTGTTACGTAAAACTCCCACTGTACACCGTGGTTATCGTCTTTACTACTACTATTAATTCCTTTAATACCAGCATAAACACCAATTAATCCAGTTTCTAACTCTTCTGCAGAATTATAGTAGTTGTCTGTTGTAATAGACGAACTTGGGGTTGGGTCTAGAAAGTCGCTACATGAAATGAAGACACTCCCCATTAACATAAAAGCGATATATTTGAAATATTTCATAATATTATTTTGTTAAATCGTTAAAAAATGTATTAAAAATCTAAGTTTAAACCAAGAGATATAGTACTATATATTGGCGATCCACCTCTTTGGTATCCTGATTGAGTAGGACTTGTTTTATCAAGTGCTTCAGGGTTCCATCCTGTATAGTTATCTGCAGTTTCGTAAATTAAATTTTGACCTGTAGCATAAACTCTTAATCCTGAAAGTTTAAGTTTATCTAAAGTTTCACTTGGGAAGTTATACCCAATATTAACGTTTCTTAAAGCAATGTAAGAAGCATCTTGTACAATACTATTAGTAAAATATTTATCTACTAAGAATTCTTGATCTGGAGTTCCTTCTAAGATTGTTCTGTTGTTATTGTTACTAAACAAGTAGTGGTCTGCAATGTTTCTAACTTCTGCTCCATGAGAACCTTGGAACATGAAAGAGAAATCGAAGTTACCTAAACTAAATTCGTTAGTAAAACTCCAAATTAATTCTGGATAAGGGTTTCCTAATACGGTTTTATCTTCTTCGTCTAAAACACCATCACCGTTTAAATCTTTAACATATACTAAACCTGACTGTGCACCAACGTGTCTGTATGGTCTATCTAAATATTCTAATGGAATTTCTTTATCTACTACATATCCGTAGAATTGAGAAATAGGTTGTCCTTCTAAGTTAATCCATTCTGCAGGTCTACTTGGATCTAAACTTGTAATCTGACCGTCAGAGTCTGCAAAATCTACTAATGTGTTTTTGTTTGTTGTTGCAATAACAGTAGTACTCCAGCTAAATTTCTCTGAACTAATATTTTTAGTTCTTAACTCAAATTCCCATCCTTCATTTTTAACTTCTCCTAAATTTACTAAAGCCCCCTCAAAACCTGTTGTGACTGATATTGGGTTGTTAAGTAATAATTGGTCACTAGTTCTTTGATACCAATCTATAGAACCTGTAATTCTATTGTTTAGTAATCCAAAATCAATACCTGGGTTGATTTCTACTAAACGCTCCCATTTTAATCCTGGGTTTGCAATGTTTACTGGAGAGAATCCTGCTGTGATAGAACCATCTACTGCATAACTATTTCCTGCGGCTCCTAATAAAGCTAAATATGGATAGTAATCTACTAAGATGTTACCTGTACTTAAAGTAGCTTCACTACCGTTAGCATCTGGATCTGTTGCACCGGTATTTAAACGGTCGTTACCTGTAACACCATAACTAACTCTAAACTTAAGGTTATTAATTACATCACTTTCAGACATAAAGTCTTCTTTTGCAATGTTCCATCCTACAGATGCTGCTGGGAAGTTACCATATTTATAGTCTGAACCAAATATTGAACTACCATCACGTCTCATACTAAAAGATGCTAAGTATTTATTATCAAAAGCATAAGTAAGTCTGGCAACATAAGAAATACCACGTTTTTGCCATTCAAATCCATCAAATTCTGAAATTGCTGTAGCGTTAGTAATTTCCATTACTACGTCGTTAGTAAATCCTGTTCCTTTAAACCCTGAGTAAAAATAGTTTCTACTTTCAATAGACGTACCTAAAGTAGCACCTATATCATGCTTACCAAGTGATTTATTAAAGTTTAAGAAGTTATCAAAAATTAAGTAATTATCTTTTTGAGAAATTTCTTGCATATAAGCATCTGTGATACTCTCTCTAGCTTGCGTTCCCATATAATCAAATCTTCGTGTATCGTTATAAGAACCTGACAAAGAAGATTTAAATGATAATCCTTCTAAAATTTCATATTGTCCGTAAAAACTTCCATATAATTGGAATTTTTTGTCTGTTCTGTTACGCTCTACAATTCTTGCATAAGGGTTAGAGTTGTTACTGTTTCCTATGTTTGTTAAGATATCGTTAATTTGTCCGTCTCCATCTAAATCAAATATTGTAAAGTGATCTTGTCTTGCATAATCCCCTACTTTTAAATCTTTATAAGCTCCATTTGGATCTACATATTGTAGAGACTGTTCTGTATGGTAAATTGGTAACCATGGTTGGTGTCTAGCAACGTTATGAATGTTTTCAGAAAAACGTCTTCTATTCGTATAAGAAGGACTAAAGTTAGCTCCAATACTAATTTTATCATTTAGTTTACTATCTAATTTTAATCTAGCACCAATCTTTTTATAATTATCTACTAACATTACCCCTTCGTCTTCTGAATAGTTCATGCTGACAGTAAATTTTGTCTTATCATTACCTCCTCTAATAGATAAAGAGTGGTTAGTAATTGTACCGTCTTCAAAAAACACATCTTGCCAAGAACGGTCTGTTCCTATTTGTAATTGTGCTTGTGTATATTGTGATATCACACCGTTTTCTTCCATTTGCATATCTGCCCAACCTTGAGTTGTAAACCCATAAGCGTCACTTTTTCTAGCAGATTTCATACCAGTAAATGTACTGTAGTTAACTCTTGTTTTTCCAGCAACTCCAGATTTCATACTAATCATGATAATACCATTTGACCCTTTAGAACCATAAATAGAAGAAGAAGCTGCATCTTTTAAAATCTCAAAAGACTCTACATCATTCATGTTTAAAGACCCTAAAAAGCTTGAATCTACAATAATACCATCTACAACGATTAATGGCGTAGAATCTCCAGCCATAGAACCAACCCCTCTAATAGTAATGGTTGGAGCAGCTCCTGCCTCACCGTCTGTAGATTGAATGTTTACCCCAGACACTTGACCAACTAAGGCATCATCTACCCTTGATACTGCAATTTGATCAAGATCTTCATTTACTACTTTTGATACGGAACCTGTAACGTGTGATTTTTTTTGAGTACCATAACCAATTACGACTACCTCATCAAGTTCACTTAAATCTTCTTCTAACGTTACAGTTAATGTTTTACTATCACCAACAGTTACCAGCTTGGTAACAAATCCTATGTAAGAAAAATGTAACACCTCTCCCGCTTCAACTTCTAAAGAGAAATTTCCGTCAAAATCTGTAGATGTACCTCTTGATGTTCCTACAACCAGGACATTTGCCCCTGGAATTGGAGCACCTAGTGCGTCTGTAACGACACCTGTAACTACATCCTGTGCAAACAACGCTGTGTTAAGCAACAGAACTACATACAATACTAATTGTTTTTTCAAATTCATTTGTTGTTGTTTTAATAAATAATAATTTAGCATTTAGTTAGAACATTTTTAAAAAACACTATTCATTTTTTTATAAAAACAGCTAACATTTAAAACGTCCACTTAGCAATTTAACATTGATAATCAATTTTAATTTTCACTAAATTTTACCTTAACGCTAACAAGTTTTACTCCCTTTTAAGGAAGTTTAACTCCAAAAGAAAAGCATTTTTCCTTTACTGTCATTTAAAAAAAACGAATAAGAACTAACCTTTTTTATTTGTTTGGTATACCAGATTGGTTACCCAGTTTGGTTACCCAAATATATATTAATTATTTGTTAAAAAAAAACCATTTCGCAAAAAAAAGCACCTTTTAATGTTAAATATTAAAAAGCGCTTTTTATTTAAAGTCTATTTATTCGAAATAGACAATTATCTTATAAATAAGACTATTTTTTAAACTAAACTATTTATTATAATTTGTTAAAATAATAGACTCCAGTCCAACTATAAGTTTTACCTCCTATTGCGATACTATGTTTATCGGTTTTAGAGGCATTAGAATTTGCCATAATAAACACGTACGTATGACCATTTTTTAAAGTAAGCTCTACTGCAGAATATGCTTTAGAACTTTGTAAAACTTTTAATGCTTTAACGTTAGAAAATGCGTTTTTAGCCAATTCACTAACCGTACTATAACTACCATGAGTTTCTATGACAGAAGCAAATAAAGCATTGTCCGTATTTTTCCTAACAATAAACACTGGATCTGGTCTTAAATTATATTCAGGATCATTTGCTCCTATACGTCCAAAGATTAACTTATCACTTTGGGAAGTGGTAGTGGTTAAAGAATAGAATGTATTATTATTTCTCCATGTTAGCGTTGCAGACTCATTTTTAGAACCCCCTTCACCTTCTTTCCATAAATGCTGATAACCATGAGCTTTGCCTAAAGTATGTAAAGTCTCATCTTTATTATAGTTAAAATCTGCTGAGATAATTTGTCCGAAATAATAGAAAGGCAAATCGAATTGATGTTTGGCATCTGCATTAACTTGCATTAAATCTAATACCACAGGTTGCTCGAAATCTGAATGGTTTAACATAACCATAGTACGCTGTAGTAAAGTACCTGGATAGGCATTTTTTTCTTTAGCACTTACAATTTGGATATCTGGATTTTTTACATCAAAAACATACATGTCTGAATGATGCTTGCTTCCGATCTCATAATCTCCATTAAAATGAGACGTTTCATCTTGAATAATAGTATTATGTGCAATGGTTTGTTTTGCCCAAGTCTTATTTTCTTTTAAATAGCCTCCACCATTTTTCTGTTCGATGTTAACAAAACGTGCTAAACCGTAATCTTGAAACAGCTCTTCGCCTTCATGAAATAGCGAAAAAGACAATTTATCATAATGCCCATGACTTAATCCTTGAGCAGCATTTTTCATAACTAATGTAAAAGCATCGTGCTTTGTAGATCTTAAAATTCCGATTGCACCTTCATCACCATTTGCACCATCTGTTAGCAATATTGATTTCTTTTCAAAAGGCGTTGCTTTACCTTCACGTACACCAATTGCAACAGCTAAACCTGTCTGATCTAATTGTACACGCCCCTGTTCTTTTGCTATAGACAATAAACTTAGATCTTTATCACCATAATAATATGCAATATCTACAGCAGACACAAGAGACTCTGTAAAGTAAGACATCCCTTTCTGTGAATCATTTAAGGCAAAAAACTCACCATCTTTATCTGTTAAGTTAAGCAATGCATCTACACCTTTTAGTAATACACCATTTTTATGCTCAAATGGTTTAATTTCTGGTTTCGCATTTTGTAATGCTTCTGCAAAAATCATAAACGGATACATTGCGTAACGTTGGTAATATGCACCCTCTGTATAATACCCATCTGGAGAAAAAGGTTCTTCTAAATTTGCTAAAAAGCCAGCTTTTTGTCCTTCAACAAAAATATCTCCACCATCATTATCTTTTCCTGCGTCTAATTTTAAATCTTTAATACCATAAAGTGCTCTATCTAATAATGCATCATCATCCATTACTAAAGCAATCATACCCACTGCAACATTACCCCAAGTACTGTGATTATGAATTCTATTAAAAAATTGAGGTGTATCTACAGACAAGAAATCTGCCATTGGCTTAAATAATTTCTTTTCTAAATGTTTTACTTCTTTTTTAGATAGGTAGTCGTAAATACAATCGTAAGCCTGAGCTGTATAAACTAACCAGTTAGAATCATTTAAACATTGCCAAAATAATTTACCTCTTGCATAAGAGCGTTCTTGCGGATGTCTTGGTAATTCTGGGTATAAATCGGCATAAGCCATTAGCATTTCACGCACATATATTGCATATATCTTATCTCCTAAGATCTGATACAATACACCTGCTTCCTGCATCGTTAAATAATTTAATTTATGACGTACATGCGTATAACCTCCTGCCATATCCTTAGGAACTGGCACAAAAATACCTTTTTCAATTTCTGCATCAACTCTTGCTTTAACTTCTGCTAGAGTAGCATCAAACAAAGGTACTTTACCTAAATTAGCCTTAATATCTTTAACCCCTTGCTTGGTTAAGATTAAATTGGGATGTTCTTGAGAAAATCCACTTTGCGCGACTAACACACAACAAATTAAAACGATTCTTTTTAAATATAACATATGACTTATTTACTTAATAATTTTAACAATCTACCTTATTATACTTTTAAACCTCCAAACCTTTCAAAGCCAATTTTGTTTTTAAATTTAACTTAAGGCGTGCGATAACACCCTGAGGCATCTCTATTTTTAAATCTTCTAAGGATAATGCAAATAGACCTCCATGAGTTTGAGGCCCTTTTAAAACAAGTTCTGCAACTGTACACGAATGACTGGCTAAAGCATTTGATTGAATACCGTTTGTAAACGCTGAATAAGGAGTTATTACAATATGTTGCACTATATTTTGCAACACAGATTGTGTACTATTATATGCTGTAAATATTCCTCCGGCTGTTAAGCATAACAGACATATATTAACGTATAGCGCATTAAGGCAAGACTGCATAGTTTGTTTGTTTATTTTTTGTGGGTATTAAAAATTGGTTTACCACACTGGTTTACCAAAAGTAGGGATTTTTTTATGATTACAAAAGTTAAAAGAAAAATATTGATGAAATTAGCAAAAACAAGAACAGAATACCCCTCCATATTACGTTTTAAATAAAACAGGTAGTGTAGAGTTAAAGTTAGACTGCTGGTTTAATGCTAAAAAAAAGTAGAACCTATTTAATAGGTAATTTAATGAAGCACCTTGGTTTCTATAATTTGGGTTCTAGACAAATCTCTTAAATCGAATTGATAGATTTTTGATGCTGGCGAAATGGTATAATTATAATTTGTGAGTCCGCCTACTAAAAACAATTTTCCGTTATTATAAAAGAGCGAAGCATTAAAAACATCCAGATTTGTTTTGTAAGAATTTAAAACATGGGTTACCGTATTGTACGTTAATAAGGTGTCGTCATTAAAAATATAAATAACATTGTTAAAATGAGTTAAGGCAGGATTTTCCATAGCTGTAAACATCTCGCCTACTGTGTGCCAGTTCCCCGTTTTAATATTATAATATTCTATGGTAGCCAATGCCTTCGTATTAAATCCGCCAATGAGATACACATTATTATTTACTAATACAGCGTTAACTTCTTTCGCAGAAGTCATTTTAGCTAGTTCATACCAATATCCAGACGTGGTGTTATAAATATAAGACTTATTACTAAAGGTTTTTTTATTGTTACTACTCTTACTCGTAGATCCTCCCATTACAATCACATTATCTTGATATGCGACTGCCGCAAAATTTATAGCTTGATGCGGATACGTATTATCTATTTTTAATTGCTTATAATCCAAATCTACTACTTCAATATCATTTTGCAGATATTCTTTTAACTTGTTTCTAGATAATGATTTTCCACCTAAAACATATACGGTATTATTTATAGCTACCGCTTCATGATAAGCACGTTTTTTTAATTCTAAATCTGAAAAATAAATAGAGTCTTTTGCAATATCATACACTTGTAATTTATCACTATACTGCTCATAAACCAATTTAGACTTAAGCATTTTAAAAAACTCATCCATGTCTAATGCTTGCTCCATGGCTTGCTTTTCACTTTCAATTATAGCTGTTCTATCACCTCCAAAAACGTATATTTTATCTGCTACTAAAACTGCCCCAAAATGATGTACTCCCCATGTTAAAGGGGTCATTTTTTTATAGATTAATTCTGGCCGCAAATCATAATCAGCAACCACAAGAACTTCATCCAAATCTTCATTTTTCTTATTAAGAAATAATATATAATTTCTAGACTTAACCTCTTCAATAGTATATTCTAAAGAAGTGTATCCTACTACAGAAAACACTATGTCGTCAGAAGTTTTATCATGATTCTTAATATCCAACTTAAACACTCCATCTTCGTCAGAAACAGTACCAGTGCTTGTATCACTTTTAAAATAAATATTCACATCTTCTAAAGGTGTATTTGTATCCCGATCTAAAACTTTACCTTTTAGTTGCTGTGCAGTTATATAATGCATTGATAAAACACACAAAAAGAAAAAAGCAAATTTCATTAGAGTTAAAATTTTATACATCAATAGTTAAGTAAATTTAATATTAAAACCTTGCTATAACTATTATAAAAATCATTTATATTATAAACACAAATAAACTTTTAATAAAACAAGTTTTAAACGACTCATATATCTTAAGCCCAATGTGGATAGCTAAATATACATAAAGTTAAAAGATATGATCATAATCATTTTAGAACCTAGAAACTATTTATAATTTTATAGATTAAATTAAAATATTTTTTCATGAAAAACGCACTCTATATTGCATTAGCTCTTCTTGTATTAAGTTGTGGAGACAATAAAACAGAAAAAAAGAAATTTGAATATAACACTCCTAAAACAACTACACCTGCTAAAGCCACTACAACAGCAGAAGAAAACAGTTCTTTTGAAACTATAGTTGATTTAGAGAATAAAGGTATTGGACCTATTAAAAATGTTGATTTACATGAGACTATAGATGGAGATTTGGCTGAAAAAGGAAAAACTATTTTCAATACAACTTGTGTAGGTTGCCATAAAACAGACAGAAAATTTATTGGTCCGGCATTAGGTGATATTACTCAAAAAAGAAGTCCTGAATGGATCATGAATATGACCATGAATACCGCTGAAATGATTAAAAAAGATCCATTAGCAAAAGGCATTTATGACGAATATAATAAAGCTCCAATGGTAACGGCTCCTATAAGCGAAGAGCAAGCTAGAGCGATTCTAGAATATTTAAGAAGTTTAAATTAAAAGCAATTTACATCAACTTAATACTATTAACAACAGGTTTAATTTTAAATACGTTAAACCTGTTTTTAATTTAATAGTGTATGTATTTGCCTTTTAAAGCAACGTTCTGTTCCCAAATATAACGGGTCACCATATTTCTCCGACCAAAAGCCATCTAAAAGATTAGGGGTTAACACGCGATAGACAGCAACACCTTTAAACTTTGTATTATTCTCTCCGAAATAATAAAAATTAATTACTAATATATTATCCTTAAAAAAACCGGACCCAAATTGTTTCTGTTCATTATTAATACACCACTTTGCGGTAATACGGTGATTTACATCTAAAGATAAATCTAGAATACCTCTATATTCATGCTCACTCTCATCTTGGTTACGACCTGAAACAGTATATGAACCTACTAAATCTTCAACCGTCATATTTCTATTTTATTTTACACCACTAAATATACAATAGGTAGTGAATTATCCAAATTAAATAAAATGGTTTATAGGAGTTTAAAACGATAAAAAAAGCTTAAACACAAATTAATACCCTCCTTATTTTTATCTTTATAAACAATAACATCCTGATTAAAATAAAAACAACATAATATTAAGCCCTTTTGGTTTTATTTTTTTCATTATTTTGCAATCCAATAAATATCATTAAATGAGCGACAAAGCAACGATTTATGACATTGCTAAAAAATTAAATATTTCTGCAGCCACAGTATCTAGAGCATTAAATGACCATCCTAAAACTAGTATTAAAACAAAAATACGAGTTCAAGAAACTGCTTTAGAATTAGGATACGAACAAAACAAACTAGCATTAGCTTTAAAAAGCGGAAGAAGTAATAATATTGGAGTCATTGTGCCTAGAATAGATATAAACTTTTTTGGGTCTATTATTCGAGGTATTGAAGACGAACTATATCCAAAAGGTTATCATATCATTATTTGCCAAACACATGATAATGAAGAAAAAGAAATACAAAATATTAATGCCCTTTTAAATGCGCAAGTAGATGGTATTATAACTTCAATTACAAAAAACACAAAAAGCACTACTATTTTTGATAGAATTCTAGAAAAGAATACACCCTTAATATTTGTAGATAGAAAACTAAATTTAAAAGGCGCAAGTTCGGTAACATTAAACGATTTTAAAGGTGCATATATGGCAACCCAACATTTAATAGAACAAGGATGCAAACGTATTTTACACCTTACAGTTTTAGGACATAAATCTGTAGAAATTTATAAACACCGTTTAGATGGTTACACTCAAGCATTATTAGATAACAATATCCCTTTTGACAAGAATTTAATTATTGAAACAGAAAATGATTTAGAAGGCGGAAAAAAAGCAGGACTAAAAATCATGAAATTTAATGAGTCTCCTGATGGTATATTCTCTTCTAGTGATTTTATGTTACTAGGTGCAATAAAAGAAATTAAATCACATGGTGTAAACATTCCTGAGGACATCGCTGTTATTGGGTTTAGTAACGAACCGTTTACAAAGTTTATGGAAAACCCAATTTCGTCTGTTGATCAATGTGCTTTAGACATGGGAAAACTTGCTGCAAGAGTGTTTTTAGAACAGATTAACGCCCCTCAATTAATTAAAATTGAAAAAAATGTAGTCTTGGCTCCGAAGTTAAAAATTAGGCAGTCGTCTTTAAAAAAAGTGATTTGTAATTAATCTTTAATTGGCACAATTAAAACCGGAATTGTTGAGGCCTCAATAAGCTGTTTGGCAGTGCTTCCTAGAATGGCTTTGTAAAAAAAACCATGATTTTCATGTCCAGAAATTATCATATCTGCGTTTAACTTTTCAGCTTCAGTTATAATGGTTTTTATAGTAGCTCCTTCAACTAGTAAACCGCCAGCATCTACATGTCTTGCTTTCATTTTAGAAGCATAATCTTGTAACTTTTCATGCTCTATTTTTAACTCTTTAGCCCTGGAATCTCGTACTTCTTGGGGTCCTACACCATAACCTACAAAATCTGGATCTGGTGCAGCTATATGCATAATCCATAACTTACTTTTAAAAGCTACAGCCATATCAAAAGCCTTATTTAAAACTTGTTGTTCTTTACCATTAAAATCAATAGTAACCAATATATTTTTCATAATTTTAAAGTTAAAATGTCTTACTATTTATCTCTAAAATACTAAATATTAGTTTTAAACATCATTTTAACACCATAAGCTATTGTTAATTTTTCTCGCTGTTATTTACCAACTCGCTTGTAGTATAGGTATACCAAGCTTTCATTTTTCCTATATACATTTTCAAGTAATTGGTAGTAAGAAAAATGTTTGACCAATCAAATCGTTGGGATTGTACACCCAAATAAAACATCCAAATAGCCATTGCTGTTTCTGGAATTATGTTTAATTCGGTATTAGATAATTTTTGCACACTCTGATAGCCTTCTAAAAACTTATCCTTTTTAAGTTCATATACAGTTTTATCTGATTCTATATGAAATAATTGCTTACAAAAATAAGCTACATCTAACACCAACCAACCATTTCCACAAAAGTCAAAATCAAAAAGTGTGATATTACTGTTATCTTTTATATTCATATTATCATACCATACATCTAAATGCACGACACCTTTTCTTAGCTGTGTTGTATCAACTTCAGAAAACACTTTTGTAATTGCTTCAGATTGCGCTTTTATAAATTGCATTTCCGGAATTGTATCTTTAAAATATTCTTTAGCATAAGAAAAAGGTAAATGCATTAACGTTTCTGCTGTATATTGAATTCTTTCTACAGACTTACCTTGAGTTATTTTATGAAATTTAGCCATTAATTCACCTAAAGCATAACACGTTTTTTCATCCATGAATCGCACTTTTTCACCTTCGGCAAACGAAAATAACACCCCATATCTTGGACCTTCGGGAGCTAGTAATTCTTGAATATAGTCGCCATTATTAGCTAAAATAGGATAAGAAACATTAATATGATGTGTTCTAAGCAGGTTTAGAAGACGCAACTCTTCTTGTATTTGATTCTTTGAGCGCCATGCGTAACAATAAACACGATACACATACCTTTTATTTTGATTGGTAACAAAATACGTATGGTTTATTCCTGTTCTAAACAATGTACAACTACACGTTTTATGAAATCCATACGTTTCAATTAAAAAGACACGTAATGCTGAAGCCGAAAGTGTAGATGTAGTAACTGGAAAAATTGACATGGAGCTAAAAAATTTTAATTTCAGCCAGCAATATTACAATTAAAGTTAGACTTTCTCTTCAATTTTAAACACTGTTGTATCGAATCCTTTTCCAAAATTTCGAAGACCATTCATGGCTTCTTTCATGGTTATTGGGATATAATCACAATCTGATAATTGCATATAACGTATTTCACCTGCATCCATTTTAGGTGCATCTGGAATGTAAATGGATACAATATTTGACGGACTTTTATCTGTAATAAAAGCGATTACATAGGCTTTATCTTCTTTTAACAAAATAGGTTCCCAAAAGTGTTGTTTTTTATAATCTGTTTCAGAAATAAATCTATATTTCATCATCTGGAAAGAGGGAAAATGATAAAAAAGCGTAGCTTCAAATTTACTGCTCCATTGCTTTAAAAAGCCATTTACAATAAAGTACCCACTAAGAAAACTTACTAATAGAATAAGTATTGAACTCACAAGTATAACTGCCGCAGGCCCTAAGATTGAAGTTAAATTAAACTTGTGAGTTAGTGCATGACCTAGAGGCATTAAAATAGTTAATGCTTTACCAAACAATACTACTAATATAAGAATAGGAACAACTACAAAAAGTGTTCCTGTAACAATATATCTAATAATTAGCCTATAACTTTTCATACAAACACATATTTATTACCAAGATGAATGCTGAAGATAATACATACAAAGCGTTTGTGAAATTTAAGGACCTTAAATGAACTTAAATTAAACTCGAATACACTAGTTGTTTTGCATCACTAAATCCTTAACATGTTCTGACAGAATCTCTGCACCAATATGAGACAAATGCGTTTTATCTTTCCAATAATCTAAGTTATTATTCTCATTAAAAAAATCTGTAAGATTATAATACTCAAACCCCATATTTTCTAATTGATTTTTAAGTTGCTTTGTAAGCTCTATACAGGGATACTCGTATTTAGGAGAGGTAAATAATATAAGTTTTTTATTATTAGTATCGCAAAACAACTTTATATCTGTGAGTGCTTCACTATAAGCAGTATTCATTTTATAATTAGTACCACAAAACGCATCTACATCTACAACATTACCACGTTTTATAATGTTTTTAAAAATCTCACGTTGCATTTCTGTAACTACTATAGGCTCATACCCTAAAAGGGTAGCATAATAATCATTAGGCTCAAAATAGTTTTTTAAAATTCCTAAAACTTTTCCATTGTAACTTAAACTCCAGAAAAATTTTTGAAGACTGTTGTTTTTTCCTAATTTATCAATTTCTCGTCTTATGTCACCGTCTCTATTGTACTTAGATATTAAAGCCGCTATATCTGCCCCATCATAGTCTTTATCGAAGGCATAATTTGGATCTATATGAAGCAAAACTGTTTGCCCCTTATCTTTTGGTAAAAGTTGAATTAATACAGACGAATATGCAATTTTAGCACCATCCATACCAATGTTAAAACTATTTTTAGAAATTAAACTCGGATCTATATTATGGTTTGCTCTAGAACTTCCAAAAACCACATAATCGATCGTGTCTTTAACTTTTAAATATTGATTTAATTTACCAATACTGTGCCCTGAATACACGTTATCACTAATTTTATTTAACGCAAGAAACACAGCTTTATCTATTACAAAAGCCACTACTAATATCAGAAAAGTAACCTTAACTAGATATATAAAATTTTCCCTATTCATACTTTAAAATTGGAAATAAATAAAATTACTAGACGATGAATAAAACAAATTAATTAATGTAATAATAACGGTAGCGATAACCGCAATTTTAACAGGCACAAACTTAGCTCCTAAGACTTCCAAATCAATTTTCTTATTAAATAAATACAAGTCAAAAGCAATACCAATGGCTAATACAAATATAGAGGTAGCCATTACATTTACGTCTCCAACATAAGGTAACTCTAAACTAAACTGAAATATTTTTTTAATAGCTAAGCTCGCAGAATGTAAATCTTGTGACCTAAAAAACACCCAAGACAGAAGCACTACTATAAATGTTATTGGATAGCCTAAAAAACTTAACCCTTTTAAATTACCCCAAAAACCTTTAGATTTTAACAACTTTTCTATACTCAATACTACCCCGTGTATAGCACCCCAAATTATAAAATTCCAAGAACTTCCGTGCCATAGCCCACCCAACAACATGGTTATTAACAAATTTCTATAGGTAATAACAATACCTTTTCTATTACCACCTAACGAGATATACAAATAATCTCTCAACCAATATGATAAAGACATATGCCATTTTCTCCAAAATTCTGTTAGCGATTTTGAGAAGTAGGGAATATTAAAATTCTGATGAAACTTAAATCCAAGCAATTTAGCTGTACCAATGGCTATATCTGAATAACCCGAGAAATCATAATAAATTTGGAAAGCATACAGGAAAGTCGCTAAAATTATAGACATAGAATTATATAATTCAATATCTCCATACACTAAATCCACATATGCACCTATGGTATCTGCAATTACTATTTTTCGAAATAAACCTACTAGGATTTGAATTACCCCCTCATTAAACCATGTTTTCCTAAATTTTCTTGGCTGCTCTATCTGTGGTAATAAATTTGAAGCACGCTCTATAGGCCCGGCAACTAATTGTGGAAAAAATGCAATATATGTAAAAAAAGAAACTATATTTTTTGTAGGCTGTAATTCTTTCCTATAAATATCAATAGTATAACTTAAAGTTTGAAACGTATAAAAACTAATACCTACTGGAAGAATTATGTTTAAGGTTAAATCGTTTGGCTTCCAACCAAATACTTGAACTAAATCTGTGAAAGATGTTACAAAAAAATTATAATATTTAAACACAGATAACATACCTAAGTTAGCTATTAAGCTTACCAAGAGCCACATTTTACGTAATTGAGATGTATGTGACTTATAGATTTGCAAACCTGCTATAAAATCAATAAATGAACTAATTATTATTAAAGATAAAAAATGCCAATCCCACCAAGCATAGAACACATAACTGCAGATCAAAAGTAATATGTTTTGTTTTTGTAATGAATTACTTAATAGCCAATAAGCTACAAAAACAATAGGAAAGAAAATCAAAAACTCGAAAGAATTAAATAACATTTAAAATTATGTTTAAACAGTATTCGACAAACAATTTATAGTTTTATAATAAGTATGTCTATTTTTAAATGCTACACATACTTATTTTACCATTTTGTAAATGGTGTATTATTAGTCAAGATTTTGATATCCTTTAATAGAGAGAAAGGCTAATCTAGATATATTGCATTTACAGAGCGCTAAAATAGTTAAAAATATGAATTTGAAAAGTCTTAAAATTTCCGATATTCTGAATTACTCACCACTTACAAACAAGACCATAAAACACTAATAAACAGAATTTTAAAATTACATTTCTTAAAAACATATCTTTACGCAAAGATGTTAAACTATGTTTTCATTTAAAGTAGAATTAATTTTATTTTTTCTTTAAAAACATTTGAAATTATGAAATCCAAATTCAATTTCCTAAAAAAATACTAGCGTTTAACACAGGCATGAATACAATTTAGACCAACACACAATATTACCCCACAAATGACATACAACTGTTAAAAACACCTGTTATAATGTACACACAATACTAAAACGTGACATTCTTTATAAACTTACATTTATTGAATAAACACATCTAATAAACGCTTAATTTCACTTTAAAATTACTTTTTTAAATATCAATGAATACAGAAGTTTAAAAAGGGTTTGTTTTCACTCTTGATGGGCTGCTTTATGCTTAAGATTCACTCATAAAGTAAAAAAGACAAAAAACAATTACAGTAGTAAATGCTGCTGTAAAAACACTTTTAAAAGTAAAACCTGGTCTAAAAGAATTTTTATAGAAATCTGCAGGTTGTGTCGAATTTAAAAATGTTAGAAAAGATGGATTTATTTTTGACGAAGCCTCAGGAAAGGTGCATTACACCAATACGGCCACAAAAAAGGCATGGCTGGATTAAAAGAAGTAAGCGTTGGTTTACAAGCTGGCGGACAGGCTTTAATTGAAATTATTTTCTTTGAACAATTAGAAGATGTCGAGAGATTTAAAGAAGACCATTTTGAGTTTGACGCAGGTGTTTCTGCTCTTGCTTTAAAATCTGGCGAAAGTTTAGATGCAAAATACAAAGATGGTGTTGCTGTGTTTATACACTCTAAAGTAGGCTTAATGGCTGATGCTTCTGTTGGTGGACAGAAATTTAGCTACAAGGCGTTTGAATAACCTTAAACGCTAACAATTTTAAGCACTAAAAAGGTTCTAAATAATTATTTAGAACCTTTTTTATATTATAATCTGGATCTGCGTTTTAAAATTATCTTTTGAAAACTGGACGGTGTTAAGCCTGTTATCTTTTTAAATTGTCCAGACAAATGTGCGACACTGCTATATTGCAATCTATGCGCTATTTCAGTTAGTGTTAATTCTTTATTACTAGACATTAGTTCTTTAGCATAATCTATTTTTTTTAAGATGACAAAATTCTCAATAGAAGAATACGTAACTTCAGAAAATACATTAGACAAATAACTGTATGAATAATTTAACTTTGTAGAGAGTAAGGTTGAAGTATTATAGGTTTTATCTTCTTCATAATTATAAATCATATCAGAGACAATATCCTTAATTCGCTGTACTAAAACATCCTTTTCGTCTTGAATAATTTCAATTCCGTAAAACTCTAAACCAGCTATAAGCGCTTCCCTTTTATCGGGTTTTAAACCAGAAGGCAATTTAATTTCACCTATACCATTTAATTCGTATGGAATTCCTAATTTATTTAGTTGAGCTTCCAACACGCGCTTACAAACGATCTGATAGTCGAATTTAACGAATAATTTCATAAAAGACTTTTAAATTTAATCTTAGCAAAATACAAATATCTTTATCATTATAAATGCAAAAACAATGTATTTTTCAACTTATTAAATCATACAAAATCAATTATTTAAATTTCATACCTAGCTATTCGTCTTTTAAAATATTAGAATTTTCAGAATAATTAGCATCTGGAATCGTTTTAAAAAATTCTGCATCTTCTAAATTTGCCGATGGCCCAAACCCTGTTAGAAATGTTCCTTTAGAAGCTGTCGGCGTTTCTAAAACATAAAGTATAGACATGTCTGAAGGATTACTCATCCCTTCGTAACGGTGTTCAGCAACAACTTTAACTTGTTCGGGCTTAAATTTTTCTTTAGTTTCTAGATCTATTAATGCTCCATCTACAATTTGATAATTTGCACGATATCCTTTGTTTTGATATTGTTTTATAAAATCGCTTTCGTGCTTTGCGTATTCGTCTGATTTAATCATAATAGTTTATTTTATTGAATTATTATTAAAAAAGGGCACATTCCGAAGAATACACCCTTTAAAGTATAATAGAAAGTAATAAGTAGCTTTCTTTTCTAATCTACGGCGTCTTCAACGTCGTCGGCTGCGTCTTCAATTCCATCTCCTACATCATCTGCGACGTCTTCAATTTTATCTCCTGTTGATTTTTCTTCTCTACAACTTGTAAAAGTTGATAAAGATGCTGTCATCGCTATTGCGACTAATAATATATAAGCTGATTTTTTCATTGTTGTGGTTTTTTAAAAATTATTGATTATTTTATAGGGTTTCTTCCTGTAAATAGTGATATTACAAATAACACTAAAAATATAAAGAATAAAACTTTTGCAATTCCTGCAGCTCCTGCTGCGATTCCACCGAATCCAAAGATTGCGGCAATGATTGCTAAAATTACGAATGTTACTGTCCAACGTAGCATATGATATGGTTTTAAATGATTAATATTAAGTTGAAATAATACTTTATTATTTCCTTACTGTAAAGATATTGCAGAAGTTAAAAACCATTTAACTGTATCCGTTCTAAACTTAACGCAAACAAAGTAATTCACATAATAACAATACATTACGCGTATTTATCCCTAAAAGACTTAAAAAACTGAGATTTACAAAAAAAGTCTAAACTAGAATACGTTCTAGTTTAGACTTTTTTTATTTAATAGATGTATTAACTAAATTATTTTCTATAACCGAGTTCCTTCAGTATTAGAACTCTCTTTTCCATACTTCTCTTTATATATGCGTAATACTAATAAGAATAAACTTATAAGTAACGGACCAAAAACCAATCCTATAAATCCAAATAATGGCACTCCTACTAACACACCAAACAACGTAATTAATGGATGTACATCATCCAAACGTTTTAAAATAAATAATCGAAGTAAATTATCTGTAGAGCTTATTACAACTAATCCATATATAAGAATACCCCAAGCTTGTGTATCGTTACCATTTATAAGTGTGAGTGCAAATACTGGAAGTGTTCCTAATAATGTTCCCACAAAAGGAATCATTGATCCTACAAATACGATTACGGCCCAAAAAAAAGGATCTTCTATATTAAATATAAAAAAACCTATTAATGCAACAATACCTTGTGCAAATGCTACTAATGGAATACCAATAGCATTAGACTTTACCATAGCTAGACTATCTTTACCTATTATTCTTAAATTGTCGTTACTTATTGGGATATAATCTAACATAGCACGTTGCAATGCTTTTCTATGACTTAACATAAAATACAACATGACGTACATTATTCCTATAGCAATAATCATATTAAACGTACTTCCTAAAAAATCCGGTACATTATTAGATAACCATCCAGATAATGAGGAAGCATCTATTTTAGAAGTAAATTGATATCCTAACTCATGCTCCCATGTAAATACTTGCTCTTTAATGGTTTTTACAAAATCTTCTGATTTTGCAATAGCTTTCTCGACACGACTTCCTAACAACAGTACTGTTACAGTTATTGGAATTAAAATTCCTATAAAAGATAATATTAAAAGTAAGGTTGCAGCTATTGATGGCTTCCAGCCTCTTTTTAATAAATATTTCATTGGTTTTTGTAACAGCACAAAAAAGGTAATTGCGCCTAATATACCTGATAAATAAGGTACCAACTCCACAAATATCATAACCGCAAAGGAACAGATTAATAAGAGTATAAAGATTTGTCTTATAATATTTGGGGAAATTCTATTCTGCATATGGTGTGTTTAAAATGTTGGTTGTTTATAAATGTATGTAATTAATTATTTCTGAGCGCAGAAATTAATTCGGACTTATTCATTTTAGATCGTCCAGAAATATCCAAAGCTTTGGCCTGTTCATAAAGTTCTGCTTTAGTTCGGGTTTCGTATTTGCTAGCCTCACCTCCATGCTTTCCTGCGTTTGGAGCATTAGCAATTCTTGCTGCTTTTTCTTGACTATATCCTTTGTCTCTTAAAGCATCAGATTGTTCCTCATTTTTTATTGTAGGTCTTCCCATAGCTTTATATTTAAAATTGAATAACGGTAAATTTCCGTATAATTATTAGTATTAATTAATCCTAAAAATTTAAACATTAGCTGTAACAAATAATTACTTAATTAGCTTTAGTTATATCTTATTAAGATAATTATATCTACTAATCTATTTATTATTAAGCTCTAAGCGATTGCGTTAAAAATTAGAGTATCTCAGTCTATCTACTACCTAAATTTGAAATAATTTTACCTCAGTAATAACCATAAAAACAACGTTATGAATCAAGATCAATTAGAAGGAAAATGGAAACAAGTTAAAGGTAAATTTAAACAAAAATATGGTGAACTTACCGAAGATGACTTAACATACTCTGAAGGTAAATTTGACGAAATGGTTGGAAAACTTCAAGAGAAAACAGGAAAAACGAAAGCTGAACTACGAGACGAAATAAACAGCTTATAAAATTTTGTCAATTAATTTATTAAAAAAAGGGTCCCATTTAATACAAATTAAGCGGGACCCTTTGTACGTCTCTTTTCTCTGTATTCTGCTTTTTAATTTTTATGTTTAGACTTTATTCTTGCATGTTCGGTAGGTGTAATATCTATTGTATAATGTTTAGCATATACCCAAGTAAATTGTGCTCCGAAAAATAAAATAAGACAAGAGTACGACACCCAAAGTAAGATTAAAACTACGGTACTTGCGGCACCATACGTAGACCCAGGATTGGCTTCAGAAAAATATAATCCTAAAAGCGATTGACCTATTACAAATAAAACTGCAGTTAAAAACCCGCCAATCCAAACACTTTTCCAAGGAATTTTTGCATTAGGCAAATACTTAAACATTAACGAAAACAAAGCCGATATTATTGATAATGACAACGCCAAATCTATAATATATGCAGCATACAATACTATTTCAGGAAAAATTCTTTGTATATAATTATTTAAGATAGAAATTGTAGCAGATACTATTAAGCTTACCAGTAATAAAAATCCTACCACCAAAATAAAGGCAAAACTTCGCGCTCTACTTATTAGTATTTGAGTAAAATTAGAACCGGGTTTCATTTCAATATCCCAAACATCATTTAAAGATAATTGCAATTGATAAAACACTCCTGTAGCACCAAATAATAATGTTGCTATTCCTACTATTGTAGACCACATATTTCTATTTGGATTTTGTGTTTCTGTAATCATAGTCTTAATAGAGCTTGCAGCATCACTACCCAAAGCCTCAGAAATTTGCTTTGTTAACTCGCCCTCTACAATTTCGGTTCCCCAGATGGCTCCAATAACATTAATTATTATAACGAGAAGCCCTGGTAAAGACAATATAGAATAGTAGGCTATTATAGCACTTAACCGCCATGGATCACTTTCTAACCATCTGTTAAATGTCTCCTTAAATAAATAAGGAACATCTCTTAGCTTAAATCTGTTTTCAAATTCATAACTCATAATTTATTTTTATGCTAACAAACATTAAAGTTAGTTATTAAAATGTGCTTTAAAATTTAAATATTAACTCAATTAAATTTTAACAAAGATTTACGATTTGAGCACATCTAAATTGCATTAAAGTCAAAGCAATTAAAGTGCAAAACATAAATTTGTACAATTAAATAGTATAAAACCCTAATACAAACCTTATAATACGGTTTTATATTACACTGAATTTTAATTAAAAATGAAAACAGGTTATGGAACTACAATTTAAATATGTAAACATACCTAAAAATAATTATTTCGAATATTTAGTTGAGGAACACCTAAATCCGTTAGCTAAAAAATTCCCTTATGTTATTGGGGCAAGCGTATACTTTAAAGTAAAAAATAAATCCACCGATTTAGATAATGTTTGCAAAATTAAATTAAACACTATGGATAACACGATATATGCTATTGCTGAAGAACGATCTATAGAATTGGCTATAAAAAAAACATCTCAGACACTAGAATCTAAGTTAAAAGATTCAAACTGAATTAGCACATATTTAATACAAAACAAGATTTTTTATTAACTTAGAACCTCTAATAAATCTGCACAATAAAACTTCTTGTTAAGTTTTTTAAACATTTTATTTCAATGTGTTTTTGGCAGTTATTTTAAAACATGGATACAACACAAAATAAATTACTTACACAGTCTGAAATAGGAATTTTATTAAGTTCTAAAATAGACAACTCTTCTCAGTTAGGACCTATTAATACATGGTCGCCGTTTTTAATATATACTTTAAATATTATTTTAAACAGTAAACAACCTCAGTTTTTATGTTGGGGGGACGATGCGTTACTTTTTTATAACGAAGCTTTTTACGATAATTTTATAGTAGACAATAATGTACACTCCTATTTATTAAAACCTTTAAAAAGTATACCTCTTGAAGTATTTACAAAATTAACACCTAGTATACAAACAGCGTTAGAATTAAATAACCATATCACTCTGGATAATTTTGTTTTTAAACTACCTAATTTAAATAGAACGTATTGGAACATTAATTTTACACCACTACACACCAACAGCAACCAAGCTCTAGGTGTATTAGTGCATTGTATTAACGAAACACCTAAAATTAAAGCCACGAGAAAGGTCACTAAATTAACATCAAGGTTTCTTAATATTGTAAAGCACGCCCCTATTGGCGTATTAATTATTTCTGCAAAAACAAAAACAGTAGATACTGTTAATAAAAAATACAAACTATTATTTAACGAAAACAATTTATTTTCTATCGGAGATCCTTTTGAAAATGCATTACCCGACACAATATCAGATTTAAAAGAAAATATTCTTAACACTTTTATTACTGGTGAAAATTTTCAGCTTACAGAAACGCCTGTATCCATATTAAATAATGGTATTAAAAAAAATCATTTTTTCAATTTTTTGGGTGAAGCCATTAAAGATGATAACGATAGTATATCTGGATTAATTTTAGCGACTACCGAGGTTACAGAATCTGTTATTGCTAAACAAAAAGTTTTAGAAAGTGAAAACAAATTTAAAAATGTAATTCTACAAAGCCCAATTCCAATTGCCGTTTTTGATGGACCAAATCATGTCATTAAAATGGCTAATAAAACCATGCTTAATGACATCTGGAGAAAAGATCCTGAAGCATGCTTAAATCATCCGCTTTTAGAAGTGTTTCCTGAATTAAAAGCACAACGTTTTCCTGAATTACTAGATAATGTGTATAAAACAGGAATATCTTATAATGAAAGAGAAGCTCACGCAACTGTTGAAGGAAATGATGGTACTAAGAATTTTTATTTTGATTTTGATTATGCTCCTATCTTCGAAAATAAAGATAAAGTGATAGGCATTATAGTAACTGCTGTAGATGTTACTGAGAAAGTTTCATCTAGAAAAAAAATTGAAAAAACAGAAACGCGTTTACGTATTGCAACAGAAGCTGCAGATTTGGCTACTTGGGAACTAGATTTAATCAACAAAGATATTACTTATAGTAAACGATTAACTCAAATTCTAGGATACCGCGAAAATTTTGTTTTATCTAAAGACTTTATAAGAAGTAGAATTGTAAAAGAAGATTTAGACACAATATTAATTCCTGCATTCGAAAATGCATTAAAAACAGGAACTTACTTTTATGAAGTGCGCGCACGTAAGAAAGACGAATCTGTAATTTGGATTCGCACGCATGGTAAGGTTTTTTATAATGAAGAGGGTGATCCAATTAAACTATTTGGAACGCTAAGAGAAATTACTTCTGAAAAACGCAATGAACAACAACTAATGGAAAATGAACAAAAGTTTAGATTGTTGGCAGATTCTATGCCTCAAAAAATATGGACTGCAAACACAGAAGGACTTTTAGATTATTACAACCAAACTGTATACGATTTTACTGGACATACTCATGAAAGTTTAAATCCATCTAACTGGTTAACAATTGTTCATCCTGACGACAGAAAAGAGAATGTAGATCTATGGACAAAATCTATAGAAACCGGAGAAGATTTTATCATGGAACATCGTTTTTTAAGATACGACGGTCAATACCGCTGGCAACTAAGCCGTGCAGTTCCCCAACTAGATAGCACAGGTAATATACAGCGTTGGGTAGGTACTAGTACAGACATTCAAGATCAAAAAATGTTTTTACAAGAATTGGAACGCCAAGTGCAAGATCGTACTAAATTATTAGGTGAAGCCAATGCTAAATTAGAGGATTCTGTAGAAGAATTACAGCGTATGAATGAAGAACTACAATCTTTTGCATACATATCTAGTCACGATTTACAAGAACCATTGCGTAAAATACAGATTTTCTCTTCTCGTATTTTAGACTTAGAAAAAGATAATCTTTCAGAAACTGGAACAGGTTATTTTATGCGTATGCAAAATGCAGCACATAGAATGCAAGTTTTAATTAAAGATTTACTTACCTATTCTAGAACAAACACCTCAACGCGTGCTTTTGAAAAAACAGATTTAAATAGTGTTATAGAAGAAGTTAAAATAGATCTAAGAGAACTGATTAAAGACAATCAAGTCACCATAGAAACTGGAAATTTATGTACTATATATGCTATACCATTTCAGTTTATACAGTTAATGAATAATTTAATAAACAATTCAATAAAATTCGCTAAGCAAGACGTACCTCCAGTTATTAAAATAGATAGTGTTATAGACAAAGGATCCACCTTTAAGTTAGAGCAGCTAGTAGCAGAAGGAGAATATTGCCACATTAAAGTGAGTGACAATGGTATTGGTATAGATCCCCAGTATAGCGAACAAATTTTTGATGTTTTTGAGCGTTTACATACTAGAACGGCCTATGAAGGTACAGGAATTGGATTGGCAATAGTCAAAAAAATTGTTGAAAACCATAACGGTTATATCTTTGCAGAAGGTGAAGAAAATAAAGGAGTTACGTTTAATATTTACATTCCAACAGACATATCTACAGTTTAGAGTTTATTTTTTGAAATTAAATAGAATTAATTTGTAAATTTACTTTTTAGATTTACACAATTTTTAATGAATAAAAATTTAACTTAAATCAATTTATAACACATTACAACACCACGCATTAGTGTTATAAATTCAATGTTTTTATGAACTTACAAAGATTAAATGTCGCCTTAGTGGACGATGATGAAGACGATCGTTTTCTATTTAAAGAAGCCATAGACCAAATTCATATTAAAACTGAATTGTCTATGTTTGAAAATGGACAGAAGTTCATGGACTTTTTATTTCAACCAAAATCTATTTTACCTCAAGTGGTATTTTTAGATTTGAATATGCCAGTTAAAAACGGATTAGAATGTTTACAAGAAATACGTACAACAAATCATCTTAAAGATTTATCTGTTGCTATATATTCTACATCGTCATCAGAAAATGACATTAATGAGACGTTTATAAACGGTGCCAACATATATATTAATAAACCTAATGATTTTAGTAAACTAAAATCTGTTATAGAGAAGGTGCTTCAAATTAATTGGCAATATAACACCTCAAATCTCAATAAAGAAAATTTTATAATGCGATTGTAAAGACTATAAAAGCTTTTTATTTTAAATAATTATAAGCCCAAAATGTTAATTTCTGTTAACTTTTGGGCTTTCTTGTTTTTTAAAACCCCTACACAAGATACTTAAAAACAATAAGTTAAGCCCAAAATCATAAAATTATATAACACATTCCAAAAATTATGTAACACCACCCCCGATCTATTTAGCGAATTTTGGAGTATCAATAACCAAAATACTATATAAAAATATGAAACCGACTTCAAATCAAAATGCACGTGTGGGAAAAGTTATGAAGCCATCACATTTTAAAGTGTTTAATTTACAAGGCATTCTAAATAGAATTGACAATTCTAATCCTATTGTTACTGGAGTAAAATCCAAGTAAAATATAAAAGAGTATACAAGTAACCAGCGAAAAAAATCATTAACAATTTCAACTCAATTTAATCTTATGAAAACTTTATATATAAAATCAACAACAGCACGTAAAATGATTAACGATCTTCAAGAACACCTTGGAGGAACAACAACAGCGCTTAATGAAGAGTATGTTTTAACTTTAGATAATGATCTAGCGTATGGTACAATTAGTGCATTAACTATTAAAAAAAGCATTACATATATTGCATTTGATATTGAGTTTAAAAAAGATTTTAAATTAGTAAACACAATATTAAAGTCTTCTCCTATTTATTTCACTTATTGTTCTGAAGGACACGTAGAACACAGTTTTGATCTCTCTGGAAAAACAAATACTTTAGATGCCTATCAAACCGCTATTCTTAGAAGTGGAGATACTGTAAATAATGTATATCATTTTGAAAAAGATAGAGTATTTAACTTCTCTACAATAGTAGTAAGTACAGACGATGTATCTCTTGCCAACAATGATTTAAATTCTAAATTAAACGAAATTTTTAAAACTGAAAGCAATACCGATCATTATGTATATTTCGGGTCTTACAACCTTAAAATTTCAGAAAAAATAAAGCAATTAGAAGCTATTAGCCAACAAGGTGTAGTAAGACGTTTATTAGTTGAAAGCACAGTACAAACTATACTAGCCCTAGAAATACAACAACATACAGACGATATTGAATTTGCTAAAAACAAGTTTGGCTCGTTAAATAAAGATGAAATGGAGATAGTTAAAGACGTCTCTCAATTCATTACAAACTACCCAGAAAAGCAATATACTTTAAAATATTTAAGTGCTAAATCTGGATTAACTCCATCAAAATTACAAGAAGGTTTTAAATTGTTACACGATAGAACAGTAACAGATTTTATTAGAAACGTACGTGTAGAAACTGCAGAAAATTTAATTAAAACTACAGATTTAAACATCTCTGAGATTGTGTATACTGTAGGATTAACTAGTAGAAGTTATTTCTCTAAAATATTTAAAGAAAAATATAACTGTAGTCCTAAACAATATCAGGATAATCAAAATTCGTTAGCTGCGACAGCATAACTTATATATAAAAAATCGCCCATGTAATGTTATTATATGGGCGATTTTACGTTTTATAACATCTTGGTTTATTTTATAATATAGACACTCATAGAGCAATGTCAGTAATAAAAAAACAAGTCTATTTAATTAGTATTTTATTTAAATTTAAAGATTATAAACAAAAAAAAGTGGTTATCTAAATAAGATAACCACTTTTTTTATAGAGATAAAAGAGTGTATTAACTATTCATAGAAATTAAAAACTCCTCATTATTTTTGGTTTGTTTAAATCTATCATTAATAAATTCCATAGCTTCAACAGGATTCATATCGGCTAAATATTTACGCATAATCCACATACGTTGTATTGTAGTTTCGTCTAATAAAATATCATCACGACGTGTACTAGATGAAATTAAATCGATAGCAGGGAAAATTCTACGGTTAGCAATACGTCTGTCTAATTGCAGTTCCATATTACCTGTTCCTTTAAATTCTTCAAAAATTACTTCGTCCATCTTAGATCCCGTATCTGTTAGTGCCGTAGCAATAATAGATAAAGACCCTCCATTTTCTATATTACGTGCAGCTCCAAAGAAACGTTTTGGTTTATGTAATGCATTAGCATCTACACCACCACTTAATATTTTACCAGATGCCGGTTGTACAGTGTTATATGCACGTGCTAAACGTGTGATTGAATCTAATAAAATTACCACATCATGACCACATTCTACTAAACGTTTTGCTTTTTCTAAAACAATATTTGCAATTTTAACATGCTCGTGTGCTTCCTTATCAAAGGTAGATGCTACAACTTCACCACGTACATTACGTTGCATATCTGTAACCTCTTCAGGACGCTCATCTATTAATAATATAATTTGATATACTTCTGGATGATTTGCAGCAATAGCATTTGCGATATCTTTTAATAACATAGTCTTACCTGTTTTAGGTTGCGACACAATCATACCACGTTGCCCTTTACCAATAGGGCTAAACAAATCCATTATACGTGTAGAAATTGTACTTTGCTTTTCTGCAATATTAAATTTTTCTTGAGGAAATAACGGTGTTAAATGCTCAAACGATACACGATCTCTAACAACATTTGGATTCTGACCATTAATCTTACTTACTTTAATTAATGGAAAATATTTTTCACCCTCTTTAGGTGGTCTTACTTGACCAAGTACCGTGTCACCTGTCTTTAACCCAAATAAACGAATTTGTGATTGTGACACATAAATATCATCTGGAGACGACAAGTAATTATAATCTGAAGATCTTAAAAACCCATAGCCATCTTGCATTATATCTAAAACACCTTCACTTTCTATAATGGCATCAAACTCATATTCTGGTTCTCTGTAACGATTTCTAGTGTCTTTATTTCCGTTATTAGAATTAGAATGATTTTGATTTCCGTTAGACTTATTATTTTGTCTCGCCTTAGGATTATCTTTCTTTTGGTTTAAATTCTCACGTTTTGGGCGTGGCTGATTCTCTTTTTTAGGCGTATTCGTATTAGGAGTTTTATCTTCTTTACTCACTGGAGCAGATTTTTCCTCCTTAGCTTGTGGTGTTTTATCTTGTGCTGGTCTTGGGTTAGGCTTTCTTGCAGGTTGCCTTTTAGCAGGAGCTTGTTTTGGTGCTTCCTGTGGTGATTCTTTAACTTCAGAAACGGGTGTCTCTTCAGAGGTCGTTTCGGCTTTTTTTACTGCTTTAGCAGGAACACGTTTTTTTACACGTTCACGTTTTGGTTTTACAGACTCTTCTTTAGGAGCAGCCGTATCATCTTTTACTTCTGTTTTAGCGTCTATGACAGCCTTAGGGTTAGCCGCCTGATGGTCTAATACTTGATATACTAAATCTAGTTTTTTTAGAGAACGGAACTTAGGGATATTTAATTTTTTTGCAATTTCCTGTAATTCAGGAAGCTTCATTTCTTTTAATTGAGTGATTTCAAACATTGATGTTCAATTGAATATTTGATTAGAATTTAAATATTGAATTATTCTGAAGAAAATATGATCTTATTCTGAAGAATTAACAACCTAAAACAAAGAGTGTTGTACATTGTTAATGCAATTATACGACTTTTATTTTAATAATTTATATAAATATTCTCAAAGAAACTCCTATTTTTGTTGTCTAGTTTATAAAAAACGAATGATACAACGTATACAAACCATATACTTGCTTTTAACTGCTATTGTAAGCAGCGGACTTATATTTGTATTTAATTTATGGACAAATTCCGAAGGCACTTTAGTATATGCTACAGATAATTTAATAAGTTTAGGCTTATTTATAGCATCTGCAGTATTAGCGTTAGTATCTATATTTATGTATTCAAACAGAAAGCTTCAATTTGTATTGGGCCGTCTAAACATCATATTAAACTTTTTTTTACTAGGATTTTTCGTTTATCAATCTCTAAACTTATCTGGAGAAACTAACGTTTCTGAGAAAGGTATTGGGATGTTTCTTCCTATAATTTCTATCGTATTATTAGTATTAGCTAATAAAGCCATTAAAAAGGATGAAGATCTTGTAAAATCTGTAGATCGATTACGTTAAAACCTTATAATCTTAGTAGTATTAGTGCGTGTAAAAAACCCGAAGGTTGTGCTTCGGGTTTTTATTTTTTAAACTCGATCACTTCCAAATCTTTTATTTCTGTACCATCTATAACAAACCGCAACATAGTCCGTACTTTATGAAATCCATGTTTACCAATTGCACCTGGATTCATATGTAACAGCTTAAGGGTTTTATCTGGCATCACTTTTAAAATATGAGAATGCCCACAAATAAACAATTTGGGTGGATTTACTTTAATTTCATCTCGAATTAAAATGTTATATCGATTAGGATATCCACCTATATGAGTTATCCACACATCTACACCTTCACACATAAATCTGTTATGTTCAGGAAACACTCGTCGTATCTGAGCATCGTCTATATTACCATACACAGCACGCAAAGGTGTGATCGCTTCAATAGCATCTGTTACTTTTAAGTCGCCTATATCTCCTGCATGCCAAACCTCATCGGCTTGTTTTACATATTTTAATACAGCGTTGTCTATATAGCTATGTGTATCAGAAAGGAGAAGGATTTTTTTCATTAAGAGAATATTGTGAGTACAAACTAGTAAAACTAATTATCTTTGTAGATTCAAAAACAAAAATACGATTATTCTTGAGATATTTTTTAGAACTTTCTTATAACGGGACAGCTTATCATGGTTGGCAAAACCAACCTAATGCACGCTCTGTTCAAGAAGTTATAGAAACTGCCTTATCTGTAATTTTAAAAGAAAAAATTGCGATAATGGGTGCAGGTAGAACAGATAGTGGTGTACATGCTAAGCAAATGTTTGCTCACGTTGATGTTTCTGCCGAATTAGATACTGAGACTTTACGCTATAAGCTAAATTCGTATTTACCCAAAGACATTGCTATACATCACATTTTTAAAGTTAAAGCAGATGCTCATGCCCGTTTTCACGCAACAAGCAGAACGTATTTGTATCGCATTGCACTTCAAAAAAATGTATTTAATTTTGATAATGCCTATTTTGTAAAACAAAAACTAAATATTGAAAACATGATTGCTGCTGCAAATATGTTATTAAGCTACAGTGATTTTGAGTGTTTTTCTAAAAGTAACACCGATGTAAAAACATACCTTTGTAACATCACCGCTGTGCATTTAGAAATGGTAGACACAGAATTACACTTTACAATTACTGCAGACCGGTTTTTAAGAAATATGGTACGTGCCATAATGGGCACTTTAATAAATGTAGGCTTAGGAAAACTTGAAGTAGATGATATGCATCGTATTATTTCATCTAAAAAACGCAGTGAGGCTGGATATTCTGTACCTGCAAAAGGTTTATACTTAACCCACATAACGTATCCTGAATCGATTAAATTATAAATGGAAGACTCAAAAAAAAACAATATAAATATAAGCTTATTTAAACGCCTATTAGAGTATATAAAACCCTATAACAACGTGTTTATTGGCGTTTTTATATCTGTAATTTTATTAGCTGTTTTTGGTGCATTAAGACCTTATATTTTACAGCAAGCTATAGATAATAATATTGCTACCAGAACCCTAGAAGGCTTTTTACCTTACATATTAATTATGTTAGGCCTTTTAATTTTAGAAGTGTTTTTCCAACTTATCTTTATATACTACTCGGGATGGTTAGGACAAAGTGTGGTTAAAGATATTCGTGTAAAACTGTTTAACCATATGCTTCGATTTAAAATGAAGTATTATGATAATTCTTCAGTTGGTGTTTTAATAACGCGTTCTGTAACCGATATGGAGCGTATAGCCGACATTTTTGGTGAAGGTTTATTTATGATTTTTAGAGACTCTTTAACCATGGTGGTCGTTGCTGGTGTTATGGTGTTTATTAACTGGAAATTAAGCCTTATAGTTTTTTTAATGTTGCCATTAGTTTTATATGCTACTCGAGTATTTCAAAAGTATATGAAAAAAGCTTTTGAAGAAGTAAGAACCGAAATTTCAAATCTTAACTCATTTGTGCAAGAACGGGTAACCGGCATGAAAATTCTTCAGTTATTTACAAGAGAGGACACCGAATACAAGCATTTTAAAACCATTAACGAACGCCACAAAAAAGGCTGGTTAAAAACTGTTTGGTACAACTCCATATTCTTCCCTATTGCAGAACTTTCTGGATCTATAACCATTGGTTTAGTTGCTTGGTATGGTGGTCTTGATGCTGTTATGCACAACTCGTCTTCTTTGGGAGATTTAACTGCTTTTGTAATGATGATCCCGATGTTATTTAGACCGTTGAGACAAATTGCAGATAAGTTTAATACTTTCCAAATGGGTATGGTTGCGGCCACAAGAGTATTTAAAGTAATAGACACTAAATCCCAAATAGATGATTCTGGCTCTATAATAGCCAACCAATTTAAAGGCGATATTTCTTTTAAAAATGTGAAGTTTAGCTACATAGAAAACGAGCTTGTCTTAAAAGACATTTCTCTTGAAGTAAAAGCAGGACAAACAGTTGCTATTGTTGGCGCTACGGGAGCAGGAAAATCGACTATAATTAATTTATTAAATCGTTTTTACGAAATAGATAAAGGGGAAATATTAATAGATTCTACTAATATAAAAAACTTTTCATTGGTGTCTTTGCGAGCTCAAATTGCTGTAGTCTTGCAAAATGTATTTTTATTTGCAGATACTATTTTAAACAATATCACATTAAATAATCCTAGTATTACCGAAGCACAAGTTATACAGGCTGCAAAGGAAATTGGTGTACACGAATTTATTTCTAGTTTGCCTAATGGGTACAATTATAATGTAAAAGAACGAGGCATAATGCTATCCTCTGGACAGCGTCAATTAATTGCATTTTTACGTGCTTATGTGACCAATCCTAGCATTTTAGTATTAGATGAAGCCACATCGTCTGTAGATTCTTACTCAGAACAGCTCATACAAAATGCAACAGATAAAATTACTAAAGGCAGAACATCTATTGTAATTGCTCACCGTTTGGCAACAATTATTAAAGCCGATAAAATTATTGTTATGGATGCAGGTCAAATTGTAGAACAAGGCACACACGAAGAGTTACTTTTAAATGAAAATGGCTACTACAAAAACCTGTACGAAGTTCAGTTTATGAAAGAAGTTTCTGCTTAAACTAAATCTTCTTTAATTATTTCTTTTAGTTCTTCAATAGATTCAAACACAATAAATTCACCATTTTTAAAATAAGAAATTTGCCCCGTTTCTTCACTTACAACTAGTGCTAAAGCATCGGTTTTCTCACAAACACCTACAGCTGCTCTATGGCGTAAACCAAAACGTTGTGGTAAATTTTTATCGTTATTTACTGGTAATATTACACGTGTGGCTTTTACTATATTTTCTGCAATGATAATAGCTCCATCATGTAGCGGACTATTTTTAAAAAATATACTCTCTATAATAGGTTCTGTTACTGTAATATTCATTTCATCTCCTGTTTGGGCCAAAAAATCTAAATTGTTATTACGTTCAAAAACAATTAAGGCTCCTGTATTGGTAGATGCCATTTTTGTACATGCCGATAGGATAGCATCTATATCTGTGTTGTTACTACTCTCTGTTTGAAGAAATTTTAATTGCTTAAAAAATTGACTGCTCTTACTAAAATTTGTAGACCCGATCATTAACAAAAACTTACGCAACTCTTGCTGAAACACAACAATTAAAGCAAACATCCCTACACTTATAAATCCGCCTAGTATATTACTTAACAGCTGCATGTGTAAAGCTTCTGTAACTTTCCAAATAATATAAATAATTACAATCCCAATAAAAATATTAATAGCAACAGTTCCCTTTACCAATTTATATACATAATACAATAAAAGGGCCACTAGAAAGACATCTATAATGTCTATTAATGTAAATTTTAAAAGGTCTCTAAAGATTTCCAAAGGGTAGTTATTTTATGTAAATGTAACAATTTAAGACTAAAAAATAAACTCGTTGGTATTGATTAACACCGATGCATTTGTAATGGTTAAAAGTAAATCTTTTATATGCATATAGGTTTGAAATGACAGCTCTTTTTCAAAATTTAATACAAAAACGTGACGTTGATCCGATTTAGATTTTAAGATTTCAACTAAATCTTCCACCGTGTAATATTTATTTTGGTAATGAACACCTTTTAAATTAAAAGTAAGAACTTGTGGGTGTACATCAGACGTTTTTACATACGCTTCTACAGACTGATCTACAAGATAATTTACGTTTGTAAATTCAATAAAACGCAAACTTTTAACTTCTGGATTAAAAGCTGTAAAGTAATTTTTAACACCCTCCTTTTTATGGGAAGCATTTCGTTTTTTCTCTTGTAAATGTATTAAGACAGGTATGATCTGCTTTAAAGTTAAACGTTTATCTACATTTACTAACCAATTGGTTGTACTAATTAAATTTTGCTTATTTAATTCTACACTATCTTCTGCTTTGGTGTTGTAAAAAATGTAAGCTGGAGAGACATCTAAAATCTCCTTAATTTCAGAATGTTGTATTTCTGCAAGTTGTAACTCTTTATCTGTACTACAAGATACAAGCACAGTAAATACTATTGCAATTAGAAATAGTTTCATATTAATTTAAAGCATTTACAAGCGTGATACATTCCATGGCTTCTTTAACATCATGCACTCTTAAAACCGAAGCTCCTTTTTGCAAACTTATGGTATTAATTACTGTTGTGCCATTTAAAGCATCTTGAGCAGACTGTTTTAACGTTTTATAAATCATAGATTTTCTAGACACGCCAACTAACATGGGTAATTCGGTGATTTTTAATAGTTCTAACCGATTTAAAAGCTCGAAATTTTGTTGTAATGTTTTCGAGAATCCAAAACCTGGATCGATAATAATATCTATAATGCCGTGTTGTCTAGCTAGAGTAATTCGTTCAGAAAAGTAGAATAATATTTCTTTAAGTATATCTTGATACGATGTATGTTGTTGCATTGTTTGCGGTGTACCTAGCATATGCATCATGATATAAGGAACGTTTAATTTACCTACAGTTTCTAACATTAAAGGATCTAACTGTCCCGCAGAAATATCGTTTATTAAAGCTGCTCCAGCATTCACACAGGCTTTAGCAACACCACTTCTAAACGTATCTACAGAGACTAAAATATCTGGAAATGTTTTTACAAGTAACTCAACTACAGGCAGAATACGTGCCAACTCTTCTGCTTCACTAACATGATCTGCATTAGGTCTAGAGCTATATGCTCCTACATCTATAAACACAGCCCCATCGTCTAGCATTTTCTTGACTTGCGTAATAATATCGGTTTCATTTTTATAGCTTCCACCATCGTAAAAAGAATCTGGCGTAAGATTTAAAATTCCCATGACACATGGCGAAGACAAATCTATAAGTTGACCGTTACAGCGTATTGTTTTTTTCAAGACAGATTAGAAATGTTTAAAGTTTGTTATTCCATTAAATTGTGCGAAATTTACGGAAAATTCAATTCAATCTATGCAAGATACCTCAAAACAATACGACGCTGTAATAACCATCTGTAGAAGTTTATTTATAAATAAGATGAAAGATTATGGTTGCGCATGGCGTATTTTAAGACTGCCTTCTTTAACTGATCAGATTTTCATAAAAGCACAACGCATTAGAGGGTTACAAGAAAATGAGGTACACAAAGTAGATGAAGATGAAGTTTCTGAATTTATTGGAGTAATAAATTATTGCATCATGGCACTCATTCAATTAGATAAAGGTGTTGCGACCCAACCCGATTTAAGTACCGTTGAAGCAACAGATCTTTACGATGATAAAATATCTAAGACTAAGCAATTAATGATGGACAAAAACCATGATTATGGCGAAGCTTGGCGAGATATGCGTGTAAGCTCCTTAACAGATTTAATTTTACAAAAATTACTTCGCGTTAAACAAATTGAAGATAATAAAGGTAAAACCTTAGTAAGTGAAGGTATTGATGCCAATTACCAAGACATGATAAACTACTCTGTTTTTGCCTTAATACATCTAAACGCTAAATAAATAGACATTACCCATAATAGAACATCCTCTTTCCATGAAACAATTAGTTAGTATAAGTAGAATTTTAGTTGGTGTATTATTCATCATTTCTGGATTAATAAAACTAAACGATCCAATAGGCTTTTCTTTTAAATTAGAAGAATATTTTAGTGCTGCCGTACTTAATTTAACCTTCTTAGAACCTTATGCCCTAGTCATTTCAATTTTAGTGGTAGTATTTGAAGTCCTTTTAGGCATCTTTCTTTTAATAGGCTATAAACCTAAATTTACGGTTTGGAGTTTATTATTAATGATTATATTTTTCACTTTCTTAACCTTCTACTCTGCATATTTTAATAAAGTTACAGATTGTGGATGTTTTGGAGACGCCATAAAACTAACACCATGGCAAACGTTTTCTAAAGATATTGTATTACTAATACTTATATTAATTATATGCGCTGGCTTACGTTTTATAAAACCCGTATTTAGTACTTTTCAAACTACTGTTTTTGCATTACTAGGTTTTATTGGTTCTTTAGCTTTTGGATACCACGTTCTTATGCATTTACCTGTAATAGATTTTAGACCCTATAATGTGGGTGCGAATTTATGGGATAACATGAATATACCAGAAGATGCACCAAAAGCAGATATAGATTACATCTGGACTTTTAATGTAAATGGCCAAGAACAAGAATATACAACTAAAGGATCTTACCCAAATGTAGAAGGCGATTTTATAAGTGTAGACACAGAAGTTATCAGTCCTGGTTACGAAGCTCCTATACACGATTTTTCTATGGAACGTGAAGGTGAAAATTTTACAGAAGAAATTTTGCACGACGATCACGTTGTATTACTTGTTGCTTACAATCTCGAAAAATCTGAATCTTTAGGTTTACAAGCCATAAAAAACACTGCCGATAAGGCCATCGCAAACGGCTATAGAGTTATTGGTCTGACTGCTTCAGGACAAGATATACAAAACCAACTAAAAGAAAAATATCATTTTAATTTCGACTTTTACTTTTCAGACGAAACAGCTTTAAAAACAATAGTGCGCTCTAATCCAGGTGTACTTATTTTAGAAAAAGGAACCGTACTGCAAAAAGTACATTGGAATGATGTAGACGATTTAAATTTAATAAAGGTGAATTAATAAGCTACAAGCTGTGCTAAACTACATTTTAAATAAATTATTTTATGCTTTACTCACATTATTTGGAGTAGTTACAGTTATCTTTTTTTTATTTAATGTATTACCGGGAGATCCAGCACAGATGATGCTGGGTCAAAACGAAGATAGCACACAGCTCGCTATTATTAAACAAAAATATGGGTTTGATAAACCTTTAACTGTTCAATTTGGATATTATTTAAACGATTTATCACCGTTATCCTTTCATGCGACATTACCAGAAAATTACACCTATTTACGAGCCGGAAAATACAATGCACTCCCGTTACTTAAATTTGGCAACACTCAAGTCGTTTTAAAACTACCATATTTACGAGAATCATTTACAAAACAAGGTAAAAAAGTAAGTAGTGTTTTAGCCGAAACCTTACCAAACACCTTTGTTTTAGCAGTAACAGCAATTATAATTGCCATAATTATAGGTGTTATTCTAGGTATTGTTTCTGCGTTATACAAAGACACTTTTGCAGACAAATTTATTCAATTTGTAAGTACTATTGGAATGAGTGTGCCATCCTTTTTTAGCGCTATAGTTTTTGCTTGGATTTTTGGCTACCTGCTTCACAAGTACACCCATCTAGAAATGACTGGTAGTTTATACGAATTAGACGATTTTGGAGAAGAAATGCACCTTAAACTTAAAAACTTAATACTTCCTGCCATTGTTCTAGGAATTCGCCCATTGGCTGTAGTAATTCAGCTGATGCGAAACTCGTTATTAGAAATTTTTAATCAAGACTTTATAAGAACAGCAAGAGCGAAAGGGTTATCAGAATATCAAGTCATAACAAAACATGCAGTTAAAAATGCTCTTAATCCCGTTGTTACAGCAATATCCGGATGGTTTGCTTCCATGCTTGCAGGTGCCGTATTTGTAGAATATGTTTTTGGTTGGAACGGATTAGGCAAAGAAATTGTAAACGCATTAAACACTTTAGATTTACCCGTAATTATGGGTTCTGTGCTAATTATAGCACTTTTGTTCATAATTATCAATATTTTTGTAGATATCATATATGCTTGGTTAGATCCAAAAGTAAAACTTCAATAATTTATTAATACAAACGAACTATGAGAAAGAACATCGTTGCAGGAAATTGGAAAATGAACAATGATTTAGCACAAACTGAAACATTGTTAACCGCACTTAAAAACAAAACCATAACATCTAATGCTGAAGTTATGGTAG
Organism: Formosa sediminum; assembly: GCF_007197735.1. GTDB lineage: Bacteria > Bacteroidota > Bacteroidia > Flavobacteriales > Flavobacteriaceae > Formosa > Formosa sediminum. The sequence goes on from NZ_CP041637.1 coordinate 251,961, forward strand.
CACCAACCTTTACAAACCTTTGGTCTGCTTTTAACACTCTAAAAGACAATACTATTGAAGTTATTGCCCAAAACATGCACTTTGCAGAAAACGGTGCTTACACAGGAGAAATTAGCGCAGGCATGTTAAAAAGTATAGGTGTAAATACTGTAATTTTAGGACACAGTGAGCGTCGTGCTTATTTTAATGAAACAGACGAGTTATTAGCTAAAAAAGTAGATGCGGCATTAACAAACGATATGCGTGTTATTTTCTGTTTTGGAGAAGAGTTGGCAGATAGAAAATCTGAAAACCATGAAACAGTTGTTGGTAGCCAAATTAAAAATGCATTATTTCATTTAAAGGCTGATGCTTTTAAAAATATTGTTTTAGCATACGAACCTGTATGGGCTATTGGAACCGGAGAAACAGCAAGCCCAGAACAAGCCCAAGACATGCATGCATTTATTAGAAAAACCTTAGCAGAAACTTACGGTACAGAGGTTGCAGATTCTGTATCTATTCTATATGGAGGTAGTGTAAAACCAGGAAATGCTCAAGAAATTTTCTCTAAACCAGATGTAGATGGTGGTTTAATTGGAGGGGCTGCTTTAAATGCAGACGATTTTTTTGCTATTGTAAATGCATTTTAAACATATATTCATTTAATAAAAAACGGCTATCTAACTAAAGATAGCCGTTTTTTTATATGCCTATTTCTACCTGAAAACGCAAGTACCAACTACTAGTATCAATTGTATTATTTAATGTAAAATCACTTTTAGTTAATTCTGCTTGAAGTTTTAACGAGTGTTCCCAAATATATTTGGTTAACCCTACAGTATATTGATGTGTTTCTGGCATAATCAAAGCAACATCTGTATGAGGCTCCTGATAAGAATAACGCCCAATTACTTCATATTTATTTAAAAACAAATAACTTAATTGCGCATCGTAACCTTGGCCTGTTACCACATAACGAAATTGGCTAGCATCATCCGGATTATAAGTAATTGGATTATCTGCCATACGTTTCATATATGCCGTTTGAAAGGCCCACCCATTGTACTTCACCATAGCATCTAACAACAGCGACTGCATATCTCTATTTTCATACAAATCTAGCCCTAACGTCCCTCGTGTTCTTCGTGCTTCATCATTATAGTGGTACACCCCAGAAACCATTAATTTGGGTGTAGGTTCCCTAGCAATATCTCCTTCAAAAAAAGTACCGTTATCGGTAAATACTCCAAACGGATAAAGCTCTAATCGTGCTGTGTAAGCCAAACCATTATCAGGTAGCTCAGTCCAGTTTCTACCTTCACCAGTACTTATAGCGGTCTTTAAATTATAAGAGAATACATCTGGTTTTTCATTTAAATAATACACTTGCAATCCAAAATCTCTATCAATATTAAAGCTAGCATTGTTTATAGAGCGATCTGTTAACTGTAAAGCACCAGATGAGTTTATACGCTGTCTATTTCCTGGTAATTTTGTTTGTCCAAAACCAATATTCCAATGTGCATTTGGCCTGTAAAACACTACTGCATCTCTAATAACATTAATATTATCGCCATCTTCAATAACTCCAACATCGCCAGGAGAAAAAGATAACTGAATCACATAAACAATACTAGGGTCGCCAACATATCCATCAAACTTTAAACGTAAACGCTTAATTTGCGCTTCGATAGCAGACTCACCTTCTTCTCCATGAATATAGGTTGCACGGTTTTGCATTCTAAATCTAATATTCAACTTAAAAATACTATCTGGAGATGTTAATCCAACACCTTTACCAAATGTATAGTAAGGTAAAGCAGCAAGCCTAATATCATTATCGTTTTGAGCCTGAGATACAAAACCAAAAGTTAATACTAGTAGAGCGACAATAATTTTATTCATGTTTGTTTATTTTAATACAAAATTAACAGTATATGCGTAATACTTACTAAATTTGACAAAAAAATAAATGGCAGAAATATATATAGGTTACGACTTTACCGTAACACCTTTACAACCTGGAGTAGAAATACTAATTGCTGAACTTGGATATGCAGGTTTTGAGAGTTTTGTTGAAACGGAAACAGGAGTTACAGCTTACATACAAAAAGCAGATTGGCAGGAGAATATTCTTGAAGACATTCAGATTTTAGGTTCTAAGGAGTTCAACATTTCTTACACTTTTGAAGACATAGAACAGACAAACTGGAATGAAGAATGGGAAAAAAACTTTAACCCCATAGTTGTAGATGATATATGTGCCGTTCGTGCCCCTTTTCACAAATCTTTTGAGACCCAATACGATATTATTATTGAACCAAAAATGAGTTTTGGTACCGGACATCATGAAACCACTCATATGATGATTCAGCATATTTTAAAAACCGATTTTGAAGGAAAAACCGTTTTAGACATGGGATGCGGCACAGGAGTTTTAGCCATATTAGCAGAATTAAAAGGAGCTAAAACTTTAGATGCAATAGATATTGATAATTGGTGTTACGAAAACAGTCTTGAAAATGTAGAACGCAATCAATGCAATAAAATAACAGTGTACGAGGGAGACGCTAGTTTATTAGCGGGAAAACATTACGATATTATTATTGCGAACATTAACAGAAACATTTTGTTAAACGACATAAAAACCTATGTCTCATGCCTTAACCCTAATGGCGCATTGTTTTTAAGTGGCTTCTATAACGACGATATTCCTACAATTGAAGCAGAATGCTCTAAAAATATGTTAAAACTTAGCGAAAAATTAGAACGAAATAATTGGGTTGCTCTAAAATTTTTAAATTAGTAAAAAAGTTAAAAGATGAGCACTAAGGAAGAAGTATTAGAAGAGGTTCTCGTTGAAACCGACACACAAAAAGAGAATGAAAATGAAATTGTACTCTATAATGACGAGGTAAACACTTTCGATCATGTTATAGATACACTTATAGCGGCTTGCGAGCATACACCAGAACAGGCAGAACAGTGTTCTATAATAGTACACTATAAAGGGAAATGCACAGTTAAAACAGGCCCATATAAAGATTTAGAACCTCGTTGCACAAAATTACTTGACGCAGGATTAAGCGCAGAGATTGTATAAAACAAACTGTGTTTAAAGACCTTAAGACTACTTTATTTTAATTAAAGTAACGGACTTTAAAAAACTACGTCTTAAAAACATAAAAAAGGTAAAAAAAACACCAAATATATTTGGTAACCTTTAATAAAACTCATATATTTGCACCCACAAAAAACGGCCTCGTGGCGCAACTGAATAGCGCACTTGATTACGGCTCAAGAGGTTACAGGTTTGAATCCTGTCGAGGTCACAACTGTTTATAAGGGTTTCAAGAAATTGAAGCCCTTTTTTTTTCAATATACACATTATTTAAGGTTTTTATTTTGGTATTTTAGACTACAAAAGCATTAAGATTTCACTGTATAGTAATTCCGTACTTTAAGGAGAAGTGATACTTAACTCTACAAGACACACACCTAACACCTTCAGCTACAACCTATAGAAATAGAATTCTTTATAATCTAAAAAGTACAGATGTTAACGAAAATATATTTTTACTACCCAAATAGCGCAAAAAATAGTTTTATACCCCACACATTAAACCTGAGATAAATATTTTTATAATAGTATGGAAGAGATTGAATATAAAATCATGTTCACTAATAACGAAATAACATTACTGAATATAATTTTCACAAATTCTACCAATTAACAAATATTTCTTCAAAAAAAAGGTGTGCGTTTTTTTAACAGTCTGTTATGAAAACTGTAGGATTTCTGTTAAAACCCATTTAGGTTCTTTGTTTTTTTGGTAAATTGATATTTGTACACCTACCAACCTTATAATTAATTCTAATAGTCAAATACAAAGCAAAAAAACATGAAAGAAATAACACTCATTGACGGGAACAACATACCAATTATAGGTTTTGGCACATATAAATCTACTAATCAAGAAGGAATTCAGTCTGTAAAAGAAGCGCTTGCAAAAGGATATAGATTAATTGATACTGCAGCTAAATACGGAAATGAAGAAGAGGTGGGAAAAGGTATATGCGAAAGTGAAGTAGACCGTAAAGAAATTATCGTTACCACTAAATTATGGCGCGAAAATTTAGGCTATAAAGAAACCTTACAAGCATTTAACAACTCGCTAAAAAAATTAGGTTTAGATTATATAGACATGTATTTAATCCATTGGCCAGCTAATGCAAAAAACTATTCAAACTGGCAAAAAACAAATGCCGATAGTTGGAGAGCCATGGAAGAACTAAAAGCCGACGGAAAAATAAAAACAATTGGAGTAAGTAATTTTTGGCAAGAACATCTAGAAGCACTTTTTCATACAGCAAATGTAATCCCTGCCATTAATCAAATTGAATTTCATCCTGGTTACTGGCAACCTCAATTATCTGAGTTTTGTAAAACAAATGGGATTACTGTAGAATCTTGGTCGCCATTGGCTAGAGGAAAAGTTTTTGAGAATCCGGTTTTACAAGCAATAGCTAAACAACATAATAAATCTGTTTCTCAAATATGTTTACGTTGGATCATTCAGCACGACACTATTGTAATTCCTAAATCCAGCACACCTCAAAGAATTAAAGAAAATTTCGAAATTTTCGACTTTAAATTATCTGAACAAGATATGAAACAAATAGACGAATTACCAGAAATGGGATTTAGTGGTGAATTGCCTAATATGTGGCCAGACATAGTAAAAGTTTAAAATATATTTATATAGGTAGATACATTTAAAATACGTATTTTTCAATTGTATTTTTCTTAATTATATAGCTATAAGGCATATAAAAACATCTTGTATCTGATACGATATATACATGTTCTAAAATCTTAATCGGTTTTTCAGTTTGTATAAATACAATATTAACAATGGGAAATTCATTAAGATTAATTCATCAAATTACAGATGAAGAAAAATTATTTATTTTATTTCCTATCTCATCAAACTTATATTAATAATGTCTAGTCCGGAATAATCGAAACAAATTATTCTAGACTAGACAATACCTAAACTATATTAATAATAGCTTTCAGATAGCAACATATGGATTAATATGTTTAGTGCTTAGTCTTTATCAGAAAAGTAAGATGGTCCTTCTCCTGTTAAGAAATCTTCTCTTACTGGGCTAAACGTATCAATTAATTGTCCTTCTTCTAAACATACTGCACTGTGTAATAAATTAGGCTCAATATACACACCATCTCCAGCTTCTACAATTTGTTTTACACCATCAATTTCAAACTCAAATTTACCTGAAACAACATAGGTTGCCTGAGTGTGAAAATGTTGGTGCGGAGCTCCTAAAGCACCTTTTTCAAATTTCACGCTTACCATCATAATCTGATTATCATAGCCTAAGAATTTTCTTGATACTCCACCACCAAGTTGTTCCCATTCCATATCTTTTGTGATGATGTACTTTTCGCTTAATCTTTTCATTTTTCTAATATTTTGTTTTATAATTTGTAAAATAATAATGATCTAAGCAAGATAATTAATTTCTAATAATTAGAGAAGCAAGACTTATAAAAATTAACTATTTGGACTGAATATTCCTAACTTCATTTACAGGTCAATTAAGCCACCTAAATAATTGTAAATTATAAATTAAATGTATTCAATATTTTACATAAGCATATAAAAATTCAACTAGATGTAATGCCTATTTAATAAGAAAAATCGATTTAAAAAGCTAGCTTATTTTTTCACTTACCGAATATATACAACAGTTTACTTAATATAATTAGGTGTTAATTGATTACTTCCTTCACGTGTTTATAAATCCTTTAGATTTACTTAAACATCCGAGCCCATATTAAAGTAAAAATAGAGAAATCTCGCATTTTTATTACTGATTAGTAGTGCGGACATAAAGAGAAATAATAATAAAAAAAACACAATAAAACTGTAATTAAATGAGAAACACATGCATACCATTTATATTTACCACATTAATAGTAACTGCAATAACAGCTTGTTCAAGCGATGACTCTAGTAGCAGTGAAACTGCGACAACAGAAGAATCGGATAATGATACCGTTACAGAATTACATGCTGCCTTTTCTGCTTTTAACACAGAAGCTACCACCATTTATTTAGATGGCTCTAATGTGGTTATAGAAACAACTGGATTGCCTGACCATGAAACGGTTTATTGGGGTGTTGGCAATTCATTATATTTAGAAGAACCCGATGTTGCTACAACACCTTCTATCATGTCTAGCAATAATAATGCTGTTACCATAACTGTAGATGCAACTCCAGATTTAACAGGTAAAACTGTAGATACCGAATTAAATACTATTGGTATCGCTGTGAGTGGTGCATCTATATTTAACGATCAAGAAGGTGCTGGAGATTTAGACCAAGCTGCAGCCTCCTTAGATTGGACTGGAGGACACATAGGTCCTGGTGTATACCACTATCATCTAGAACCAAAAGCATTTACAGATGACGATGATAGTTTAGCTGGAATCTTATTAGATGGAGTATTTTTGTATGGAAGAAAATGCTATTCTACAGGGACATATCCAACAGACTTAGATGAATCTGGCGGACATACTTCTGTAACTCAATACACTGATGGTGAAGCAGAGTATCATTACCACATTATAAACGAGCTATACTCTACCACAGGGTCTTACATTGCTTTTGCAGGTCCATTTCAAGGCTATTAATTTATGAGAACACACTTAATTTTTGCCTTTCTATGTATGCATATATTAATGGGATGTCATTCCAAAACCTCAACTAACAATACAATTGACACTGAAAAGGCATTACTTATTAAAAATCAAGAAGTTTTAAAAACAGACTTGCTTTTAAATCAACTTGAAGGCAGATGGTATTATAAAGACAAACCGTATTTTGGCTATTCTGTTAAATATCACCAAAACAACACTTTAGCAGAACGCTTAGGTTATGTAAACGGAAAGCGAGAAGGCACAGCCAGACAATGGTCAGACAAAGGGGTATTACGTATAGCATCTAATTATAAGAATAATCGTTTGAATGGCGATTACATTACGTGGTGGGATAACGGTATAATATCGTCTAAATCACATTATGTAAATGGGAAAAAGCAAGGACTAGATGAAGAATGGTATCCCAACGGACAATTAGCTAAACACAGACAATTAGTAGATGGTAAAGAAAATGGATTGCAGAAAGCTTGGTTAAAAAATGGAACCTTATATGTAAATTACGAAGCCAAAAATGGTCGGATTTTTGGGATGAAAAGAGCAAATTCATGTTATAAATTAGAAGATGAAATTATTATTAGAGATAAAAAGATATAGTCCGTTAGTTATACTAATAGCTGTATTAACTACAAGTTGTAAAAATGAAGCTAACCCCATTAATATCAGTCCTACAGAAGAAAGTAGTCGAGTAGCATTTCTACCATATTATCAAGATGAATCCTTTACCCCTAATTGGATAACACCTGGTACTGAAGAAGAGCAAAATTTTCATAAAATACCTGATTTTAAATTAATAAATCAATTAGGAGATACTATTACTCAAGATACATTTGAAAACAAAATTTATATAACTGATTTTTTCTTTACAATCTGTCCTGGAATTTGTCCAAAATTAGCAGAAAGTATGCTTAAAGTTCAAGATGAATTTAAAACAGATTCAGACGTGGTCCTACTTTCCCATTCAGTTATGCCTTCTACAGATTCTGTTCCTGTTTTACAGGCATATGCTAAATCTCATGGAGTGATTTCAAACAAATGGCATTTAGCCACAGGGAAAAAAGAAGAAATTTACACTCTAGGTCGAGAACACTATTTCATAGAAAATGATTTAGGCGCCCCTAAAAGTGCAGATGATTTTTTACACACCGAAAACTTTTTACTTATAGATAAAAACAAGCACATCAGGGGGATTTACAATGGTCTTAATAGAGCTTCTGTAGCCCAACTCATTACAGATATAAAAGCATTAAAAGCTGAATATTTGGACTTATAATAAACCATCCATAGTAAATATTTTGTAATCAAAATATCAAATTTTAAATTGCAGATGATTTAAACTTTTCGATATATTAATATTAAGAATGTTATATATAGTCTATTTATATTTTAATAAACATATTGTATATTAATATGTATTAAAATTCAAAATCAAGTTTTAAAAATAAAAAATAGCTAAAAAACACATTTAATATAAGACCCTAAAAACAAGATGTTTAACTTTTAAAGTCCTAAAAACCTCGGCTATTACCGGAATCTACTCAACGAAACAGCTATTGTATTATATATAATAAAACAGCACATTAAAAACCACATTCACTATAATAGCATTAAAAAATTATGATTTTAAAAAAAAATTAATAAATATGTTGATTTTTTTATTACATTTGGTTAACCAGATTGGTATTCCAATCAAAAACATAAATAATAACTAAATTTAAAACTAAAATCATGAAACAAACTTTACTTTCATTATGCTTATTTGCATCACTTTCTGCTTTTGCACAACAACCCGTTTTATATAACGGACAATTTGATCAAATTCCAAAAGCACCAGGTTCTAGCGACTGTTCTTGTTCACATTGGATTAATAAAGATTTAGGTGATCAAGGTGAAACCTCATCTACAGGTGTTGAAGATCCTAATAAAGCACTTAAATTTGATAATTTTGAATCCGATGTTATTTATCAAGAAGTTGCTGTGCTTCCTAACACAGAATATAAACTTACATATTCTGCTAGAGTAGATGATGATGTCGATCCAGATGTTACTCCAACAACTTTAGAAATACGCATACTAAAAGGTTCTGGATACAGAGAAGATTATGATATTATATATTATTCTGACGCAACTATTAAACCTACATCTGAGTTTGGATATTCTGATATTACAGAAGTAGAGGATGAAACAAATAATATTGTTGTAACTACTTTAACACACCCTGGTGAAGATAGTTATACAGAATATGAATTAACATTTAATACTGGTGATGAAACTAGTATTGCCATTTTTGCAAGAGGTACTGGTCGACCAGATACAGCTCCTGATGATGCTAGCGATAGCAGACCTTGGTTATGGTCTTCTGGTGAAGACGAAGCTTTCTTAGACTATATAACACTAACTAATAACACCTTATCTGTAAAAGATAATGCTTTAGCTTCTGGATTAAAAGTGTATCCTAACCCAGTAACATCAGAACTTAATATCAAATCAGAAAACAACATCGCTATTCAATCCGTACAGTTATATAATGTTTTAGGAGCAGAAGTATTATCAGTTAATAAATTAATTAACAATACCATTAATGTTTCTAACTTAACTTCTGGAATTTATATTCTTAAAGTTAATGCAGAAAATAATGCTTCTACAAGCAAACGAATTATTATAGAATAAATAAACAATAGCAGAACAAAAAACCTCAGCTTATTTAATTTAGCTGAGGTTTTTTTATTTTATAAACATTAAATTTTAGCTAAGCAACTTTACTATTCTTTTAAACTTCCTAATACTTGTAATTTGGTTGAATCTCCATTCACCGCATAGGTTTTAGACTTTTTAAATAAAGTACTGCCCCAACCTGCTAGAGCTCCTGCAGCTGTACCAATAGCAATAACCTCTGGATCTCCTGCAATAAAACCTACTCCTGCACCTATAGCTGCTCCAGTAATAACATTAGTCCATCCAGAATATTTGGTTTTTATAACCCCAATATCATTTACAGGAATATCAATAGTCTCACCCCTTTTAACTAATTTAAGCGTATGATCTGATATAGATACAATATCGCCTTTATCAATTTTCTTCCCTTGTAAATCATATACTCTTACAAATACATTTGCATCTTCAAATGTCGTGTTTTGAGCACATACATTTAGAGTTAGAATAAATGTCAATATAAAAATTAGCTGTTTCATAATATGTATATCTTAATTAATATGTTTTGGCTAAGATATCAAAAGTTAATACGAAACTCAAGAAAAAATGTAGTTTATCGAAATAAAATGTATTTTAACGAATCCCATAGATTATCAACAACTTTTAAGCCCAGAGTTCAATTCAATTATAGTCTGCAGAACTAATAAAAAGTGTAGCGTATAGTTTGCGATATTGTAGTAGCATTATAGAATAATCTAAATTACCATAAGTAGATAAAGTAATAAGAATGAGGTTAAAGTATAAAATACAAAAAGCCCTACATTTCTGTAGAGCTTTCAGTTATTATATAACTTAAATAATCCTTATAAAGAAGCGATATGCTTAGTTAAACCAGATTTAAGGTTTGCAGCTTTATTAGCGTGAATTACATTTTTCTTAGCTAATTTATCGATCATAGAAACCACGTTAGAGTATAACGCTTCTGCTTCTTCTTTCGTTTCAGCATCACGTAATTTCTTAATAGCATTACGAGTCGTTTTATGCTGATATCTATTTCTTAAACGTTTAGCTTCGTTACTTCTAATTCTTTTTAACGATGACTTATGATTTGCCATTTGATCTTTTCTTATTAAATGATTGTAGCCCGTAGGGGAATCGAACCCCTCTTACCAGGATGAAAACCTGGCGTCCTAGCCGATAGACGAACGGGCCATTATTTTTTTGAGTGTGCAAATATAAAACTTATTTTATTATTTGCAAAACATTTTTTCAAAAAACTTTCAATGTGATTTTTTGTTTAACAATTATCGCATTGCGGGTGCAAATATACAACCTTTTTTGAATGTTACAACAATAATTGAAAGTTTTTTGAAAAAAAATTTCAATTAATAGGCTTTTGCAAACAACACTCGGCGTTTAGATGGCTTACCGCTAAATACACACACGCCCTCCTCATCTACAGAATCTTCTGGAATACAGCGAATTGTAGCTTTCGTAAGGTCTTTAATCTTATCTTCAGTCTCTGACGTACCATCCCAGTGTGCCGAAATAAATCCTCCTACTTTTTCTAAAGTTTCTTTAAATTCATCAAAAGAATTAACTTCGGTGGTATGAGAATCTCTAAAATCAAAAGCCTTTTTATATAGTGTATCTTGTATTTCAGTCATTAAACCTTCTACTATACCCGTTAATAAGTCTAAAGACACCACTTCTTTTGTTAATGTATCTCGTCTAGCCAATTCTACAGTTCCATTTTCAAGATCTTTAGGTCCTATCGCAATACGTAATGGCACACCTTGTAATTCATGTTGAGCAAATTTAGCTCCTGGTCTAAAGGTTGTACGGTCGTCGTATTTTACTGTTATATTTTTTACTCTAAGGTCACTTATAATTAGGTTCGCTATTTTAGAAATCTCTTCAAACTGTTCTTCTGTCTTATATATAGGAACTATTACCACTTGGTTTGGCGCTAAATTTGGAGGTAATACTAAACCATGATCATCACTATGTGTCATAATTAAAGCCCCCATTAAACGTGTAGACACACCCCAAGAAGTAGCCCAAACATAATCTTGCTTTCCTTCTTTAGATGTAAACTTAACATCGAATGCTTTGGCAAAATTTTGCCCCAAAAAATGCGAAGTACCTGCTTGCAAAGCTTTACCATCTTGCATTAAAGCTTCAATACAATATGTATCATCTGCTCCTGCAAAACGCTCACTTTCTGTTTTAAGTCCTTTAACTACCGGAATAGCCATAAAATTTTCAACAAAAGTAGCATACACATTATTCATTAATTTTGCTTCTGCTAGAGCTTCTGCTTTAGTTTCGTGAGCAGTATGACCTTCTTGCCACAAAAATTCTGCTGTACGCAAAAATAAACGTGTACGCATTTCCCAACGTACCACATTGGCCCATTGATTAATTAATAAAGGCAAGTCTCTATAGGATTGTACCCAACCTTTAAATGTATTCCAAATTATAGCTTCGCTTGTTGGTCTAACTACAAGTTCTTCTTCTAATTTAGCCTCCGGATCTACACGTAACTTTCCTGGTTTATCAGGATCGTTTTGAAGTCTGTAATGAGTTACCACTGCACACTCCTTAGCAAAGCCTTCTGCATTTTTCTCTTCTGCTTCAAAAAGACTTTTAGGTACAAATAATGGAAAATAAGCGTTTTGATGTCCTGTCTCTTTAAACATTCGATCCAATTCAGCTTGCATCTTTTCCCAGATAGCATATCCATAAGGTTTTATAACCATGCAACCTCTAACTGCCGAATTTTCAGCGAGATCGGCTTTTACCACTAACTCATTATACCATTTTGAGTAGTCCTCAGCCCTACTTGTAAGTTTTTTGCTCATATTGTTAATTTTGGCATAAATATTGCCACTATGTTAAATATATTAAATAGTTACGCAAAACTAACTATTTTTGTTATGTTCAACAATAAATTTAATCTAGATATGAGATACAAAGAAACTTTAAAACAAAATGGTTTATTTTTAACCTTGCTTTCAAGCTTGCTTGTGCTCTCATCCTGTGCAGGTTCGCAAGAATATGCTCAACAAAGTAATGATGGAATTTACAGTACTCCTACCACTAATAATAGAATAGTTTACGAAGAAAACTATGACACTGCAGATAATATGTACTATAAAAATTATTTTAAAGAGAAATCTCAAGAAATTGATATTTATAATGCAGAGGCAGAACAAGATTCTATTTTTACAGATGTAGATAGCTACCAAAGCAATGCTTACACAGAAGAAGCCTACGATGATTCTTATTACGCCGAAAACGACTATAATGGTAATGGTGGTTGGGGACAAGAAACCGATGGTGTAACAGTTACCATTTATAACGATCCTTTTATGTATAGTGGTATTGGATTTGGCTACCCTTATTATGGCTATAGTTGGGGATACGCTGGTTGGTACAGACCTTACTATGGTTGGGGCTGGGGATACGGCGGATTTTACCCTCCTTATTATGGTGGTTGGGGTTACGGTGCAGGATGGGCCATTGGTTGGGGACGCCCAGGTTATTATGGACGCCCAGGTCACGGACATTACTACAATTACAATTACGGGCGTAGAGGCACCAATCTAGGATATAGTAGAGGCATTGCTTACAACTCAAATAACAGATATTTAAACAGCAACCGCTTTAGCAGAACAAATGCGAATAGCAGTAGCAGATATCAAAATATAACTAGAAATAGCAATTCAACTTCTAGAAGTTCCAACACGAATGCAACTACACGTACATATAGAACTACTAGAAACTCTTCTTCTACATATAGCAGACAAAGACCAACAACTACGTCAAGAAGTTCGAGATCTACCACTACTACCAGACAAAGTAGCAGTTCTAATAGATCATACAGTTCTCCAACACGTTCGTCTTCTTCAACAAGCAGAAGCTATTCTAGCCCTACAAGAAGTTCTTCTACATCAACCAGAAGCAGTAGTGTTAGATCATCTAGAGGAGGCAGATAATATATATTAAATAACAGATAGATTTAATTATCATGACTTTTAAAACGATAGTTTTTATACTAGCAGGCATCTTAACGGTGCCTGCTTTTTATGCTCAGAATATAACAGATGCTGTTAGATATTCTCAAGACGACATTGTAGGTTCTGCAAGATACAGAGGATTAAGCGGAGCATTTGGAGCTCTTGGAGGCGATTTATCGGCAGCAAGTTTAAATCCTGCTGGTGCTGCAGTGTTTACCTCTAGTTTTATGTCTTTCTCCTTAACAAATTTAAACATCAAGAACAACACAGCGTACTATGATGGTTTAGATTCTAATAAAGATTCATATACCGAGTTCACACAAATAGGAACCGCATTTGTTTTTCACAATCCTAATTCTAATGGCTCATTTAAAAAATTTACGCTAGGATTCTCTTACGATAAAACACACGACTATAAAAATGATTGGGCTGCACACGGCGAAGGTGTAAATTCTATTGCCAATTATTTTTTAGCTTATGCCCAAGGTAAACCTTTAAATGAAATTTCAGCTTTACAAAACGAATCGCTTTCTCGTGCATATTCAGAAATTGGATATGCTTATGGATCTGGACACCAACAAGCGTTTTTGGGTTACGAGTCTTATATAATAGACCCTGTAAACTCTACAGATGAAAACACAGACTACATCTCTAATATTTCGCCGGGAACTTTTAATCAAAATTACATCTATTCTGCCACGGGTTACAACGGAAAAATTGCTGTAAATCTAGCTTCTCAAGTTAATGATAAGTTATACTTAGGTATAAATTTAAACACACACTTTATAAATTACGATCGCATAACATATTTCACAGAGTCTAACTCAAATGTAGACTCTTATGTAACTGATGTCGATTTTGAAAACAGATTATCTACAATTGGCGGAGGATTTTCTTTTCAAGTTGGTACGATATATAGAGCCACAGATCGTTTAAGATTAGGATTAACTTATAGTTCTCCAACTTGGTACACTATAGAAGAAGAAACAGCTCAAGCCATAAGTACAACACGTATTGAAGAAAACAACAGTATAGACCAAGTTATAAAACCAAATGTTATTAACGTATTTCCAAGTTACGATTTAAGAACACCCGGAAAATTCTTAGGAAGTATTGCTTATGTTTTTGGCACTAAAGGACTAATTAGTTTTGATTATAGCTACAAAGATTATGGAAGCGCAAAATTTAAACCTAATAACGATCCCTATTTTAGTGAACAAAATAATATTATAACTAATGCTTTAAAAGGCGTTTCTGCTTTTAACGTTGGGGGAGAATACAGAATTAAGCAATTAAGTTTAAGAGGCGGATACCGTTTTGAAGAAAGTCCGTATAAAAACGGGGTGACTGTAGGCGACTTAACAGGATATTCTGTAGGCTTAGGATACCGTTTTGGAAATACAAATTTTGATATTACATTTGACCAATACCAACGCGATCAAGACTATCAATTATACAATGTAGGCTTAACAGATGCCGTTGCATTAGACACTACAGTTTCAAACATTACATTCTCTTTAAGTTTTACTTTATAGTCTTAAATAAAACCCTTAAAGACAGCTCTGTTTATCTCTAATTAAAACAGAGCTGTCTTTGTATATAATATAACAACTATTAATTGTTTCACAATTCAAACTTAAAGAAAACGGAATTACCTATCTTTGCAAATTAAAACAGCTTTATTTTTAGATAAATGAAATTTGATAATAATATAGAAGAGTTTGATGCTATAGGAGATAATCATATTGGTACGTCTAGCGACACGCCAATGCGTGCTGATGCATTTGACATTTCTGATGAAGAAAAAATTAAATCTATAAAAGCAGATGTTCACCACATTATGGAAACATTAGGCTTAGATTTAACAGACGATAGTTTAAAAGGTACTCCTAACAGAGTTGCTAAAATGTTTGTAAAAGAAATTTTTGGCGGATTAAATCCAAATAAAAAACCAACAGCTTCAACCTTTGACAATAAATATAAATACGGAGAAATGTTAGTTGAAAAAAACATTACATTATACTCTACTTGCGAGCACCATTTACTACCTATAGTTGGTAGAGCTCACGTAGCGTATATTTCTAATGGTAATGTTGTAGGACTATCAAAAATGAATCGTATTGTAGATTTTTATGCTAAACGCCCTCAAGTACAAGAACGTTTAACCATTCAAATTGTAAAAGAATTACAAAATGTTTTAGGTACAGAAGATGTAGCTTGTATTATAGACGCAAAACATTTATGTGTAAATTCTAGAGGGATCCGTGACATTGAAAGTAGTACTGTTACTGCCGAATTTGGAGGTCAGTTTAAAGAAAAAAACACACGTAGAGAATTTATTGAGTACATAAAACTAGAGACACAATTTTAAATCATCCTGATTATGCCTCAGCTATACAAGCAACAACACATTAAAATTTACAATTCCCTTTCTGGTCAAAAAGAAGTATTTACACCTATTAACGATGGCTATGTAGGTATGTATGTTTGCGGACCAACTGTTTACAGCAATGTACACTTAGGAAATGTAAGAACATTTATGTCTTTCGATACTATTTTCCGTTACCTAAAACACTTGGGCTATAAGGTACGTTATGTACGAAATATTACGGATGCTGGACATTTAGAAAATGATGCAGACGAAGGAGAAGACCGAATTGCAAAAAAAGCACGATTAGAACAAATAGAACCTATGGAGGTTGTACAGCGTTATACTGTAGACTTTCATAACATCTTAAATAAATTCAACTTTTTACCGCCTAGTATAGAACCCACGGCTACCGGCCATATTATTGAACAAATTGAATTAATTAAAACAATTATTGATAATGGCTTTGGTTACGAAATAAACGGCTCTGTATATTTCGATGTTTTAAAATTTAATGAAACCAATAATTATGGTAAATTAAGTAAGCGAAATGTTGAAGATTTAATTCATAACACTCGTGTATTAGACGGACAAACCGACAAGAAAAACCCTCAAGATTTTGCGCTTTGGAAAAAGGCAGAACCGCAACATATCATGCGTTGGCCTTCACCTTGGAGCGATGGTTTTCCAGGTTGGCATTTAGAGTGTACCGCTATGAGTACAAAGTACTTAGGCGAACATTTTGATATTCACGGTGGTGGAATGGATTTAAAATTTCCTCACCATGAATGTGAGATTGCTCAAGCAGAAGCCTGTAATCATCAATCGCCAGTTAATTATTGGATGCATGCTAACATGCTAATTATGAATGGTAAAAAGATGGCTAAATCTACAGGAAACTTTATTCTACCTGAGCAAATTTTTACAGGAGAGAACGAACATATTACTCAAGCATATAGTGCAAGTGTCGCCCGTTTTTTTATGCTACAAGCCCACTATCGATCTGTTTTAGATTTTACTAACAACGGGTTATTAGCTAGCGAGAAAGGGTTCAATAGATTAATGGATGCTATCACAGATTTAGATAACTTAAAAACTAGTGCAACATCATCTGTAAACATTTCTGAATGGAAACAGAAATGTTATGATGCCATGAACGACGATTTTAATTCGCCTATCTTAATTGCTAATTTATTTGAAGCTGTAAAATTTATCAATCAAATAAAAGACGGAAAAGCAACACTTACCGAAGCTGATTTGCAAGAATTAAAATCTACCATTAACACCTTTACTTTTGATGTTTTAGGATTAGTACATGGTGCACAAGCAGAAACAGGAGAAGATAAACTCTCTGGAGCTGTAGATTTATTAATTAAATTAAGACAAGAAGCAAGAGCAAATAAAGATTTTGCTTTATCTGATAAAATTAGAGACGAACTTGCTGCAGTAGGCATACAGCTAAACGACGGTAAAGAAGGCACAACATTCTCTACCAACTAAACACATAACACGGACAAGCTTTATCTCTTGTCCGTTTTTTATACACTAATGAAACGTTTATTAATCGCTCCTTTTTTATTCTTAATTAAGATATATCAAACTTTTATATCGCCATTAACACCTGCCTCTTGTAGATATCATCCTACATGCTCGCAATACACTAAAGAAGCCTTATTAAAACACGGCCTAATAAAAGGCGGTTGGTTAGCTATTAAACGTATTTTTAGTTGTCATCCTTGGGGTGGTTCAGGATACGATCCTGTTCCTTAAACTCTAAGTCCATTTTAATAGTTTGTTAACGCACTATTCTTTTTTTAATCCTTTGTCAAATGTCTATATTTAGGCATTGAAAACTAAAAACACTATGCACTTTTTAAAATTCGATTGGAATCCTACTTCTGGAATTGAAATTATTGGAAATTTCCAACTTCATTTTTATAGCCTTATGTGGGTTACTGCCTTTTTATTAGGTTGGTATGTTATGAAACGTATCTATCAAAAAGAAAAGGTTTCTCTAGAATACTTAGACCCATTATTTATTTACACTGTACTGGCTACCATGATTGGAGCGCGACTTGGCCATGTTATTTTCTATCAGCCTGAATTATTTAAAGACGATTTTCTTAGTATTTTTTTACCCATACGCACAAAACCAGAACTTGAATTTACAGGCTTCCAAGGCTTAGCAAGTCATGGTGCTGCTATAGGTATTATTATAGGCATGTATTTATATCGAAAAAAATACAATTATAAATCCCTAATGTGGATATTAGATCGCATTGTAATACCTGTATCCTTAGGTGCTATTTTTATTAGAATTGGAAACTTTATCAATTCTGAAATTATAGGAAAAATTACAGATTCTAGTTTAGGGGTTCGTTTTATACAAGAAGAATATAATAAATATGAAGCTGTAAGACTTACAGGTATTAAAGATCCAAAAGAAGCATATAATGCTATAGCTAATAATCCTCAGTTCCAAAACTTATTAGATGCCGTTCCCTACAGGCATCCAGCACAATTATACGAATCTGCTTGTTATGTATTTGTATTCCTCATTTTATGGACTATCTATAATAAAACCTCTAAAAAAGATAACCCTGGCTATTTATTTGGTTTATTTTTAGTTTTATTATGGACTATAAGATTCTTTGTAGAGTTTGTTAAAGAAGCTCAGGTAGACGATCGTGCAACTTGGGCATTAAACACGGGGCAATGGTTAAGTATACCTTTTATAATAGTAGGTTTTTATTTTATGTTTATTTACAAAAGCTCATCTAAAAAAGCTTAAAATTCTGTATTATGAATGTACCCAAACTTATTTTCTCAATACTATTACTAGGTTTAGCAACCTTAACTTTAGCCTGTAAAGACGAAAAAAAAACAACTATAGCACCTACAGAAATTACATTCAAAAAAGAAGGTGAGTTAACGCTTTATAAATCAAAAACAGACTCTGTAATTAAAACATTAAATATAGAAATTGCAGATACTGGATATGATAGAGAAACTGGTTTAATGTATCGTTCTGCTATGGAGAATAACAATGCCATGTTATTTGTTTTTCCAGATGAGTTACCACGTGGTTTTTATATGAAGAATACTCAAATTCCGTTAGACATTATATATATTGCAGAAAACAAAACTATAGCTAGTATTGCTAAAAATGCAAAACCAATGGATGAAACCACTGTATTATCTCACAAACCAGCAATGTATGTTTTAGAAGTTAATGCAGGTTTAGCAGATGCTTGGCAATTAAAAGAAGGAGATTCTATAACTTATACAAAACAATAATAACATACAGCTTATTATAAATCTTATAAAAAAGCAGGATTTAATATAAATTAAATCCTGCTTTTTATTTTACATTAGGGTCTATGTAACCTAATCTTTTATAAGAATATTACCTTTATGTTTCCATTCAGATACGCCACCCTGTAAATCAAAAATCTTTACAAAACCTGCTTCTTTTAACTTTTGTGCACATTCTGCACTACGTTTACCCGAATTACAGTACAGTGCTACAGGTTTAGATTTATCTAGATTTTTTATATCTTCTTCAAACGTTTCAGAACTATAATCTATATGCTGAGAATTTGCAATATAACCTTGTTTAAATCTATCTTCTTCAGATCTAAGATCAACTAATTGTACGTCGTCTAAACTAATAAGCGATTGCATTTCTTCAGCAGAAACAACTTCAATTACACCTGTTTCATGACTTGTACAAGCCATAAACAAGAGAACCAGAAAACCATAAAGTATATTTATTTTTTTCATATACAATTTACCTCTCTGCAACCTCACCGGTCCATTCATTAAAACCGCCTAATAAATTGTATGCATTTTCAATGCCTAATTGATCCATAATTTCGCAAGCTTTACCACTTCTTGCTCCAGAACGACAATACACATAATAATTTTTAGATTTATCTAATTCATCAACTTGGTTAACAAATTCCTGACCTAAATAAAAATCTATGTGCTTAGAATTTGGTATAAATCCCTGATCTACTTCATCATCTGTTCGTACATCTAAGATCACAGCATTACTATCGCTAGCTAATTGTTCTACCCATTCTTCTTGTGTTAAATCTGCCATAATTTCTTTTATTATTTTAATTACAAATTTATAATATCTTTAATACATAAACGAAAAAAATCAAGAAGTCTTACACTTTCTACGCTATTTATTTTAAATGACTAACAGAACAATTACTTAGAGTGTTATAGGTCTATCTTTTTTTATTAGAGTCTCAAAATAAACAATATACACAATATTAAAAATCAGAATTTTAATTTAAAAATGTTTTTAATTCTCTTTCTAAATCTTGATAAGTAAATGGAGAATCATAAAACTTTCGTGAATCTTTATTATAAATTATCGTTACGGGAATCGAACCAGACCAAGAAGCCTCAATTTTAGGAATCCAAATATTAGATTGTACATCGTTTAGAGCTATTACTCGAGACTTAATATTGTGTTTTATTAAAAATGGTTTTAGTTTAGTTTCGTAAACGTTTGGTGAATCTAGACTCACTAACAGCAAATCTACTCCTTTTGAAGCATATACAGATTTCAATTTTTCAAAATGAGGTAATTCCTTTACACAAGGTGCACACCAAGTCGCCCAAAAATTAATAACGTGTACTTTATCATCTTTTAATTCTAATAAAGGCGCTAACGTTTCAAAATTATAAACAGTCAAATCCCTAGTTTGTTCCACAGATTCAACCTCTATTACATCTTTAGATATTGTTTTATTTTCATCGTGTCTCTTACAAGCAAAACACCACAAGACTATTAATATAAGTAACAACTTTTTCATGTGTAAAAATAATGATCGCCTATGCCTTCTAATTCATTTTAACAAAAATTTATAGATCCAAAATAAATTAAAATTACAAAATTAACCATACATTTGTATATACAACAGTTGTATATGAAACAATTAGAAGACATAATAAAAGCAAGCGCTCCGATTCCGTTGCAAAAAAAAACGGTTTTAAATATCGCGTATTCAAATATTTGGTTGAAAGCGCATCTTGTTTCTATTTTTAAAACTTTCGACATTTCTAATGAACAATTCAACGTTTTACGAATTTTAAGAGGAAAAAAGGCAGCGCCCACCAACTTACAAGACATACAGGATCGCATGATTAACAAAATGAGTAATACGACGCGACTGGTAGATAAACTTATATTAAAAGGACTGGTAGAACGCTATACTTGTAAAAAAAACAGAAGAAAAGTAGACATTTATATTACTCCTGATGGGTTAAAATTATTAACTGCTATTGATCCTATTATAGAAAAAGCGGAACACGATCTTACATCAAATCTTAATGAAGCCGAGTTAAAACAACTAAATGTCCTGCTTACTAAATTAAGGTCATAATTTACAATAAAACTTATCTGGATTAGAATCCAACAATAACAATTTACACATTCAATAAATAATTTAATCTCAATAACTATTACAATGAAACACACCCTTAAAACAGCTTTGGTATTAATAATTGCCATTGCATTCGCATCTTTCACTACTTTAAAAGACAAAAAAGTAAATGTTAAAGACAGTACAATTACTTGGACAGGTCACAAAGTTACCGGACAACATGACGGTACCATAACACTTAAAGAAGGGACATTAGCATTTAATGGCAACACTTTAGTAGATGGTGCTTTTGTTATGGATATGACCACTATTAACACCACAGATTTAAAAGGCAACTCTAAAACAAAATTAGATGGGCATTTAAAGGATGATGATTTTTTTGGCGTAAACAAATTTCCTACTGCTACTTTAGACTTTACTAAAGTTGAAGGCCAAGGTCCAAACTATACTGTCACTGGAGATCTAACTATTAAAGGTGTTACAAAACCAATTACTTTTAATATGAATGTGGTTGAAGGTACTGCTACAGCAGCTTTTAAAATAGATAGAACGAAATACGGCATTAAATATGGATCTTCTAGTTTCTTTGACGATTTACAAGACAAGGCCATTTATAACGAATTCGATATTAATGCAACTTTAAAATTCTAACCATTCATTCAAAATTGTGAGTTCAAAATGTGTGATTCCATAATTCCTGTAGAATTGTAATTTAATTTAAATATCTACAGGAATTCTCTTTTATAATTTTATCAAAAAAAATTTGATAACTAAATTTACATTACTATATTTGAAACAAATAATTACGAATTGAACACAAATTTAAATATTACTTGGTGGTGGAGCTCTCGAAATTCAATCTTCGTGAACTAAACCTATTGTATATTTTAAACTCAAAATAACAAGGCTTGTCATTCACGACAAGCCTTTTTTATTACAAAAAAATGAAGCAATTTAAACTTACAACGCATTACCAAAAAATATTAGCCGATACCATTACACCGGTTAGTATCTATTTAAAAATTAGAGACCGTTTTCCAAATAGTATCTTACTAGAAAGTAGCGATTACCACGCTAATAATAACAGCTTCTCTTATATTTGTTGCAATCCCATTGCGTCTATAAAAGTGCAAAATGAAACCATTACTCAGGAATTTCCTAATGGAGAAATTAGCACCGTAAACATAGAAGAACGCAGTATGGTGACCGAAGAAATTCACAACTTTAGTCAGCGTTTTAAAACCGACGAGATTGAAGAGTTTAAATTTATTAATAATGGAATTTTTGGATACCTTGGATATGATGCTGTACGCTATTTTGAAGATATAGATATCTCTAAAAAAGAAGAAGTTTCAGGTATTCCAGACATATATTATGCGGTATATCAAAACATCATTGCTATCAATCATTTTAATAATGAAGCCTATATTTTTGCACATTGCTATGATGCAGAAAACAATATAGACGATATTCAGCAACTCATTAAATCCAATCAATTCGCCACATATCAATTTACACCCGAAGACGATATTACTTCAAACTTAACCGATGAAGAATACAAAAAAAATGTCGTTTTAGCCAAACAACATTGTGCCAGAGGCGATGTCTTTCAATTGGTGTTATCTAAAAAATTCTCTCAAGAATTTAAAGGCGACGAGTTTAATGTGTATCGCGCCTTAAGAAGTATTAACCCATCGCCTTACCTCTTTTATTTTGATTATGGTACCTTTAAAATCTTCGGAAGTTCGCCAGAAGCACAATTGGTAGTGAAAGATGGTAATGCAGAAATTCACCCAATTGCCGGAACTTTTAAACGTACTGGTAATGACGAAAAAGATGCTGAGCTTGCTAAAAAATTAGCGAAAGATGATAAAGAAAATGCCGAACACGTTATGCTAGTAGATTTGGCTAGAAACGATTTAAGCAGACACGGAAGCCAAGTTACAGTAGACACCTATCGCGAAGTGCAATTTTTCTCGCATGTTATTCATTTGGTAAGTAAAGTAGTTGGTAAAAAACATGCCAATACCATTACCATGCAAGTGGTTGCCGATACATTTCCTGCCGGAACATTAAGCGGAGCACCAAAACACAAAGCCATGCAACTGATTGAAAAATACGAAAAAACAAGTCGTGAGTTTTACGGTGGAGCTATTGGATTTATGGATTTTAACGGTAATTTTAATCATGCGATAATGATTAGAACGTTCCTTAGTAAAGACCATAAATTACATTGGCAAGCTGGCGCAGGAATCGTATCTAAATCGAAACCAGAAGACGAGTTACAAGAAGTATACAACAAACTAGGAGCCTTAACCAAAGCTATAGATTTAGCTAAAAATATTTAATTGTACAGGATTATGAAACAGATATTAGTTATAGATAATTACGATAGTTTTACGTACAATTTAGTACACTATTTAGAAGATTTGGGCTGCCAAGTAACCGTAAAACGAAATGATAAACTAACGTTAGAAGACGTTGCAGCCTTCGATAAAATTGTGTTATCTCCCGGTCCTGGAATTCCAGATGAAGCCGGTTTATTAAAAGACATTATAAAGACCTATGCTCCAACAAAAAGTATTTTGGGCGTATGCCTTGGTCAACAAGCAATAGGTGAAGTTTTTGGCGGCACAATAGAAAACTTAGATAACGTTTATCACGGTGTTGCTACAGCGGTAACCTTATGCGTAGATGACGAATATTTATTTAACGGTTTCGAAAAAACATTCCCCGTTGGGCGTTACCATTCTTGGGTAGTCTCTAACAACTTACCAGATGTGTTAGAAGCTACTTCTTTTGATGAAAATGGTCAAATTATGTCATTACGACACAAAACATACGATGTGCGCGGGGTACAATATCATCCGGAATCGGTGTTAACACCTAACGGAAAACAAATGCTTAAAAACTGGATAAATAGTTAATCATGAAACAAATACTTAACAGACTTATTAATCACGAACACATCTCTAAAGAAGAAGCAAAACGTGTATTGGTAAACATCTCTAAAGGCGATTATAATCAGAGTCAGATTGCTTCATTTTTAACGGTGTATATGATGCGTAGCATTACAACAGATGAATTAGAGGGGTTTAGAGATGCGCTTTTAGAATTGTGCTTGGCAGTAGATTTATCTGGATATAACACTATAGATTTATGCGGAACTGGTGGTGACGGAAAAAACACTTTCAACATTTCAACTTTAGCCTCTTTCATTACGGCTGGTGCTGGCGTACATGTTACAAAACACGGAAATTATGGCGTATCTTCTATTTCGGGTTCTAGTAACGTCATGGAGCATTTGGGTATAAAATTCACCAATGATGCAGGCTTCTTAGAAAACTGTTTAGAAAAAGCTGGAATTTGTGTATTGCACGCTCCCCTATTTCACCCAGCAATGAAAAACGTTGCGCCTATTCGTAGAGAATTGGGTGTAAAAACATTTTTTAATATGTTAGGTCCCATGGTAAACCCTGCGTTTCCAAAAAATCAATTGGTTGGTGTTTTTAATCTAGAACTAGCAAGATTATATGGATATTTATATCAAAATACCAATAAAAACTTTACCATTTTACACGCTCTTGATGGATATGATGAAATTTCATTAACAAGCGACACTAAAGTTATTTCTAATCATTCTGAAACTTTATTATCTCCAGAAGATTTTGGGTTACAAAAAATTAAACAATCCGAAATTTTTGGTGGAGACACCATTCAAGAGGCCGCCAATATATTTATGTCTATATTAGAAGGCAATGGTACTGCAGCTCAAAACAATGCGGTTTGTGCAAATGCTGCCATGGCTATTAAAACGGTAAAAAACACCTCGTTAACAGATAGTTTTGCTGCAGCTAAAGAAGCTTTACAATCTGGTGAAGCTTTAAAACGATTCAAAACATTAGTAGATTTAAGTGCATAATACTATGAATATTTTAGATAAAATTGTAGCCGATAAACGTACAGAGGTAGCTTTAAGAAAATCACTTATTCCTGTAAAGCAATTAGAGCAATCTATATTATTTACAAGACCCACAAATTCTTTAGCATCGGCATTACAGGTTAGTACAAGCGGAATCATTGCAGAACACAAACGCCGTTCGCCATCAAAGTCTGTTATCAATCATAATTTAAACGTTTTTGATGTCGCCAAAGGTTACGAAGATGCGGGTGTTTGCGGCATGTCGGTACTTACCGATGGCAAATATTTTGGTGGTAGTTTAGACGATTTATTAACGGCTCGTGCAAGCAGCAATTTGCCTTTATTACGTAAGGAATTTATTATAGATACCTACCAAATTATTGAAGCTAAAGCCTACGGTGCAGACGTAATCTTACTAATCGCAGCCATTTTAACACGTGAGGAAATTAAAACCTTTTCAGAACTAGCAAAAAGCTTAAATTTAGATGTGCTATTAGAAGTACATAATGAAGAAGAATTACATAAATCGATAATGCCAAGTCTAGACATGCTTGGTGTTAATAACAGAAATTTAAAAACCTTTGAAGTCTCTTTAGACATCAGTAAAACATTAAGCACTTTAATCCCAGCCGATTTTGTAAAGGTTTCAGAAAGTGGAATAAGTGCTATAGAAGCGATTAAAACACTGCAACCCTATGGCTACAAAGGGTTTTTAATTGGTGAAAACTTTATGAAAACAGATAATGCCGGAGCCAGTGCAACGCAATTTATTAATGCCTTAAATGCCTAGTTATGAAACTAAAAGTGTGTGGCATGAAATATGCCGATAATATTGAAGCTATAGCTAGTCTGCAGCCCGATTACCTCGGTTTTATTTTCTACGATAAGTCGGCACGGTTTATAGATACAGAGATTCCTAACCTTTCAAAAGCAATTAAAAAAGTTGGTGTTTTTGTAAATGCTTCAGAAGACACGGTTATTAAAACCGTTTTAAAAAATAACTTACAAGCCGTTCAACTTCATGGTGCAGAGTCGGTAGCGTATTGCGAAACACTAAAAACCCAACTACCTGACATTGAAATCATCAAAGTATTTTCTATAAAAGATGAATTTAATTTTAATGTCCTAACACCTTTTGAATCGGTTTGCGATTATTTTCTGTTCGACACCAAAGGCAAATTACCAGGTGGTAATGGTTATACATTCAATTGGAATATTCTAGAACAATACGCGTCCACAAAACCTTACTTTTTAAGTGGAGGAATCGGTAGTGCAGAAACTGAAAATTTAATTCATTTTTTTGAAAGTGAAGCTTCAAAATACTGTTTTGCTATTGATGTAAATAGTAAATTTGAAATTCAACCTGGTTTAAAAGATGTTAAGCAGGTAAAACAATTTAAAGAACAATTATTTAGCAAGCATGCTAAAAAACAACATACCATGAGTTACAATGTAAATGAGAATGGATATTATGGCGAATTTGGTGGTGCATATATCCCAGAAATGTTATATCCAAACGTCGAGGAGTTACGCCAAAACTATTTAAAAATTATGGCAGAACCTTCTTTTAAAGAAGAGTTCGACCAATTATTAAAAGATTATGTTGGACGCCCATCTCCGTTATATTTTGCCAAGCGATTAAGCGAAAAATACAACACAAAAATCTATCTTAAACGCGAAGATTTAAACCATACTGGTGCTCATAAAATCAATAATACTATAGGCCAAATTTTAATGGCAAAACGCTTAGGCAAAAAACGTATTATTGCTGAAACTGGCGCCGGACAACACGGGGTAGCAACCGCCACGGTATGTGCGCTTATGGGCTTAGAATGCATAGTGTATATGGGCGAAATAGACATTGCACGCCAGGCTCCAAATGTGGCACGTATGAAAATGTTAGGCGCAACGGTTGTGCCTGCGTTATCGGGCAGTCGTACATTAAAAGATGCTACCAATGAAGCTATTCGCGATTGGATTAACAATCCTGTAGATACACACTATATTATTGGTAGTGTGGTAGGTCCACATCCTTACCCAGACATGGTAGCCCGTTTTCAATCTGTAGTCTCTCAAGAAATTGAGTGGCAATTACAAGAGAAAGAAGGCCGTACTAAACCAGACCACGTTATTGCATGTGTAGGTGGTGGTAGTAATGCTGCTGGTGCTTTTTATCAGTATTTAGATGAAACAGATGTTAATTTAATCGCTGTTGAAGCTGCTGGTTTAGGCGTAGATTCTGGCGAAAGTGCAGCAACCTCAGCCTTAGGAAAAGAAGGTATCATTCACGGTAGTAAAACCTTATTAATGCAAACAGACGACGGACAAATTACTGAGCCTTATTCTATCTCGGCAGGTCTTGATTATCCTGGCGTAGGTCCTATGCATGCGCATTTATTTGCTTCTGGTCGTGGCGAATTTATTTCAATTACAGATGATGAAGCGATGAAAGCAGGTATGGAATTATGTAAATTAGAAGGTATTATTCCTGCTATTGAAAGTTCACACGCTTTAGCGGTGTTTAAAACCAGAACATTTAAACCTGAAGATGTAGTGGTGTTAAGCTTATCTGGTCGTGGTGATAAGGATTTACAGAATTACATTGACTATTTTAAGATTTAGATTTTTTCATTTCCGCGTAGGCGGAAATCTCATCACCTTTTTATGCATGTTCATTACATTTACATATTAACCCATAAAAACCTTTACATGAAGATATAATGTATATAAATTAGTCTATTTTGAAACTACGAAATATATAAATAACGCCATAAAAAGAGAACGCCAATTAAAAAAGTGGAACCGAGAATGGAAAATAAATTTAATTAATGGATTGAATCCAGGTTGGAAAGATCTTTCAGAATACATCTAAATAAAACATTAAAAGATTCCCTTCATCGAGGGAATATAAACTATTCATTTACAATGAACAGAATAAACCAAAAACTCCAAGAAGACAAAAAATTATTGTCCATATATTTTACTGCAGGTTATCCAAGCCTAAACGATACGGTTAGCATTATAGAAGATCTTGAAAAAAACGGGGTTGATATGATTGAAATTGGATTACCTTTTAGCGACCCTTTAGCCGATGGTCCAACCATTCAGGCCAGTTCTACACAAGCTTTGAAAAACGGCATGACAACGGCAAAGTTATTTGAGCAACTCAAAGACATTAGAAAAACGGTGTCTATTCCTCTAGTAATTATGGGGTATTTTAACCCGATGCTGCAATACGGTGTTGAAGCATTTTGTAAAAAATGTCAAGACATCGGTATCGACGGTTTAATTATACCTGATTTACCTGTTAATGAATATAAAAATCATTACCAAGCTACTTTTGAAAAATACGGATTAGTAAACGTGTTTTTAATTACGCCACAAACTTCTAACGAACGTATTGCTTTTATAGACGAAATTTCTAACGGATTTATTTATATGGTAAGTAGTGCTAGTGTTACAGGTAGCCAGTCTGGATTTGGTGAAGAGCAAACCAAATATTTTAAACGTATAGCCGATATGAACTTAAAAACACCTCAAATTATCGGCTTTGGTATTAACAATGAAGAAACCTTTAATCAGGCAACAACATATACAAAAGGAGCTATTATTGGTAGTGCTTTTATTAAGTATATTTCAAAACATGGTATTAATAACATAGGAGCTTTTACGTCTAAGATCAAACCTCAACTTTAGCGTTTAACACTCATTAACAAAGGTTTAATAGAATTTTGACACCCATTCGCGCTTCATTTTTTTAACTTGAACATGAATCAATAAAAAGAGAACTATTATGGGAATTATAAAAGATCAAAAGAAATTTAAAACTAAAGAAGAACAATCTATACCAACTAATCCAACTGCAAATACCAATCAGGATACCAACACGTTCGATATAGATAAGAAAACGATAAAAGATCAACAGAATAAAAAATAATTTTAAAATTAAAAAAGGGCTTTTCTAATTGAAAAGCCCTTTTTTTGTACCCTAAAAACATATTACTATGCCTTTAAATATTGTTCTAATCGAACCTGAAATACCAAATAATACGGGTAATATTGGTCGGTTAAGTTTAGCTTCTGGCTCTAACTTGCATTTAGTAAAACCTTTTGGATTTGAAATAGACGATAAACGTTTAAAACGTGCTGGCTTAGATTATTGGCAACATTTAAACATAACCTATTATGAGTCTGCAGACGAATTCTTCAAAATAAACGCAGACAAAAAAATGGCTTTTTTATCGAGTCATGGCGAAAAATCGCATTGGGATATTGCCTTCGAAGACGATATGTTTCTCGTCTTCGGAAAAGAATCTGTAGGACTCCCGAAAGACCTTTTAGAAACACAGAAAAATGCGTTGTTTAAAATTCCGCTTTACAGCAAACATATTCGGAGTTTAAACCTTGCAAACGCCGTAAGTATTGTGATTTACGAAGGTTTAAAAAAACTACGATAGTACCTGAATTTAATTTAAAAAGCTGATTAATTAATTTGTACATTTCGCCCTTAAAATTCTAGAAAACAGTTGTGTTATGGAAGACATAGAAAACATTGAATTAGCGTATTTAAGTCTCGACGATTACCAAGAGCTTAAAGTTGCCATGATTGAATCTTACAGTAGTATGCCAGATTCATATTGGAGAGAACATCAAATTGAAACCTTAATAAAACAATTTCCAGAAGGGCAAGTTGTTATAAAAATAAATAATCAAATTGCTGGATGTGCACTTTCTATTA
This sequence comes from Formosa sediminum, assembly GCF_007197735.1. Taxonomy (GTDB): domain Bacteria; phylum Bacteroidota; class Bacteroidia; order Flavobacteriales; family Flavobacteriaceae; genus Formosa; species Formosa sediminum. The sequence continues at coordinate 281,795 of NZ_CP041637.1, forward strand.
TTGTAGATTATAGCAAGTTAGATGTTGCCCACACCTATAAAGATATTACAGGCGATTACACCTTTAATACACACAATAAAAATGGCGATGTTATTTATGGCGTAGAAGTATTTGTGAAACCAGAATTTAGAGGGTTACGTCTAGGCAGACGTTTATACGACTACAGAAAAGAACTATGCGAACGTCTTAATTTAAGAGGTTTAGCATTTGGTGGTCGCATTCCAAACTACCATAAATATTCTAGCGAGTTAACGCCTAAGCAGTATATAGATAAAGTAAAACGTAAAGAAATACACGACCCTGTTTTAAACTTTCAAATTTCTAACGACTTCCACCCTACTCGTGTTTTAAAAAACTATTTAGAAGGCGATGCTAATTCTGAAGATTATGCCGTTTTATTAGAATGGGATAATATTTATTACGAAAAGAAAGAAATTAAGGCTGCAACCACAAAAAAAGTAGTTCGACTAGGTTTAATACAATGGCAAATGCGTCCGTATAACGATTTAGATGAATTGATGCAACAAGCCGAATATTTTATAGATGCGGTGTCTGGCTACAGAAGTGATTTTGCATTGTTCCCTGAGTTTTTTAATGCACCATTAATGGCAGACGATAACCATTTATCTGAACCCGATGCGATTAGAAATTTAGCCGAACATACAGCTACAATTGTACAACGTTTTTCTAAACTTGCCATTTCCTATAATATCAATATTATAACGGGAAGTATGCCCGAAATAGCAGATAATAACAGATTATATAATGTTGGATATTTATGCCGAAGAGATGGAACTACAGAACGTTACGAAAAACTTCATGTGACACCAGATGAAGCTAAAGTTTGGGGTATGGAAGGCGGAAACAAATTACAAGCTTTCGATACAGACTGTGGTAAAATAGGCATTCTAATTTGTTACGATTCTGAATTCCCTGAACTAAGCCGTTTATTAGCAGACGAAGGCATGGACATTCTTTTTGTGCCCTTTTTAACCGATACCCAAAACGGGTATTCTCGCGTTAGACATTGTGCTCAAGCACGTGCTATAGAAAATGAATGTTATGTAGCCATAGCTGGTAGCGTAGGAAACCTTCCTAAAGTACATAACATGGATATACAATTTGCGCAATCTATGGTGTTTACACCCTGCGATTTTGCATTCCCAGCAAATGGTATTAAAGCTGAAGCTACACCAAATACCGAAATGATTTTAATTGCCGATGTAGATATAGATTTACTTAGAAACCTAAATCAATTTGGTAGTGTTAAAAACCTTAAAGATAGACGTAAAGATATTTTTGAATTGAGAAAAAAATAAAATTCGTAACCACATAAAATAAATACTCAAGCATCATATTGAATAAATATGATGCTTTTTTATGCAAAATTATTAGATAATTTTAACATTTAAACAAACGTTTAAATTAAACGTTTGTTTAAATTTGCCTTCATTTTATTTACGCTATTAGATATGACTTTTAACGATAAACAGATTAAAATTCTAGAAACCGCAGAGCGATTATTTGCAGAACACGGTTTTGATGGGACTAGTGTTAGGCATATTTCTAAAGATGCCGAAATTAATATAGCTATGATTTCGTATTATTTCGGATCTAAAGAAAAGTTACTAGAATCACTTTTATTATATAGAATCTCTGGGTTTGGACTAGAATTAGAAAACATAATAAAAGGAGATCTAAGTTATATTGAAAAAGTTGATGCCTTTGTAGACATGTTAGTAAAACGTATTCATAAAAACAGACGCATTCATAAAATTGTAAATTTTGAATATTCAAATCAGTTCCGCCAAATAAACTTTGAAGGCTATGAGCAGAATAAAAAAGAGAATTTTAATACCATAGCTAACTTTGTAAAAAACGGTCAAGAAGCAGGAGAATTCAATCCTAATATTAATGTACAAATGATTATACCAACTATACTCGGTACCTATTTTCATTTTTACTACAATAAACAATTTTACACTAGCCTATTAAATATTAATAGTAATTCAGATGTAGATCAATACGTAGAACACCAATTAATACCTCACATAAAACAAATTATAAAAGCGTTATTAACTTATGAAAAGTAATGTACTCATACTTTCAATGTTTAGCTTTTTGTGCCTAACTCAACTTAAAGCACAAGAGCAAAAACCACTATCCATTCAAGAAGCCGTTAGCCTGGTATTGCAACAAAGTGATGCAGCAAAACTAAACGACACAAAAGTAAACACTTCAGAACATGAAGTTCAAGTAGCTAAAAATTTACAATACCCTGATATTAGTATTGGTGGCCAATATAGATATTTAACGAATGTAGAATTTTCCTCCGATATCCAATCCGATGCTATTTCTGAACTCGCTCAAGGTTCTGAAATTCCAGATGTAAATGAGTTTAAAATAGGATATCTAGATATTAGTATGCCTTTATTTGCTGGTTTTAAAATTAAAAACACTATCGAAGCCAGTAAAAATGCTCATACTGCAACATCATATATGGCCAAAAACAATAAGGAAAAATTAGCTTTAGAAACTATCCATTTATATCTCAATTTATATAAAGCCGAGCAATCTATTGCCTTATTTGAAGAAAATCTTATTAGTGCGCAACAACGGGTAACAGATTTTAAAAACATGGAAGAAAATGGGCTTTTAGCTAGAAACGACTTATTAAAAGCACAACTTCAAGAGTCTCAGGTAAAAATATCTTTAGAAGAAGCTAAAAAAAATAAATCCATATTAAATTACCGACTAGTCACACTGCTTAAACTACCTCAAGGTACTAGCCTAAAAACCATTTCTGAACAATTTGGTATTACACCAGAAACTTTAGATGCAGATTCTATTTACCGTAGCGATTTAGAAGCTTTAAAATACCAAGAGCTAGCAACAGAAAACCAAATTAAAATAGCTAAAAGTAATTATTACCCTTCTATTGGACTAGTAGGTGGATATTTGGCATTAGATATGCCCAACGCGTTTACACTAACAAATGCCATAAATATTGGAGTTGGTATTTCTTATGACTTGTCTGATATTTTTAAAAATAAAAGCGAAGTTGAAATCGCAAAAAGCAAAGCAGAAGAATTACATTATAAAATAGATCAAACAACAGATCAAATTAAAGTTGAAGTTGAAAATGCCTTGCAAAATTATCAATTGGCCAACAAAAAACTTGAACTGTATGCCCAATCCGAAATACAAGCTATAGAAAATTACCGCATAGTTAAAGACAAATTTGAAAACGGACTAGCAGATACTAACGATACACTTGAGGCCGACTTGGAGCAACTTCAAGCAAAAATAAATCTTGCTTTTGCTAAAGCAGATATTTCACAAAAATATTATGAACTTTTAACCGCTCAGGGACAACTAACAACACTAATAAACAACTAGTAACAAAAAATAAAATGGAACAAGAACAAAAACAAAAGACAAATAAAAAATTCGCACTTATCGTTTCCGTAATACTTGTTATAGGAATTATATATGGTGGGTATAAATTTATGCACTCTCTAGCACATGAGGAAACAGATGATGCCCAATTAGAAGCGAATATGACACCTATTATCCCTCATGTTTCTGGATATATAGATAAAGTTTTAGTATCAGACAACGACATTGTAAAAAAAGGAGACACCTTATTAATTATAGATAATACCGATTATTTAATTCAGTTAAAACAAGCAGAAGCTAACGTCACTGCCGCACAAAGTGGTCTAGCTGTTTCTGAAGCCAGTATTGGTTCTTACGCTGCGAACTCTAATGCTGCAAATGCGCAAGCTAACTCTGCTTCGCTTACTATTGAAACCGCTAAAATAAAGTTATGGCGTGCTCAAAATGATTTTAAACGTTACGAGAATTTATTCAAAAATCATTCCATTACAGAGCAACAATACGAACAAGCGTTAGCGGCTAAACAAGAGGCAGAAAAACAACTAGAAATTTTACAAACGCAACAAAAAGCACGAGCAAGCCAAAGTAATGCAGCTTCTCACCAAACTACAATTTCAAAAAAACAAGTTACTGTTGCAGAAGCTCAAATAAAATTAGCTGAAGCTCAATTAAGTGCTGCTGTCCAAAATTTAAATTACACATATGTTACTGCGCCTATAGATGGTCAATTGGCGAGTGTAAAAGTACAATCAGGTCAATTTGTACAACCTGGTCAATCTTTATTTTATCTCGTCAATACCAAAGACAAGTGGGTCGTTGCAAACTTTAAAGAAACCCAATTAGAAAAAATGACAGTGGGACAAAAAGTAAGCATTACTGTAGATGCTTATCCGGATTTCGAATTTGAAGGAATAGTCTCTAACTTTTCTCCGGCCACCGGTTCTAAATTTTCTTTACTTCCGCCAGATAACGCAACAGGTAACTTTGTAAAAACGGTACAACGGTTACCTGTTAAAATTGATTTTACAAAAAATAATGATGCCGAACAATTTAAAAAACTGCGCTCAGGCATGAATGTTTATGTAGACGTGCACTTAGATTAAATTATGCAAGAACAACAACTAGAAGACGAAGACAGCTTAGTTGAATACGGTTTTAGAAGAGTAATTATAACCATAACTGCAGTGTTATGTGCGCTTTTAGAAATTGTAGATACAACTATTGTAAATGTAGCCCTCAATGACATGAAAGGTAGTCTTGGAGCCACTTTAACAGATGTAGCATGGGTAATAACAGCCTATGCCATTGCAAATGTTATTGTAATCCCCATGACTAGTTGGCTGTCAAAACAATTTGGAAGACGAAATTATTTTGCCACATCTATAATTATTTTTACTGTATCATCTTTTTTATGTGGTAACGCAACAAATATTTGGGAACTTGTTGCTTTTAGATTTATACAAGGTCTTGGTGGTGGTGCATTATTAGTAACTGCCCAAACCATTATTACAGAAAGTTACCCAATGGCCAAGCGTGGTATGGCTCAGGCCATTTATGGAATGGGAGTTATTGTTGGCCCTACTTTAGGCCCGCCTCTTGGAGGTTATATTGTAGATAATTATTCTTGGCCTTATATTTTTTACATCAATATACCTTTAGGAATTATAGCTACATTTTTAACAATTATGTATGTTAGAAGCCCTAAATACGGAGAAAAATTAAAAGCAAGTCAGGTAGATTGGTGGGGCATAGTTTTATTGGCTACGTTTATAGGTTCTCTACAATTTGTATTAGAACATGGCCAACAAGACGATTGGTTTGATAATTCCTTAATTTTAACTTTAAGTATTACATCATTTTTTGGATTAATTCTTTTTATATGGAGAGAATTAGTTTACGAGAATCCTATTGTTAACCTAAGAGTATTAAGAGATAGTAACCTGAGAGTTGGTACTATTATGACATTTATTTTGGGATTTGGTCTATATGGCTCAACATTTATTATTCCTATTTATACACAATCAGTATTAGGTTTTACGGCCACAGATGCTGGGTTATTATTAATACCAAGCTCTATAACTACGGGGATTATGATGCCAATAATAGGAAAATTAATTCAAAAAGGAGTGCCTCAAAAATACTTAGTTACAGCAGGTTTTTCTATTTTCTTTATTTATAGTGTCTGGATGTATTTAGAAATGACTCCTGATACAGGTGTAGAACATTTCTTTTGGCCACTAGTGGTTAGAGGGATTGGTCTAGGTCTTTTATTTGTACCCATAACTACACTTTCTCTTTCTACACTAACAGGAAAAGATATTGGGGATGGTGCTGCATTTACAGGAATGACAAGACAATTAGGAGGCTCATTTGGAATTGCTATTATTACAACCATGATATCGCGTTGGGGCCAACAACATCGTGTAGATTTAATTCCAAATTTAGATCCAACAAAATTTAATGTCCAACAACGTATACAAAGTTTACAACACATGTTTATGGGTAAAGGGTTTTCTGTAAACGAATCGCTAAATAAAGCTTATGAATTATTAGACCTCTCTGTCACAAAACAAGCTGTAGTACTTTCTTATATGGATATATTTTTATACCTGGGTATTTTATTCTTACTATGCGTCCCTTTTGTATTACTTATTAAAAAAGGTGCTGGAAAAGTTGATATGAGCGCAGTACATTAATAAAATTATCACATCTATTTTAAGCCCCATTGTCTTTCGCATATCTGATTAGATGATGGGGCTTCTTATTATTTTTTTGATAAAGTTTATTATCTTCGTTAGGTATTAATCATTTTTTAGGCTAAAAATCAATAACTAAACCAACCAATTATGTTAAAACACATGAAGTCACCAACATGGTATAATTTTATATTTTGCCTCTTTCTAGTTGTCTTCTCCAGCACGCAACTAACCGCTCAAAACGACACTTTAATTCTTAAAAATAAGGATAAACTTATTGGAGACATTAAAGAAATGAACAAAGGTGTCCTTACTATGGAAACCGATTATAGTGATAGTGATTTTCAAATTAAATGGAAAGATGTAATCTATGTAAGCAGTCAGCAAACCTATTTAATGTCTTTATCTAACGGAAGACGTGTTAATAGCAAACTTCAAACTAAGGTTGGAGACTCTAACATGATTAGCTTAAAACAAGGCGATGAAATTATAGAAACCGAAATCTCAAACGTAGTATATATAAAAGCTATAGAAAACAGTTTTATTTCCCGCTTAGATGCGAGCTTATCTGTTGGTTTTAACTTTGCAAAAACAAATAACTTAACCCAATTTTCTATACTAAGTAATTTAGGCTATACAGCAGATAAATGGGGATTTACTGCAGGATTTAACTCTGTAAGAAGTAACCAAGACGATGTAGATGAAACAAAACGTACCGATGCAAATATTGGTGCTAAATACTTTATGCGGCACGATTGGTTTGCTTTGGTAAACGCAACCTTCCTTTCTAACGACGAGCAATTATTGAAACTTAGATCTTCAACCCAAGGTGGTGTGGGTAAATATATTATTCACTCTAACCGTGTGTATTTTGCAACTGGAACAGGATTAGCTTGGACTAATGAAAATTATACAGATCCTACTATTGATACTAAAAATAGTTTAGAAGCCTTTTTATCTTTAGAATTAAACATGTTTGATTTTGACGACATCAGTCTATATTCAAATTTTGTAGTGTATCCTAGTTTAACCGAAAGTGATCGTGTTAGAACAGATTTAAACTTAAACCTAAAATATGATTTACCTTTAGACTTCTTTGTTCAAGTAGGTTTAACTCACAACTACGATAGCAAACCTGTAGAAGGAGCTTCAGACACCGATTATGTGTTTCAAACAACCTTAGGTTGGGAACTAGATTAAATTATTTACAGATATTAAAATGCCTTGGTCTAATTTCAATACAATTTAACTACTCAAGTTGTGAATCATCTCTTTCTTCAATTTCTCGAGCTTTTGATAAAGAGGTCGCTACTAATCCGGCAGGAATAGTAACAATCCCTACACCAATAATAAGAATACAAAATGTAAAGATTTTTCCACCAGTAGTAATCGGATAAACATCGCCATATCCTACAGTTGTTAAGGTTACAACAGCCCACCATGCACTGTGAAAAATAGATGCAAATACTTCAGGTTGCGCTTCATTCTCAAAATAATAAATACCAGCAGAAGCTAAAAACATAAATATAGCTGTAACAATTAAAAATAAGATAATTTCTTCTCTTACTAATTTTGCAGCTAAATGAAAACGGTGTAAAGCCTTATTGTATCTAATAAGTTTTAAGGCTCTAAAGATTCTGAATACACGAAACACTCGTAAGGCTCTAAAATCTAAGGTTCCTTTTAAATAAAAAGGTAAAATGGCCATTAAATCTATAACGCCGTAGAAACTAAATATATACTTTAAAGGTTTTTCTGCTACATACACTCGAATAATATATTCTAAAGAAAATATTATTACGCAAAATGTTTCAAAAACATCTAAATAAAATTTAGTTTCATTTGTAATATCAGGGAGTGTTTCTACAGAAAAAGCAACTAAAGAAAGTAAAATTAAAGCCTGAATAATGTAATCGAATAATTTTCCATTTTTAGTGGTATTATCTTCTACTAAAAGCCTTAATTTTTCTTTCATTTTTCTTATGTATAAAGGTTACTTACATGCGTTCTGGCACATTTATACCCAATAAACTAAATGCATTTTTTATAGTAGTAGCAACGGCCTGAGACAATTGCACTCTAAATATTTTTTCGTCTAAATTATCTGCACCCAAAATAGATACGTTTTGATAGAACGAATTAAATTCTTTAACCAAATCGTAAGTATAGTTTGCAATAATAGCAGGGCTAAATTGAGCTGCTGCTAACTGAATGGTTTCTGGGAATAACTGCAATTGCTTTAATAACGATTTTTCTTTTTCATGTAAATCTATTTTTGGTGTATTTACAGTATAATCAAAATCTGCCTTTCTAATAATAGATTGTATTCTAGCATAGGTATACTGAATAAATGGTCCAGTATTTCCTTGAAAATCTATCGATTCTTTAGGGTCGAACAAAATACGCTTTTTAGGATCGACTTTTAAGATGTAATATTTTAAAGCCCCTAAACCGATTGTACTATATAATTGGTCTTTTTCGTCTTGCGTATAACCATCTAATTTCCCTAATTCTTCTGAAATTTCTCCTGCAGTCTCAGCCATTTCAGAAATTAAATCGTCGGCATCTACAACAGTTCCCTCTCTACTCTTCATTTTTCCGCTAGGTAAATCTACCATTCCGTAACTTAAATGAAATAGATGTTCTGCCCAATCAAAACCAAGCTTTTTAAGAATTAAAAACAATACTTTAAAGTGATAGTCTTGCTCGTTACCTACCGTGTAAACTAGACCTCCAACATCTTCATAATCTTTTATACGTTGTATGGCTGTACCAATATCTTGAGTTATATAAACTGCTGTCCCATCAGATCTTAGTACAATTTTTTCGTCTAACCCTTCATCAGTTAAATCGCACCAAACTGAACCATCTTCTTTTTTAAAAAATACTCCAGATTTTAAACCTTCGGCAACAAACTCTTTTCCTAATAAATAGGTATTACTTTCATAATAATAACAATCAAAATCTACACCTAAATCATTATATGTTACTTCAAATCCGTCGTAAACCCATTGATTCATGGTTTTCCAAAGCGATACTACAGCCTCATCTCCTGCTTCCCACTTTAATAACATATCTTGAGCTTCTAAAAGAATTGGGGCTTGTTTTTTAGCTTCGTCTTCAGACAGACCATCCGCTTTTAAAGCTTCAATTTCTTTTTTATATTCTTGATCAAATTTTACATAATAATTCCCTACAAGTTTATCTCCTTTTAAGCGTGTACTTTCAGGAGTTTCTCCTTTACCAAAACGTTTCCAGGCTAACATACTTTTACAGATATGAATACCACGATCGTTTATAATTTGTGTTTTATATACTTTTTTACCAGAAGCCTTTAAAATTTCTGCAACACTATATCCTAATAAGTTATTTCTAATATGTCCTAAGTGTAAAGGTTTATTAGTGTTTGGTGAAGAGTACTCAACCATAACTGCTTTATCTTTTGCATCTGGAAGTTTATATCCAAAACGAGCCTCTGTTTTAATGGTGTTAAACCAGTTCAGATAATAGGAATCTGCTATTACAATATTTAAAAACCCTTTTACAACATTATAACCAGTAACATCTTCTACTTTATTTAGTAAATATTCTCCTATAGCTTCACCTATTTGCACAGGATTACCTTTTACTACGCGTAACATAGGAAAAACAACCACAGTAATGTCTCCTTCAAACTCTTTACGAGTAGATTGAAATTCTACAGATTCTAATTCTGCATTATAAATAGATGCGACGGCTTGCTTTACATGTTGCGACAAAGACTCTTGTATACTCATTATAATTGATTTAATTAAGAGCGCAAAGATACTATTTTTATCATATTAATAAGAAGGTTTGCATGAGGTATACATTAATTTGCGTACATCTAAATATTATATATTTATTATTTATTCTTTCCCCTATCAAGACCAATATTCTTTAATTAAAACCTAGTAAAATAAAAGCTTATTATAGAACTTATATATCTTTTATAAATTTTGGGCGTTTTTAAAAAATGACATTATTTCTATGATTTTGACCGTTAATCGAGAGCTTTAAAACAGGCAAACATGTCCGTTAACATTTCAACTAATAAATTGGCATTAAACCGCTTAAATTATATTTATAATACACATTTTATAACTTTGAAAAATATTATGCTATTATTTTAACAAATCTTCTTTGTGAGGGAGAAGATTTAACTAACAAATCTTAATTACTTACGCTTAGTTATATGGAGCAAATTTTAAAATTTGCTCCATATAACTAAGGTATGTCTGTGCCTGTATGAAAAAGATAATTTATTTAATTATTCTTTTATCTGTATGTTTTGGTTATTCACAAACCAAAAATATAGATAGTTTAACTGTGGCTTTGGCTTTTCAGAAAACTGAAACTTCTAAAATAAAAACATCTATTGAACTTGTTGAAGAATTATACAACCATACAGATTATAACCTAGCATTAAAGTATGTTTTAGAAGCAGACAAATTAGCTACGAAATTAAACTACATTGAGGGATTAAGCCGTATTTCGTATTTAAAAGCATTAATCTATAATAAAAAAGAAGATTATGTAAATGCTATAAATAATTTCTCCGAAGCTAAAACTTTGTATAGTAATTTAAAAGATTCGTTAGCTATTGCTAGAATAAACAACCAAGTAGGGTTAATAGAGATATCTAGAGGTAATTACAAACAAGGAATTGAATATATATTGTCTTCTATTGATGAATTTGAACAAAGGCATCTGGAAAAAGAACTTAAAGACGCCTATAAAGGATTAGCTACAGCATATCTTAACAACGGAAAATTTAATAAAGCTATAGAGTTTAATTTAAAACGCTTAGAAATTGAAGAAGTAAACGGCAACAAAAATGCTATAATTGAAGTTATTAAAAATTTAGCATCCTTATATTCTGATAAAAAAGAACATAGAAAAGCTATAGAATATTATGAACGTATTTTAATGTTAGACCATAGCAATAATGACTCTATTAGAGCTGATATTTTACCAAAATTAGGGTACGAATATTTACAATTTAGAGATTATGATAAAGCTGGAATTTACCTCTCAGAAAGTATAAATTTAAACCGAAAAACAGAAAGTAGCCTAGGTTTAATTGAAACCTTAAATAATTGTGGAGAATTAAATTATAAACGGGGTAAAGTTAGTCTTGCTGAACATAGACTGAATGAAGCATATACACTTCTAAAAAGCACACCAAACAAAACTGAAGAACTAAAAAATTACGCCCTTTTAAAAACTGTAGATTCTATACAGCACCAGTACCAACGTGCATTTATGTGGCAAGGAAAATACTATGCTTTGAAAGATAGTTTAAACCGTATTGAAGCTGCGAAAACATCTAAATTAAACACATATCAAGGTATAGGCAACCTGCAACAACAATCTCAATTTAACCCTAACGCTACTGCCTCTACAGATCAGCCTTTAATAGGCGATAACAAGAAAAAATTTGATAGACTACAAATTATCACCTATGCGCTATTAGCAGCTTTTGTAATAGTCTCTACTTTTTTAGTACTTATTTATTTAAACCGAGATAGACGTATTAAATATACGCTTGACCTTGAAGCAAAAAACAAAAAAATAGAAATCCAGAATAAGGCCATTCTAGAACAATCTGCTCATCTAGAAAACATTAATCATATTAAAGACCGCTTATTTTCAATCGTATCTCACGATTTAAAAGATTCTTTAACCTCTATTAATGGTTTTATCGATTTATTAAAAGACGGTTCTTTAACCCGACAAGAATTTGATAGACTAATACCGGAATTAAGTGAAAATGCTAATAACGCATCTTTATTATTATTTAACCTCTTAAACTGGTCTAAATCACAAATGGAATCGTTAGAACCTAATGCCACATTATTTGATATTAGAGAAGTAGTTTTAGATAAAATTAAGCTAATTGAACATAAACTTGCAGATAAACAAATTGAATTGGTAGACAACACTTTACGTGATTTTGTATATGCAGACTACAGTATGGTGGAGATTGTTATACAAAACTTACTAACCAACGCTGTAAAATTCACTAAAGCAGGAGATACAATTACTATTTCAAATCAAATCAATAATGGTAAATCCATAATTAGTATTGAAGATACAGGTATAGGTATAACTCAAAATAATTTAAGCAAGCTCTTTAAAAGTAATACATTTTCTACTAAAGGAACTAAAAATGAAAAAGGCACTGGTCTAGGACTCTCCATCTGTAAAGAGTTAGTAGATCTAAACCATGGTAAAATTTGGGTAGAGAGTATTGTTAATTCCGGATCTACATTTTTTGTAGAATTACCTAAATCTAAACAAAAAAAACCGGAACTACAAGTAGGGTAAAAAGACCTCTGCCATCATACATCTAGCGCTACCACCTCCGCATGCCTCTATAGTATCTAAAGAACTATGTACAATTTTACAATGTTTTGTTATGGCACTAATTTGTTGCGTTGTTAAAGATTGATAAGCAGAGCTACTCATAACAAGAAATAACTCGTTATTGGCCCCTCTTACTTGAAGCATATTTCCAGCAAAATGTTGCACTTGAGTTTCTGTGATAGCAATGACTTCCTTATTACTCTCTTTTAAATGTTGAAGCACTTGTTTGCGCTCTTTTTTATCGTCTATAGATTCTAAGCAAATCACGGCAAAAGTTTCTGCCAAACACATCATAACATTAGTATGATATATTGGTTTTCGTTTTCCATCAACAGATTGATAAGCTGTAAAAACTATAGGAAAGTAATTAAAATCTTCACAAAATTCTATACATAAATCTTCGTCTGCTCTAGGCGAAAGCGCACAATAAGCTTTTCCATGAACACGGTCTAGCAATAAACTCCCTGTTCCTTCTAAAAATATTCCCTCATCTTCTGCACTAGTGTAATCCATAACATCATGAATTACAAAGCCTTCATCCTCTAAAACATCTAAAATATCTTCACGACGTTCAAAACGTCTATTCTCTGCAAACATAGGGTATAAACCTACTGTTCCTTTTTCATGAAAAGAAATCCAATTATTAGGAAATATAGCATCTGGAGTATCATACGTCTTTGTATCATTTATTACAATAACATGTAAACCTATGCCTCGTAATTTTTCTACAAATACATCAAATTCATGTTGTGCTCTTGCATTTACTGTTTCAGGCAACACACCTTTCATAGCGTGTTGATAATAATTATTAACAGCTGTTTGCTCATTCATCCTAAAATTTATTGGACGAACCATTAGTATAGTATTTGTAGTATGTTGCATGTTAAGGGAAAATTTCGGGTAAAATTAATCTTTTTTAATTTATAAAAACAGCTTTTACTTGGCTTCCTGAATTAAAGAAATTAACTGATTCATCGCTTCAAATTCTAAAGTAGCATTACCTTTCAATTGATCATGAATATCGTGTGCAGTAAATCCAAAAACGTCAAATCCACCAGCTTTAGCAGCTGTAACTCCAGAATAACTATCTTCTATAACTACACATTCATTAGGTAAAAAACCCATTGTCTCTGCAGCCCATAAAAATACGGCTGGATCTGGTTTCCATTTTTGAATAGTATAACAGCTAAATAAATGACCTTCAAAATATTCTAATAAGCCTGTTAATTCTAAATTCAATCGCATTTTAGATTCTAACCCACTAGAAGCTACACAAAACGGAATATTAAGACGATGTAATTCTTCCACCACTTCTTTTACTCCTGCTATGGGCTTAATTTGAGATTTAAATGCATCTACACTTAATCGTCTATATTCTGCTTCAAAATCATCTGGTATAGGTGATGTAACTATAGCTTTAATCTTATCGAGACACATTTCCATAGAGCACCCTTTAAATAATTTAAGAGCTGCATTTAAATCTAAATTAGCACCATATTGATTAGCCATATCTGCTAATATACCATTGCTTATGGCTTCGCTATCTACAAGTACGCCATCGCAATCAAAAATCACACATTTATATTTACTCATAATTAAGGTGTTGTAGATGAAACTTGTAGAACTTTACCATTATAAAACGTCGCTCCTGTGAGAGCAAAATTAAAAATATATTGTGCCATATCATCAGCCGTAATTGGAGCTTTATATCCAGGGAAAGCTTCTTCTAACATTTCTGTTTGCACAGCTCCTAAGGCCAAAACATTAAAGGCTATTCCGCTATCTTTATATTCTTCTGCTAATAATTCTGATAACGTAATTACAGCACCTTTACTAGAACTATACGCTGCTAAACCAGGAAATTTCATACTGCCCTGAATACCGCCCATAGAACTAACTGTTACCATGTGACTTCCCTTTTTCATATAAGGTAATAGTGTTCGGGTTAGTTCTGCTACTCCAAAAACGTTTGTAGTATATACATCTTGAAAATCTGTTGGTGTTAACTCCAAAAACGGTTTATTAATTAAAACCCCAGCATTATGTATTAATATATCTACTTGTTTCCAATTTGCATTGACATAAGTTTTTACGTTTTTAAAATCTGATGCTTCACCCAAATTAAAACAAAAAGCTTCTACATTCTTTAAGTTTAAGTTTGTAACTGGTTTATTATTCCGAGACAAAGCGAGTACCTGATGTCCAGCTTTTGCAAAATATTTTACTAGTTCTAAACCTATCCCTCTACTTGTACCTGTAATTATAACATTTTTCATACAGTAATAATCTATTTTTATTGTATTACATTTAGTAACAAAGATACTTGCCTATTATGAATAGACATAGTATTTCTAATGACTTTATTAAATAGCTTAACAATTTTACACATAAAAAAAGCCATCAAAAAATGATGGCTTTTCTTTTAATATATCTTAATCTCCAGATTATAATAACATTGAGATTGGATTTTCAATAAATCCTTTTAATGTTTGTAGGAATTGAGCTCCCGTAGCACCATCTACTGTTCTATGATCTGCTGCTAAACAAAGTTTCATAGTATTTCCTACTACGATAGCTCCATCTTTAACAACTGGTTTTTGAACAATAGCACCAACTGAAAGGATTGCTGAATTAGGTTGATTGATAATAGAAGTAAAACTATCTATACCAAACATTCCTAAATTAGAGATAGTAAAAGTACTACCTTCCATTTCTGCAAGCGATAATTTTTTTGTTTTAGCTTTAATTGCAAAATCTTTTACAGCTGCACCAATTTGAGTTAATTTTTGCTCGTCTGCAAATTTAACAACAGGAACAACAAGACCATCTTCTACAGCAACCGCTACACCAATGTGTACATGGTGATTTAATTTCATTTTATCGTCAAACCATTGAGAATTTACTTGAGGGTGTTGCTTTAATGCCATTGCAGTAGCTTTAACCACGATATCGTTAAATGAAATTTTAGTGTCAGGAACTGCATTTACTTCCTTACGGAATGCAATTGCATTGTCCATATCAAACTCAACATTAAGGTAGTAATGAGGTGCTGTAAATTTAGATTTCGCTAAATTTTTAGCAATAGCTTTACGCATGTTAGAGTTTTTAATTTCTTCAAAACTCTCCTCTCCTACAGACATTGCACTTGAACTAACACTTGCAGCAGATGCAGCAGCGGCAGGTACAAAGTTCTCTACATCGCGTTTAATAATACGACCACCTTCACCAGTTCCTGGAATGTCTGCAATATTAAATCCTTTTTCTTCTGCTATTTTTTTAGCTAAAGGCGATACAAATAAGCGTCCACCATCCTTAGAAACTTTTGGTGTTTCTGCAGGAGCAGCAGCTTTTGGTGCTGGAGCGGCTTTTGGTGTTTCTGCCTTTGGTGCAGCAGCTTTAGGAGCTTCTGCTTTAGCAGGAGCTGCCGCAGTAGCAGAACCAAAATTACTTGCGACTCCTGACACATCTGTTCCTTCAGGACCAATAATAGCTAATAAAGAATCTACTTTAGCAGATTCGCCTTCTTGTAATCCAATATATAATAAGGTACCTGCATTAAAAGATTCGAATTCCATTGTAGCTTTATCCGTTTCAATTTCTGCAAGGATATCTCCTTCTTCTACATTATCACCTACTTTTTTCAACCATGTAGCAACAGTACCTTCTTCCATAGTATCACTTAAACGTGGCATAGTAACAACTACAACACCTTCTGGTACTTCTGCACTTGCAGCAGGAGCAGATGTTTCTTCAGCTTGTGCTTCAGGAGCAGCCTCTTCAGATGCTGCTGGAGCAGTGCCTCCACTAGTTAGTGCAGAGATATCTTCGCCCTCTTCACCAATAATAGCTAATAATTCATCTACTTTTGTAGTTTCACCTTCTTGGACACCAATATAAAGTAAGGTTCCTTCATGGAAGGATTCAAACTCCATAGTTGCTTTATCTGTTTCAATTTCTGCAAGGATATCTCCTTCAGATACTTTATCTCCAACTTTTTTTAACCACGTAGCAACAGTACCTTCTTCCATGGTATCGCTTAAACGTGGCATATTAATAATCTCAGCCATAGCTTATATTTTATGTTGTAAAAATGGATAATCTTCTTGTTCGTAAACAACATCGTACATAACGCTCTTATCTGGATATGGAGACTCATCTGCAAATTTCTCACATTCAGACACACGTTCTTTTACGCTCTTGTCAATAGCTTTTAAATCTGCTTCAGAAGCATATTTTTTATCAAGAATAATATTTTTAACTTGAGTAATAGGGTCTATTTTCTTGTATTCCTCTACTTCCTCTTTTGTACGATAATGTTGAGCATCACTCATAGAGTGTCCTCTATAACGATACGTTTTTAATTCTAAAAATGTTGGTCCTCCACCTTTACGAGCTCTTTGAATAGCTTCGTCAAATGCTTCAGCTACTTTAACTGGGTCCATTCCATCTACAGGAGCACATGGCATTTCGTAACCTAAACCTAATTTATAAATATCTTCGTGATTTGCGGTACGTTTCACAGAAGTACCCATTGCATAACCGTTATTTTCACATACAAAAACAACAGGTAAGTTCCATAACATAGCTAAATTAAATGATTCGTGAAGTGAACCTTGACGAGCAGCACCATCACCAAAACAACAAAGTGTTACGGCATCACTTCCATGGTATTTATCACCAAAAGCTATTCCAGCTCCTAAAGGAATTTGTCCACCAACTATACCATGTCCGCCATAAAAACGGTGTTCTTTAGAAAATATGTGCATAGAACCTCCTAAACCTTGAGATGTCCCTGTACCTTTCCCAAACAATTCCGCCATTACACGTTTAGGATCTACGCCCATACCTATTGGCTGTACGTGATTCCTGTATGCGGTTATCATTTTATCCTTAGACAAATCCATAGCATGTAAAGCACCTGCTAATACGGCCTCTTGACCATTGTATAAGTGTAGAAATCCTCTTACTTTTTGTTGAATGTATACGGCAGCAAGTTTATCTTCAAACTTTCTCCAAAACAACATGTCTTCATACCATTTAATGTATGTTTCCTTTGTGATTTTTTGCATGAGTTGCGCTATTTTAAAAACGAGAAACAAAAGTAACACTTTAGGCTTTAAACTAAAACCGAATCAAGTAAAAAAATGAATATTTTTTTTATATTATCGCCTTTTCAAAAACAAATGGCAATAAATTACTTAACGATTTAGAATGAATTACCTCTCCTGTCTCTCCCATAAAATAAATATTTATAGGCAAATCTTGTTTTACCTCATATTCTGAGATCGCTTGTCTGCATGCTCCACATGGTGGTACAGGTGTAGTTGTTTTATGTTTTGTAGATCCTGCAACCAGTGCCATTAAAACAATTTTAGCATCTGGATATTTAGCACCTGCATAATATATTGCTGTGCGTTCTGCGCACAACCCGGATGGATAACAAGCGTTCTCCTGGTTATTACCTGTAATTACTTCTCCATTGTCTAACAATATTGCCGCACCTACTAAAAATTCAGAATAAGGTGCATAGGCTTTTAAACGCGCGTCTGCAGCATACACCATAAGCTCTGAAACCTGTTTTGGCACTTCGTTTAAACCGTTATATACTTCAAATTCTGATTCTATTTTAATTATTTTCATTAACAAATATTCTTAAATTCTTATTTCTAAAGATATAAAACTATTTAAAACAAAAAACTATTGCATAACGCAATAGTTTTTAAACTTATAGAGTAAAAGTAATCGTACTAATACTCGTAATACGTTCCTGAACCTAAGTTAAACGTTAATGAGAAACGCAATGTGTTTTCTAACGGACTTGTCACTTTAGAAGTTGAAAATAAATATGATAAATCTATATTTACTACATTATATTTAAATCCTGCTCCTAATGCAAAAAATTGTCTGGCTCCTTTTTCTTCTGATTCATGAAAGTACCCCATTCTAAATCCAAAAGAGTCTTGATACATATATTCTGCACCTAAAGCCCATGTCCACTCTTGCATTTCTTCACTAAATCCGCCCGGCGCATCTCCAAATGATTGAAAAATACCTTTCATAAAATTAACATCATCAGATTGACCTTGATAAAAAACTCCATTTGTTTCAGACACTTGATCTCCTAAAATATCTACATTTTCGTCATATTCACCATTTCCATTTTCATCACTATATTCGTATTCGGTGCCATAAATTGGAGGTGTTGGCACTAATAACTTAGTAAATTCTGTAGTAACAGCTATGGTATTATATTCATCTAACACAAAATCAAAACCACCTCCTAAGCGTAAGGTTGTTGGCTGAAAGTTTTCAACTCCCCCCTCCTCGTAAGAGAACTTCGGACCTATATTCTGAATAGCGAATCCTCCTCTCCAACGGCCATTAAAATCGTTATAAGCTTCTTCTTCACTTTGGTAATACCCCGCTATATCAACACCAAAAGTTCCTGCTGCCTCTGCATCTACATCGCCCACATTAAGTTTTAAATCTGAACGCAAGTAACGCATGGCTACAGCCATTGAAAACTGATCGCTTAATCGTAAGGCATAAGACGCATCTAAAGCGAATTCATTAGGACGTTGTACGATAGGTTCTGAAAATTCATCTTCTGTAAATTCTATATCTCCTAAAGAAAAATATCTAAAACTTGCAGCAAAAGCACTTCTTTCGTTTATACGATTATAATAAGAAAAACCTCCTAAGAATATATCATTTACCAGCTTACTTAAATAAGGTGTATAACTGATAGCCACACCTGATTTGGCTTCGGAAAACGCATATTTTGAAGGATTCCATTGTTGTGAAAATCCATCTACAGACGTTGCTACTCCCATGTCTCCCATAGACGCTGCTCGTGCATCTGAAGCTATAAGTAAGAAAGGAACTCCTGTTGTAATAACTCTAGTATCTTGATCATTTGGGATAATTATGGTTGGATTTTGCGCTTGTATATTAAAGGTTACTAGTACAAAAAGTATTCCTAAAAGTAGTGTTTTCATTTAATTAATTTATGTTACAAATATATATGTTTATTAGAGGATTACAAGTTTCTCTATTTTTTCAACGGTTTTATTTAGTGTTTGTGAACGTACTTTTAATTTATATACATAAACACCTTTTCCTATTCTATCTCCAAAATCGTCGCGACCGTCCCAAACAATATCTCGTGACAATGTTGAATTGCCTCCATTACAACAATCTGTGCTATTTGTTTGTCCGTTAATAGTTCTAACTAATTTTCCGGAGACTGTAAAGATTTGTATAGAAACGTCTAAAGTACCCGAACTATTGTGATTAAACCAAAATTCTGTGTAATTTACAAAGGGATTAGGATAATTTAGCACATTTGTAATGATTAAACCTTCGCTTTCGTCGTACACTACAAATTGTATTTCGGAAGTAGAAGAATTATTATACACATCCCATGCTTTAACCGTTAGAGTGTGTAATCCGGCTTCTAAATCTCTAAACGGATAAGTAATTACACCTTTAGTATAATCATCTACCTCTGTTTGATAATAATCATTTAAAACGTACGGTGTTGTTTCATCTCCATCTAATACAGCTACTAAGTCATGACCAATACCGCTAGCGGTATTAATCCCATTTTCATCTTCTAATTTTACTAATAAAGAAGGCGACTCGTTCGTAATACCACCCGTCACAAAATTTTCATCGTTCATATAAAGACTTATTACTGGTCCAATATTATCTTCTTCTGCATTTTCATTTATTCCTCCTACTTGTATAACATCTACACTAGATCCAGATTGATCATTTAACTCCTCTTCTGCTTTGGCATAAAAACTAACCCGACCAGAACCCACTGGAACCCCAATATCTTTAGGAACTACAAAATCGAAACTAAATTTACCTTCTACTACAGATGCTTGTCCTCTAAAAATAATCTCACCTAACGTGGCAAAATCCATAATATATATTTCGTCCCCTACAACTGTACCGTCATTTCCCAAAGTAGATCTGCTGATATCTTTATCGTAAACTATTGAAGTTAAAATACCGTTATAATCTGACAATAAATTTCCGGAGGTATCTGTAACCTCTCCAGAAAAGGTTACTTTATCTAACGCCTTTAACTGATCTATGGTGCCGGATACAGCTTTACCATTTACTGCGGTAAGTTTTATGTTTGGTTTAGGGATAGCCAATTTCATTGCTGGATCTCCAATATAAAATACTAAATGTTTCTGACTAGAATAAGAAATAGAAGAATTGGTTTTAGTTAAACGTAAAGCTTCAGCCATTGATGGATATTCATCATCAGCATAACCATCTTCTGTATTATACGAAAACAGATACTCTGTTAAAATTGTATTGAAAGAAATACCTACGCTTACAAATATCTCTCGTGTTGTGGTTAACAAACTTACTGCGCCACCTTCTGGATTCCAATAGGTTATTTCTCCTGCAGTTTCCCGCAACGGATTATCAAAACGAGTAAACTCGCAAGTTACCGTTACAAAACAATTCATTTTATATTTATTAGACAAATCTTCGGCATCTGTAGCCATAAAAATACGCTCTGTTGCTAAACCATCTTCGCCTCCATGTCCAAAATAATTAACTAATAACGCACCATTTTGCATTGCACTAATCATCGCTTCATTAACTTCAGGATAACGATCGCCTCCAGAAGAAGACTCTTGGCTATAAGCGTCTGAATGAATTTTTGTGACATTAATAAACGGTTTCTTTTCAGAAATTTCATCAGCAATTTGATTGGTGGTTTCTTCTAAAATATATTCCCATGAATCATCTATATCATCCGAAACCATAATCACACTATTTCTCCAACTACCATAAGATGCTTCTTGGTAATAACGTTCAATTTTATCGACCATCTCTTTCGCTTGCGAAGGATTATCTGCAAGAATTCGTCCTAAAGCAATATCTAGTTGATCTGAAGTCTCCATACCCCCTTCATTGTCATCCATCATCCCATAAAAATCGTCAGACACATAGGAGCTTGTTAAACTAAAACTATTATATTCATGCCAAGACGGCACATAATATGCATTACTAGATAATCTACCCTTATAATCGTATGAACTATCTCCAAACATACACAAATATTTTATTGCATTATTAGGACTACTTGCATTATCGTACACATATTTAATAAAATTACGTATTGCGGCTATATCTTGATTTCCGGTACTGAACTCATTATAAATAGCATCTAAAGTCGCAACCTTTACATTTAACCCATATTGCGCTTTATTAATAGCAGCTAACCTTACTGCTTGAGTATAATATTCTGTTGGAGCTACTATAATATAGTCTACGTCCTGAAATTCTCCGGCATCATTTAAAAATACAGTTCCTTTTAAATCCTGATTTTCAATACGCGTATTAGATTCTCGTGTAGGCGTATAGTAATCTGAAGCTGTTACAGCAACAAATGTTTCTAATTGTCCTGCTGGTCTAACAAAACTAAAAGTAGATTCTGCAGTTGAATTGGCTAAAGAAGTTATTGAAAACGGATCTGAGACATTCCATATCTGAGAAACACCTGAAGCATTTTCTAACTGATATTCTACATATCCACTATTTAATGCAACATCTAAGTTGTAAAACCCAAATTGTTCTCCATTAAATTTTAAAGCGCGCGTAGCTTCTAAAGAGATATAATCTAAATATCCTAATGCACTTGGATTAGACTGTTGATTATAATTTAAACTCACTACAATATTATCACTGCTGCTTGTTATTAATGTATTTAAAGATGCTCCACTAGCTAAAGTGGGATCACTAACTCCATTTAAATTTAAAGTTCCCATAGATGTACCATTTACAGAAACATCAAAGCTTGAAGCACTATCTGAGGTTGATGCTACATAGGTTTTTAACCTAACAGATTCAGAGGTTACAAGATCTGGAATTTCAAAAGAAAAAGATTGTTGCAAGTCTACATCAAACCGATCCCCAAACCAACGTCTTCCTACTTGTGCCAAATTATACTCATCTACCTCATGAAACACATAAGTTTGATGTGTATTTACTATAAGATTTGGACTTGCATTTGAACTTGTAAAGGCTTGAATTCGTTTTCCCTCTACACCATCTACTTTTAAAAAATAAGAGGTTTGCGTCGTATAACAATTAATATTTGTATTACTCTGCTCATTATAACCATTCGGTCCAATGGCATAAAACAATATGTAATCATCATCATCAAAAGAACCATCAGCCTCTCCAACCACTTGAATAGCATTTTCTACAATATCAAAATATTTTACATCGGCATTGTCGTACGGAATCATACTCCCGCCATTACCATAAATTTTGAATTGTTTTGGGTTTACACTATTTACACTAACCCCCAATTGTCTTAAAAACGATTTAGACAATTTATACACTCCTGTAGTATCAACAAAAAACTGATACCATTCTCCTGATTTTAAAACCGAACTTGAAATACTAGGAACAGCTGAAACAGACAAACTACTTCTACTAGAAGTTTGGGTATTATACACAAGATTAAAGGACGTAATTTTTTTATAAGAATTTTCACCATCCTTAATAATAGGAGATACTTCTAAATACCCGTAAGTTTTAAAACGCGCCACAGATTTTCTTAAAGTAAACTCTATATTATTAGGAATAGTGCTAACATCTAATCCTTTTAGATCAGATTTAGAGATTGCGGTATATGTTACATTTTCTAATTGCGCAGAAGATTCGTCTATAGAGCTACTTAGTTGCCATTTAGAAACAAATCTCACTCCTTTCTCGATACTATAATCAAAATACTCTGCATTAAAACTTGGTACCTGAACAGAAAAACGTCCTGTAGAAATTGTAACATATCCATCCCAATCTAATTTAAATTGTTTTTGCTGGGCAAAACTTAAAGTTGAAACCAAAACCAAAAGGAATACGACTGTTTTTTTCATTATTTTAATAACGTTTAACGTTAGAAATTAGTATAAAATTTTAGTTTTTCACGAAATTAAGTCAAAAGTACAATAATATTTCATGATATATTACGTTTATACAAAACACCAAAACATTAGGTTAAACGGACAAATCATCGTTATAATGAATAAAAAATAGGACGAAATACACATTTTTTATCTCAAATTAGCCAAAATAGCTTGCAGTGTAAGGTTAAATTCTTATATTGCAGGACCAAAAATAACATTTGCTTACTTAAAAGTATGGATATGAAAAACATAGTAACCGTAAAGGGGCTGTTAGTAGTAACAATCGCTTTAGCCGCTATTAGCTGTAAAAATTCAAGTTCGAATAGTTCAAAAGCCACAGGCTGGGAAATAAACTCCAAAGAAGGAGGGTTCCAATATAACACACAATATAAGGAGCAAGAAACTGCTCCTGGACTAGTCTTTATTGAAGGAGGAACTTATACTAAAGGACAAGTTCAAGATGACGTTATGCATGACTGGAACAATACGCCTACACAACAACACGTACAGTCATTTTACATGGATGAGACTGAAGTAACAAACATCATGTATCTTGAATACTTAGATTACTTAAAACGTATCTTCCCTCCATCGGAAGAAGGTTTTAGAGCTATATACAATGGTGCTTTACCTGATACCTTAGTTTGGAGAAACCGTTTAGGGTACAATGAAGTTATGACGGATAATTATTTACGTCATCCTGCATATGCAGAATACCCTGTTGTTGGTGTAAGCTGGATTCAAGCAGTAGAATTTGCTAAATGGAGAACAGACCGAGTAAATGAGCACAACCTAGCGGAAGCCGGATATTTAGATAAAAAAGCGCTTCGCACTGAAGTAACGGCATCTTCTAATTTTAGTACAGATGCTTATATTAATGCTCCTGAACAAACTTTTGCAGGAAATGAAGATATCAAGAAAACAGGAAGAAAAAGCTCTGTAAGAACAGATGCAGACGGAAATGAAACAAACATTTACGCCACAAGAGAAACTGGAATCTTATCTCCAGCATACAGGCTACCTACCGAAACAGAATGGGAATATGCTGCCTTAGGACTTGCCGAACTTAGAGAATACAATACTTACAGAGGTAGAAAAAAATATCCTTGGGATGGCCAATACACTCGTTCTGATAAACGTAGAACTTTAGGAGACCAAATGGCTAACTTTAAACAAGGGAAAGGGGACTATGGTGGAATTGCTGGTTGGTCTGATGATAATGCAGATATTACCGCTAAAGTAAAATCATACAAACCAAATGACTTTGGACTGTATGATATGGCTGGTAACGTTGCAGAATGGGTTGCAGATGTTTACCGTCCTATAGTAGACGACGACTTTAACGACTTTAACTACTATAGAGGTAACGTGTATACAAAAAATGCAATAAATGAAGATGGTACCGTTAAAATTGTAACTACAGATGACATTGTTTACGACACATTAAGCAACGGAAAAATAGTAGCTAGAAATTTACCAGGAGACATTTTACAAGTACCAGTAGATGAGAATGATACTTACTTACGTACTAATTTTGATTCTAGTGATAACCGTGACTTTAGAGATGGAGACAAAAGATCTTCACGTTATTATGCACAAAATTTCGACGACGAAGATGGTGAAGAAAAAACAGAAAAAATGTATCACGCTCCAAAAAACACAATTAAAAGAGATGCTGAAGGGAATATCATTAGAGAGTACGATAAATCAAATAACAAAACTTCTATGATTAGTGATGAGGTACGTGTGTATAAAGGTGGTTCATGGAAAGATAGAGAGTATTGGTTAGATCCAGCTCAAAGACGTTATTTCCCTCAAGATATGGCTACAGACTACATTGGCTTTAGATGTGCAATGTCTAGAGTAGGTTCTAAAACCAAATCTAATGCTAAGATGAGAAATTAATAACTCACACATTATAATATTAAAAGTCCTAACCTTGTGTTAGGACTTTTTTTATACATTTATATTATGAAAACATCAGACTTACACGCCCTATATTTAGACTGCAATGCAGTTTGTACAGATACAAGAACCGTTACAAAAAATGATATGTTTTTTGCTTTAAAAGGAGATCTTTTTAACGGAAACACTTTTGCTCAGCAAGCGCTTGAAGCAGGTGCAAAATACGCTATAATAGACGATCCTAACTATGCCGTTGCAGACCATACAATTATTGTTGAAGATGTTTTAAAAACCCTTCAAGCCCTTGCATCTTACCACAGAGATTATTTAAATATCCCTATTATTGGTCTTACGGGTAGTAATGGAAAAACAACCACTAAAGAATTAATAAACGCAGTATTATCTCAAAAATATAATACCACTGCAACGGCTGGTAATTTAAACAACCACATAGGCGTCCCCTTAACATTGCTTGCTATGAATACAAAAACAGAAATAGGAATTGTAGAGATGGGCGCTAATCATTTAAAAGAAATAGAATTTCTATGCACTATTGCTAAACCCAATTTTGGATACATCACAAATTTTGGTAAAGCACACTTAGAAGGTTTTGGTAGTATAGAAGGTGTTGTTAAAGGAAAATCTGAATTATATAATTATATAAAATCTACAGATGGAACTGTATTTATAAACCAAAAAGACAATAAACAGGTAACGCTAACTAGTGATTTAAACACTTACGCTTTTGGTGACAATTCTACAACTGCTCAAACTATTGTAAATTTAATTACAGTAGATCCATTTGTTGTGGCCGAGCATCATGATAACATTATTAAGAGTCAGTTAATAGGATCATATAATTTTACTAACATTTCTGCAGCCATAGCAATTGGTACTTATTTTAAAGTAAATAATACGAATATAAAAACTGCTATAGAAACCTATATCCCAACAAATAATCGATCGCAAATCATAATACAAGGGACTAATAAAATTATTTTAGATGCATATAATGCAAATCCAACAAGCATGAGGGCTGCATTAGAAAGTTTTGAAACTTTAAAAGACAATCAAAAAGTAGCTATTCTTGGCGATATGTTTGAACTTGGTAACGAAGCAATTAAAGAGCACCAAGAAATAGTAGATTTAGCAGCTTCATTAAATATTCAAAAGGTTTACTTTATTGGAGCGCAATTTAATGAAGCAACAACCAACTCTAAACAAATTACAGCTTACAATAGTTTTGAAGCATTTAAACCGGCTTTAAAGGAGTTAGAAGTCTCTAATACCACGATCTTAATAAAGGCTTCTCGAGGCATGAAACTAGAACGCATTCTAGACCTAATTTAAAAAACGAATTAAATAAAAAAAGCTTCTCAAAAAATTGAGAAGCTTTTTATTTGCTTGTGGGCGCAGAGGGATTCGAACCCCCGACCCCTTGGGTGTAAACCAAGTGCTCTGAACCAACTGAGCTATGCGCCCTAATTATTAGATCTCTGTTTTATAAATTTCAATTACTCTAAAATTCATAAAAAAACTTCTCAAAACAGAGAAGCTGTTGTGGGCGCAGAGGGATTCGAACCCCCGACCCCTTGGGTGTAAACCAAGTGCTCTGAACCAACTGAGCTATGCGCCCTAATTATTAGGTGTGCAAATATACACTTGTTCTTGATACTACAAAAACTTTTTTTTACTTTTTTTTAAATTATTTCTGCGACTACAAAAGTACTCCCTCCAATATAAATAAAGTCTGAGGACTTCGCATTTTGCAAAGCACTTTTATAAGCCTCATTTACAGAATTATATACATTACCTTTAAAACCATGTACAGTAAATATATCATACAAAGTATCTACAGGCATACCTCTAGGCACATCTGGCTTACAGAAATAATACGTCGCTTGTTTGGGTAGTAATGTTAATATAGATACAACATCTTTATCGTTAACCACACCAAAAACCATATGTAACGACGCGAAACTTTCTGATTTAAGCTGATTCATTACATCTGTTAGCCCTTCTTTATTATGCCCCGTGTCACATACAACTTTAGGATGGTGTTGTAAAATTTGCCAACGGCCTTTTAAACCTGTATTTTTCATAACATTTAAAAGTCCGGTTTTAATATGTGTATCTAAAATACAATAGCCTAGTAATTGTAATTCTTTTACAGATTGTAATACCGTTTTTATGTTCTTAGTTTGGTAACTTCCTTTTAAATCGCTTAAATACGACGAAGAATCAAACTGATCTGCAAATACAATTTTAGCATTTTTTTGTAATGCTATAGATTTAAATATTGGTACCGTTTCTACTTGTGTTTCACCAATCACCACCGGAATATGATCTTTAATAATACCGCCTTTTTCCTTTGCTATTTCTGGCAAAGTTGTACCTAAAAACTGAGTATGATCTAGACCAATATTAGTGATTATTGAGAGTTCTGGTGTTATAATATTTGTAGAATCTAATCGTCCTCCTAAACCAACTTCAACAACAGCAACATCAACTTGCTCGTTCTTAAAGTACTCGAAAGCCATGCCCACAGTCATTTCAAAAAAAGAGAGTTGATATGTTTCAAAAAATCCTTTGTTGGTCTTAATAAAATCTACCACAAAGTCTTCTGATACTTCTTGACCATTTATTCTAATACGCTCTCTAAAATCTTTTAAATGTGGAGACGTATATAATCCAACTTTATATCCTGCTTCTTGCAGTATAGAAGCTAACATATGGCTGGTAGATCCCTTACCATTAGTTCCTGCTACATGAATAGATTTAAATTTATTCTCAGGATGATTTAAATGTTTGGCTAAACAAATTGTATTACTAAGATCTGTTTTAAAAGCAGACTGTCCTTGGCGTTGATACATTGGAAGTTGAGTAAACAGCCACTGCACGGTGTCTTGATATGTCATAATATTATTGACCTACACTAAAATTGATACTTACAAACCCTATTTGTCGCGCTGGTGCATTAGGATCTGGTCTCCATTTATGAGACAGAGCTATTTTTCTTGCTGGTTCTAATAAACACGAACTTTTATTTTGTGTCCCTTTTACTCCTGGAGTAGCCTTTATAACTTCTCCTTGTCTATTAACTTCTATCTCCACAACCACCAATCCAGATTCATTACAGTCTTGTTTTATAGGTGTAAAAGATGCTTTACCTCGTCCATTTAAACCGTAACCAACACCTCCACTACCTGAGCCTGCACCTCCAAAATAACTAGCTGCATAAGGATTTCCATCTAATTGTCCTTTATCTCCTGCTTGGTTATCGTTTCCTTCGCTACCTTTTGCAGTACCTTCAGATTTACTTACACCTCCAATTAAAGCATCGAGTTTCTTTTTCTTTTCTTCTTTTTCACGCTGTTCTTTTGCTACACGTTCAGCCTCTGCTTTAGCTTTAGCATCAGCTTCGGCTTTAGCCTTATTTTCCGCTTCTTTCTTCGCTTTAGCTTCAGCTTCTTTTTGCTTTTTTATGGCTACAGCTTCGCTGTTATCCTCTGTTAAAACCTCTTCTTTAACTTGAGATGCTTCTGCTGGAGCAGGCTTTACAGGTTCGGGTTCTGTAACTTCTTCCGGGACCTTGTTCACTTTAACAGGCTCAGATTTAATAGGCTCATTTGGTTGTACATTACCACTACCAAAATCTGTAGTTCCAAAATTTACTGCCACACCATATTCTTCTGGCGGATCCATATAAGGTGGCCCCATAACAAACATTAACAACACTAAAATCACACAAATTAATAGTGTGATTGTTGCCGAATTACGTTCATGTTTTGTTTCTAAATATTTCATATTAGTTATTTGGTCGTACAGCCAAAATCACTTTAAATTTATTTCTGTTGGCGATATCCATCACTTTAACAACATGCTCTACAGGTACAGATTCTTCAGCACGCAATACAATAGTAGGCTTATCTTCTTTTGCTAACGCATTTTTAATTTCATGCTCTAAGACACTTTCACCAACACGTTTTTGATCTATATAATACGTTAAATCTTTTTTAATACTAACCGCTATAGTTTGCTTATTTTCTGTTTTACCACTTGCTTTAGGCAATAAAACATCGATAGCATTAGTAGTTACTAAAGTTGATGCCAACATAAAAAAGATAAGTAGCAAGAATACAATATCTGTCATTGACGACATATTGAATTCTGGTGTTACTTTATTTCTTCCTCTAATATTCATATTAAATTGGCTCGTTTAAGTGATCTAAAAATTCTAACGAATTATATTCCATCTGGTATACAACTTTATCTGTTTTTACAACCAAATGGTTATATGTCATATAAGCTACAATACCTACTATTAAACCAGCAACAGTAGTTGTCATCGCTGTATACAGACCGTCTGCTAACAATTTAATATCAATTTGTCCTCCAGAATTGGCAATCTCAAAAATAGAAAGGATCATTCCTATTACCGTTCCTAAAAACCCAATCATAGGTGCTGCTCCAGAAATGGTTGCTAAAACACTAACATTTTTTTCTAATCCATAGACTTCTAATCGACCAGCATTTTCAATCGCTGTATTAATATCTTCTAAAGGTTTTCCTATTCTTGAAATCCCTTTACCAATTAATCTAGAAACTGGTGTATTTTGCTGTGCACACAATGTTTGGGCAGAATCAATTTTACCATCACTTACATGATCTTTAATTTGATTCATAAAATTTGCATCGATATGTGACGCGGCTTTAATGGCAAACAAACGTTCAAAATAAATATACAGTGCTGCTACTAACAATAAAAATAAAATTCCGATAATGAGTTGTCCAGCAACTCCTCCACTGCTAATTAATTCTATTATAGATAGTGTTTTTTTTACAGGTTCTCCATCTGTTAGAACTTCAACTCCTTCTGTAGGGTCTTGAAAAAGGGCGTATAACATAAATTTTTTTAATGATTTACTTAATAATAATTAACGTACAATTTAGGTTTAAAGTATATTCTAAATACAAGTCTTTGTATAATTACTTACAAACTCTTTACTATTACCGCTGAAGTGTACTTAGATATAACTTGTTAAGATTATACTATAACAAATATAAAAAACTATAGTCCTGAAAAAACTAATTATTACATTATTTTAAATAGGAGTATACAACTCCTGTTGAATGGTTTTGAGATGCTCCGGTTACACTTTTTAAACAATTGATTTCACCTCTTAATTTTAAAACCCCTAACAATCCAAAAATTAAAGCTTCTTTATATTCTACAACAGCGTGATCTGGTATAATTATTTTACAAGGAGCTAATGCTTTTAGGCGGTCGATTAAAAATGAATGATATGCACCTCCTCCTGTAATTAATAAAGACGTGTTTTGAGAATGAGGTAAAATTTTAGCTAGTTGTATGGCAATATGCTCTACAAAAGTGCGTAAAATATCATGTACATCTAAGTGTTTTTCATCTATTAAAGGGAATATCTTATCCATTACCCACTCTAAACCTAAAGATTTTGGATAAGGCGCTTTATAAAATGGCAAAGCATTTAATTGATGAAGTAAATCTGCATTCACTAAACCTGTAGCCGCTAGTTTACCTCCATCATCATAATCGAATCCCAATGGTTGAATATAATGGTTTAAAACTATATTTACAGGGCACACATCAAAAGCAATGCGTTCACCCGCTAATTGAGTAGATACATTTGCAAATCCACCCAAATTTAAACAAAAGTCGTATTCAGAAAATAGTAATGCATCACCTATAGGCACTAAAGGAGCGCCTTGTCCTCCTAGTTTTACATCTTGAACTCTAAAATCACAAACCACTTGTTGTTTTAAAATATGTGCTAGTTCTGGTAAATTTCCTATTTGGTATGTAAGTCCATGTTCTGGATCGTGTAATGCTGTATGGCCATGAGAACATATGGCATCTATATTATTTATATCATGCTTAACAATAAACTCCTGAATTAAACCCGCTAAATAAAGAGTATAATCTGCATCTATTTGTTGTAGTTCTGGCTTAGAATAATTTATTAAATGTTTTAAATTGTTTAACCATTTTGCTGTGTACGGGATGGTTTCTGCATTTAAAATTGAAAACTCCCAACCCGAATCGTAATTAAAATCTGCATAAATGATATCTACCCCATCTAAAGATGTACCCGACATGACACCAATGACCTTGAAATTATTTTTTATCATATTTTAAAAATTAAATTGATTTAATTAAGCAATTATCATAAATAATACATAATTTAGAGTATTTACTAAAAAATACACAATTAAACGTATTTATTATGAATTTCAACTTAACCGAAGAACACATCATGATTCGTGATGCTGCTCGTAATTTTGCTCAAACCGAATTATTACCTGGAGTAATTGAACGCGATAATAAACAAGAATTCCCTAAAGTACAAATTAAAAAAATGGCAGAACTCGGTTTTTTAGGAATGATGGTAGATCCAAAATATGGAGGTAGTGGGTTAGATACGCAATCTTATATACTTGCCATGGAAGAAATTTCTAAAATAGATGCATCTGCTGCTGTGGTAATGTCGGTAAACAACTCTTTAGTTTGCTGGGGTTTAGAACACTATGGCACTGAAACACAAAAGCAAAAATATCTAACAAAATTAGCAACCGGAGAAGTTATTGGTGCTTTTTGTTTAAGTGAACCTGAAGCTGGTAGCGATGCAACGTCTCAAAAAACCACAGCTATTGAACATGACGATTATTACTTATTAAACGGAACTAAAAACTGGATTACTAACGGTAGCACAGCTGATTTTTATATTGTAATTGCACAAACACACGTAGAAAAAAAACATAAAGGTATTAATGCTTTTATAATAGAAAAAGGATGGAAAGGCTTTGATATTGGCCCAAAGGAAGACAAATTAGGTATTCGAGGCAGCGACACCCATTCATTACAATTTAATGATGTTAAAATTCCTAAAGAAAACAGAATTGGAGATGATGGCTTTGGATTTAAATTTGCTATGAAAACTCTTGCTGGCGGACGTATAGGCATTGCCGCTCAAGCCTTAGGCATTGCCTCTGGCGCTTACGAGTTGGCACTAAAATATGCTAAAGAACGTAAAACATTTGGTACAGCCATTTGTAACCACCAAGCTATTTCTTTTAAACTTGTAGATATGGCAACCCAAATTGAAGCGGCACGGCACTTGTGTATGAAAGCGGCATGGGAAAAAGATCAGAATATGGATTACACTGTTTCTGGAGCTATGGCAAAACTATATGCTTCTAAAGTTGCAATGAACACAACTATTGAAGCTGTTCAAGTACATGGTGGTAATGGCTTTGTAAAAGATTATCATGTAGAACGCTTAATGCGAGATGCAAAAATTACTCAGATTTACGAAGGCACTTCCGAAATTCAAAAAATTATAATTTCCAGACGCCTTATTGGTACTAAATAACATTTAGTAATTTAATTAATAATAAAACTCTGGTTAAAACATCAGAGTTTTTTTTATGCCAAATTGTAAGTTAATCAAAACAAAACCGACTTAACTTAAAAAAATATGCAATCCATAAAAATATCAATACTTACATTCATTACTGTGTTTGCCTTTAGTTGTAAACATGAAGCACAAACTAATCCTAAGCAAGAAGCAATTAAAAATGCCCAACCTGTTCAAGTAAAATCCTCTAAACATGAAGCTAAAGCTTATTTTGCTAGCGGATGCTTTTGGTGCGTAGAGACTATTTATGAAAGTGTTATTGGAGTTAAAGAAGTTATTTCTGGGTATTCTGGTGGGCACACAAAAAACCCAACCTATGAAGCTAGTAATACTGGTAAAACTGGGCACGCAGAATCTGTTGAAGTAATTTACGATCCTATAAAAGTAAGTTTTGAAACTTTAGTAGATGTGTATTTTGGATCTCAGGACCCCACTCAAGTAAACGGACAAGGACCAGATCACGGATCGCAATACCGTTCTATAATCTTTTATCAAAATGAAGCACAAAAACAAATTATTGTTAAAAAGAAAGCAGATTTAGAGCAATCTTTAAATAAAAAAGTAGATGCTGAAATATATCCATTTCAAAAATTTTGGAGAGCAGAAGACTATCACCAAGACTATAAAAAACATCACCCAAACAATGGTTATATTATAAATGTATCAATCCCTAGATATAATGCCTTTAAAGCAAAATTTCCTGAATTAATAAAAAAGAATCATTAAAGTGTATAATTTTTTGTTTTAACAAAATCCAAAACGCCATCCCGATACGTATATAATGTATACTATTCCGCATTATGCGTCTATATATATGATGAACGCTTCAGTTGTAACAAACTACTGAAGCGTTTTTTGTTATATATTATCTAAAGTTTTAATTGCTTTTAAAGACTTGGCTGTATTAATGCTTATTTTTGTAATACAGTATTTATAGCTTAAAATCTTTTTATTATATGAACTTTAATTTAAAAAATAAATATGCTTTAGTTTGCGGAAGTACTTCCGGAATAGGTAAAGCAACAGCTTTTCTTTTAGCAGAAGAAGGTGCAAAAATAACTTTAGTTGCTAGAAATGAAGACAAACTAAAACAGGTTTGTGCAGAGTTACCAAATGCAAACCTACACGACTATATTGTGGCAGATTTTTCTAACCCAAACGATTTACAAAACAAATTAGAAACATACTGTACCACACAGCACGGTTTTCATATTTTAGTTAATAATACAGGTGGCCCAGCCGCCGGGCCTATATACTCGGCAACTTTAGATGCTTTCGAAATTGCTTTTACTCAGCACTTAAAGTGCAATCATATTTTGGTACAAACTTTAGCTCCATTTATGAAAGAAGTAAACTATGGTAGAATTATAAATGTTATTTCTACCTCTGTAAAACAACCAATAGATGGACTTGGAGTGAGTAATACCATACGTGGCGCTGTGGCGAGCTGGAGTAAAACGCTATCTAATGAATTAGGTGAGTTTGGTATTACAGTAAACAACGTACTTCCTGGATCTACAGCCACACAACGCTTGTTTGATATTTTTAAAGATACAGCTCGTATTACAGGGCAAACTGAAGCCGAAATTATAGAAGAATCTGCAAAATCTATTCCTGTGCATCGTTTTGCTACTCCAGAAGAAATTGCTAATGCTATTGTGTTTTTAGCTAGTGAACTAGCCAGTTACATAAACGGTATTAACCTTCCTGTAGATGGTGGTCGTATTAAAAGTTTATAACATGAAATATCTAATCGTTACGTGTTTTGCAATTCTATCGCTACAGTTACATGCTCAATATCAAATTAAAAATGTAACTAACGCAGAAATTGATGAATTGCAAACCATTGAACAGGTTGTAAATTGGATACAGTTTGGACAATCAGACCAAGTAATTACTAACATTTTTAATGATGAAGTCATTGATAAGATTTATTTAAATATTGAATCTAAATCCATCTCAATGAAATATCCTCGGACTGAAATTTCTAAACAAAGTTTAAAAGAAATTAAAGACGAATCGAGTATTGTATGGTATGAACGAACTATTTTTAAGGAACGTAAAAAGGGATTAAAACCTGTTTATCAGATTTATGTTACTATTGATATGGATACCTCGCCATACGAAATATTAGATTTATTTTTAAGACGTGGTAAAAAAGTTGAAATTCGCGATCATGAACAGGACTCCTTTTAAGGTTTGAAAATACCTGTTATTTGCGTTAGGGATTGAAGCGGCATCCTTTTTTAATTATTAAAAATTAAAAAAGATATAGTGAAAAGCCCGACTGGTGTTTATTTTTTTATAAACACTAGAAACGCCAAAAAATTAAAAAATAACGCTTACACATTTACACATGCATTTTATACCTCAAGAGCTAGACAATTACGTTGTAAAACATACAGAAGATGAACCTAAGTTATTAAAACAATTAACACGAGAAACCTATCAAAAAATATTGCAACCTCGCATGCTAAGTGGGCATTATCAGGGACGTATTTTAAGTATGATTTCTAAATTAATACAACCTAAAATTATTTTAGAAATTGGAACTTATACAGGCTATTCTGCTTTGTGTTTAGCTGAAGGTTTACACCAAAATGGGCAGTTACATACTATAGATGTTAATGAGGAGTTATACGATTTTCAGAGAAAATATTTTGATGCTTCTGAATTTGGGACACAAATTAAGCAACATTTAGGATCGGCTATCGATGTTATTCCTGAATTAGAAGGTGGATTTGATTTAGTTTTTATAGATGCCGATAAAGAAAATTATCCTAATTACTTTAATTTAATTATTGATAAGTTAAATCCAGGTGGTGTGATTTTATCTGACAATGTATTGTGGAGTGGAAAAGTTATCGAGCCATTAAATCCTAAAGACGTATCTACAAAAGCTGTTTTAGAATATAATACCTTGTTAAAAGAAGACGATAGGATTGAAACGGTACTGCTTTCTGTGCGCGATGGCTTAACAATTAGTAGAAAAAGATAGTTACATTTTACGACGTACAGATCCTGTAAAATCTTCTAAATCGTCTTTTACTTGCTTTAATTGTTCTTGCACATCTTTAGTTACTGATGTATCTAGTCCGTTCTTATCTGCTGTTTTAGTGATCTCAGATTTAATGTCGTTGGTTGCATTTTTAATTTCTTTAATGCCTTTCCCTAAACCACGTGCAATCTCTGGCACTTTGTCTGCACCAAATACCATGACAACAATAAATAACACGAACATTATCTCTGCGCCACTAATAAATAAAAATATAGGTTGTTGTATCACGATGTAAATATACTAAGTGTTTCAATACAAAATTAAAAAAAAGCCAACTTAAAAAGTTGGCTTTAACATAATGTTTTTATTTAGTTTTTAGATTTTTCTTTAAATGCATCAAAATCACTTGGTTTAGATTCTCTTGGCCAAGAATTGTTTGATGTATCTACATCTGCTGTTTCAAGATTTGGATCGACAGTTATACTTACAATCTCTTTATCTGAAGCTACAGATTTACTAACCTCTTTATCGTTATGCCTCCATATTTGAGCTGGATACGTTTCTGTTTTAGAAGTTCCATCTGCATATTTATACTCAACTATAATTGGCATTACTAATCCGCCTGGTTTTTCAAAAGTTACGTTATAGAAATATTTAGGCTCTTTAAGTTTTTTACGCTCTTCTGGAGTAAAATTATCCATTAAATATTCTTTAAGTGTAGGAGAGTTATCTACTGCACTTCCATTTTTAAGAGAGTCTTTAAACTCGTCGCTACCTTCTTCTACCATATATACTAATGGCGGTAAGTCACTAACAGCAATACCGTAGCGTTCTGCTTGCTTTTTAGTTGCTTCATTTACTTCTGAAGATACATAATATTTTTTAACGTCTTTAACTCCAATATCTACATAATCTGTAGTGTAGAACCATCCTCTCCAGAACCAGTCTAAATCTACTGCAGAAGCATCTTCCATTGTTCTAAAAAAGTCTTCTGGTGTTGGGTGTTTAAACATCCAACGTTGTGCATATTCTCTATAAGCATAGTCAAACAATTCATGTCCCATAATTGTTTCTCTTAATATATTTAATGCTGTTGCAGGTTTAGCGTAAGCATTATTACCAAATTGGTATGTATTTAAGCCTTTAGTCATGATTGGTGCTATAAAATCTTGATCGCCTCCCATATAAGGAACAATTTTAGCGGCTGGTCCTCTTCTAGAAGGGTATGCTGTTTGTCCAGGAGACAATGCACTTGGATATTCTTGTCCAAACTCTTGCTCTGCTACATACTGCGTAAAGGTATTTAAACCTTCGTCCATCCAAGTCCATTGGCGTTCATCGCTATTTACAATCATTGGAAAGAAGTTATGTCCAACTTCATGTATAATTACACTTATCATTCCAAATTTAACTCTGTCTGGATATTTACCATCTTTATCTGGACGGCCGTAATTCCAACAAATCATAGGATATTCCATTCCTTGATTTTTTGCATGTACAGATATGGCTTTATGGTAAGGATAATCAAAAGTCATTTTAGAGTACGATTTTAGAGTACTTGCTACTGCTTTAGTAGACCATTCTTCCCAAAGAGGGTTACCTTCTTTAGGATACATAGACACTGCCATAATATCTTTTCCTCCAATTTTAACAGCCATCATATCCCAGATAAACTTTCTTGAAGTAGCAAAACCAAAGTCACGTACATTTTCAGCGTACAGCTTCCATGTTTTTGTCTTATTACTAAATTGCTTTTCGGCAGCTTCTGCTTCTTCTTGTGTAACAATCACTACTGGCTCATCAAAAGATTTTTGAGCCTTTTCGTAACGCTTCATCATCTCCTTAGAGAATACTTCTTTTCTATTCATTAATTTACCTGTCCCATCAAGTATATGGTCTGCAGGCACAGTAATGTTTACTTCAAAATTACCAAATGGTAATGCAAATTCGTCACGACCCCAGAACTGTGAATTTTGCCATCCTTCTACGTCGTTATAAACTGCCATTCTTGGGTAAAATTGAGCAATAACGTAAGCTCTATTTCCATCTTCTGGAAAATATTCATAACCAGAGCGTCCTCTCCCATTGACGTGATCGTTAATGTTATACCACCATTTAATAGAAAATGAAAATTTCTCTCCAGACTTTAAAGGTTGTGGCAACTCTACACGCATCATGGTTCTGTTAATCATGTGTGTTAATGCTTTACCTGATGTATCTGTAACAGCTTCTATATTGAATCCGCCATCGAAAGGCTCTTCCATATAATTTGATACAAATCCTCCTGGTTGCTGTCCTGCAGCCACGCCTCCACCTTCAATTAAAGGTGTTTTAGAATCTTTAGCACGCATATTTTGATCTAATTGTACCCATAAGTATTTTAAAACATCTGGAGAATTGTTTGTGTATGTAATAGTTTCAGCACCAGATATTTTAGCATTTTTATCATCTAATGTAATATCCATTTTATAATCTGCTTGCTGTTGGTAATAAGCAGGACCCGGCGCTCCAGAAGCAGTTCTAAACATGTTAGGTGTAGAAAACTCGTCGTATAACTGCTTAAATTTGTTGTTGTTAGTGTGTCCCGGTTTACGTTCGGGTTGCGCTTTTTCTTGCGCCATAACGCCTGCTGAGATAAAAACAGCAGAAAGGATTAGGTACTTTAGTCTTTTCATATTTTTTTGTTTGGAAATAAATTGGTTTGGAAAAATAATACTTTTATGTGGTATTCTGAAGTTTAATCAAATTTTAACAATCCTTTATCATTTTGCTTAATTAGAATAAAACTTTTTTTCTTATTATTTATATCTAGTCGTACTACATTTTGTTGCTCTTCAAACACATCCATTAAGACTAAATTTTGAACTTCAATTTTAGAAATGTTGGAGATGTTAGTTATTTCAATATAACATATAGCAATATCATCATCATATTCCTTACCTATAAATTGCAAGACAGCATCTTTACCGTTAATTTTAATTCTTAATTTTTCTGTTAGATATTTTTCTAAATAAAAATCAACTTGTGGAGATTCATCTTTTATAGCTAAAGTGATGGATTTATCGAACCGTTCTCGAACCAAGCGTTCTAAATCATCTATAAATATTCTTGAAATTATTTGTACAGATTGTTTTTCTTTAACATAATGTATTTCGGTAATACTCACATAATATTTATGCGCAGTGGTAAATGCCAGTATTGGCAATAAAACGAATAAGAGAAAATACTTAAGGGCTTTCATTTTTATATTTTAAGGTATAAATGTAATTAATTTAACAACTTTGTAAAGCTATTATATTATTCTGATTTTAAATTGTTTTTATATACGGCATACTTCTCGATTAAATATTCTAAAATTTCTACATCAGACTGTCCTTTACATCGAATTAAAAAGTCTGGAGATTCTGAACAGAAATACCAAAAATCCATGCGTTTAGACACATCTAGAGGATATAAAGTAAACAAATCGTCTGATAGGCGTTGTCGGATTTGAGTGATTAAGACATCATTTCTTTCTAATTTTACATGTGCTTTTAACATTTTTGTGTATCCTGTAACTCCATTTACTACTTTATTAAGCATTCCGGATTTTGCTTCACTTAATTTACGTTCTGCTTGTGTGGCGCGTTTTCCTTTATATCCAGGAATACCAACATTGTAAAAGTTATTTTCGGGTTCTGCTTCAGAATTAATAATATCAGACATTAAATTACCTGTTAACACTTTCCCTACAATAACCTCGTCTAACGTATTAACTTCTTCACTTAAATTTACCCGAATTACTTGATTTTCAAGAATGTTTTTATCTATTATAATTTCTCGTGTTGTGTATTGAATTGCTGTAAACGCAATGGTATCATGAAGTTTAGCCTCAATTACAAATGTTCCATTAGCTTTTGTAACTGTAAAACGTCTTGATGTTTTATTGATGACATGTATGTTTTCAATATCATCTTCGCCAATTACCATACCAGAAATCTCTTGTAAATTTTGAGCCTTTACAACAGATATACTCCCTATAAAACAACATAACAAAATTTGTACTTTCATGTTTAATTAGGTCGTGAGTTTAGGTTCTTGTTATACTGTATATATTTTTCGTTTAAATACGCCAGAATTTCTACATCACGCTTATTCTTGCAACGCGCTTCAAAATTAGGATCGTCTGAACAGAAATACCAAAAATCCATCCGTTTCAATTCACTCAATGGATGTTCGCTAAAAAAATCGCCTGAAAGTCGTTGTCTTATATCGTACCTGAGTTGGTTATTTCTTTCAAGTGCAATACGTTGTTCTGCCCGTAATACCATTTATTATAGGGTCTACAGGAAGTGAACCTCCTAATAATCCCAATAACATTATGGGTTTAAATTCTCCTCCCGCACCACTTAAATCGCGTTCGGCTTTGGTTTTTCTTTTTCCTTTATATCCAGGAATACCAACATCGTAAAAATTAATTTCGGGTTCTGCTTCGGAACTCTCGACATCTAACATAAGATTACCGGTTAAAATTTTCCCTACAATAACTTCGTCTAAAGCATTTACATGTTCTTCTAAGTCTACAGTAATACGCTTGGTATAAATTGCAGTAGTATTTACAACAACTTCTAATGCACTATATTGAATTGATGAAAATAATAAAGTGTCATTAAGTTTAGCTGGAATTTCAAAACTTCCTGTTTTTGAGGTTATAGTAAAGGTTTTACACGTTTTATTTATAACATGAATATTTTCTAGATCGTCTGTACCTTTTACTATTCCGGATATAGTTTCTAAATTTTGAGCATTAACATAGGAGGTACAGACTAAAAAGCAACATAAAATAAA
This sequence comes from Formosa sediminum, assembly GCF_007197735.1. Classification (GTDB taxonomy): domain Bacteria; phylum Bacteroidota; class Bacteroidia; order Flavobacteriales; family Flavobacteriaceae; genus Formosa; species Formosa sediminum. Next base: position 322,410 of record NZ_CP041637.1, read on the forward strand.
TAATAATTTCATTAATTATTTTGAAGTCGAATTTAGATTCTTAATGTATTCATTATATTTTACATTTAAAAATACGATAGTATCTTCATCTATATTACTATTACAACGCTTATTAAAATTGGGGTCTTCTGAACAGAAATACCAAAAATCCATTCGGTAATCTTCATCTAAAGGATGTTCATCAAAAAACATAACGGCGATTTGATTTCTTATTTCAAAAATAAGCTTATCATTTTGTTCCATTTTCACATATTCCCTTAAAGATTTAGTTCTTCCTGTAAGTCCATTTATTACAGAGTTAACAGAAAAAGAAGCTCCCGCACCTCCTGGTGCTGTAAGAACCTTAAACGATTTAGATTGATTATAGCGCTCTTCCATTTTTGTTGTCTTTTTCCGTAAAAGTCCAGTAACACCTACGTCAAAAAAATTATATCCTTGTCCATCAGAAGCATTTCCTATATCCAACATTAAATTTCCTGTTAAAATTTCACCTACAACTACTTCTTCTAAAGCGGTTACGAGCTCTTTTAAATTAACTCTTATGGCTTTATTTAATATGGTAGATTGGTCTACTACGACTTCTAAAACATTATATTGAATTGAAGAAAACTGCAGAGTATCATTAAGTTTTACTGGAATTGTAAATTCTCCCGTCTTATTTGTTATAGTATATTTTTCTGAGGTTTTATTAATAACATGTATGTTCTCTAAGTCTTCTGCACCGTTAACTGCTCCAGCTATTGTAACAAATTGTGCATATGATTTAACACTAAACAAACAACTGAGAAACCCGAATATTGATAATATGTAATACTTCATTTTATTTTCTTAAAAACTCTTCACTAGCTGTAGATAAATATTCTAATAATTGTATTTCTTGACCTTCTTGTAGTAATTTAGGGTCTATGTGTAGATCTACATAACTTACAAAATCATCTATTTGTGATGTTGGGATTCCAAAATTTTCAGAAATAAAAGTTAGAGAATATACCCCTCTTAATCCTAGATTTTTATCAGTCTCTTTTAATATTTTATCAGTTTTATTGTCTTTCTTTTTAAATAAAGGTTTTAAGAATGTATTGGTAATTTTCACCATATCCAGGCCATTATAATATTCACCTTGTTTTAAAATACTCATATCTGCTGCCGAATGAAAATCGTCAGGAAAAACATAAGCAGAGATATCTCCTATACCAAAATTTATTCCTTCTAAGTCTGGTCTAAATGTTTTTATTTTGTTAAGGTCCTCATGTAATACACCTGTGAGTCCAAACGGAAAGATAACTACTTCATTTAAACGATTAACATGAGTTACTAGAAACACGGTTAATTGTTTAGAATGTATTACACTTTTATCTATTTTTACATGTATATCTTCAAACTGTAAGGAAGAAATTTCAAGTTGATCTAATAGTCCTACTTCTATACTAAACTCCCCTTCTTTATTTGTTACAGTTCCTTTATTTGTCGATGTATTATAAACGGTTACGCCTTCAACATCATCTGTGTCAACGACAACTACACGACCAGAAACCTGAATACGCTCTGTTGTTTGAGCAGTTAAAGCACCTATTGAGAATAGTACAAATAGTAAAAATAATTTTTGTTTCATGTAATAAAATAGATTTTGAATAAAGTTAACCACTAAAAGCCTTTGAAATATATTTGTAGTATTTAAATTTTTGTTAAAACCACGTATTACCTAAATTTACGTTAAAATTTCGATGATGAAACATATGATTATTGCCAGTACTTCTACTATTTTTAATAGTGGCTATTTAGAGTATATACTTGAAGATTTAAAAACTCATTTTAATAATGTAAAAACCATTCTTTTTATTCCGTATGCTAGACCAGGAGGTATTACTCATGAAGACTATACAGCACGTGCACAAGCAGCATTTTCAAAAATCAGTATAAATGTTGTGGGGTTGCATACTTTTAATAATCCAGAACAAGCCATTTTACAAGCCGAAGCCATTTTTGTTGGAGGAGGAAATACATTTGTTTTAGTAAGTCAGCTTTACAAAGTAAATGCAATCCAAACAATTATAGAAGCAGTCAACAGCGGAACTCCTTATTTAGGTACAAGTGCTGGAAGTAATATTTGTGGTCTAACTATGAATACTACAAACGATATGCCCATAGTTTACCCACCAAGTTTTAAAACTTTAGGATTAGTACCTTTTAATATCAATCCACATTATTTAGATCCAGATGCAACCAGCACCCATATGGGAGAAACTAGAGAAACAAGAATTAAAGAATTTATGTGTTACAATACACAACCTGTTGTGGGACTAAGAGAGGGAAGCTGGCTAGAAGTTAAAGGAAGTACTATAACTTTAAAAGGCCGTTTAACAGCTAGAATTTTTGAACATAACAAGGAGCCTTACGAGTTAAAACCTGAGAGTGATATAAGTCTTTTGAAGTAAAAAAAAAGCTTCATCTGTTGATGAAGCTTTTTAGAGCGAGAGACCGGGTTCGAACCGGCGACATTCAGCTTGGAAGGCTGACGCTCTACCAACTGAGCTACTCTCGCATTACCGGGTGCAAATATACGGATATTAAATAATAGTATCCAAGAAAAATTTACATTTTTTTTAAAAAATGATACCCAAGTATATTAAAGCCCTCATTATAATAAAATTTGTGAGAGGGAAAGTTCTGAACATAGGTGTTTAACTCAGCTGCTTCACAACCTTTTGCCTTTGCATATTTATAAACCCAATTAAATAATTGTTTACCTAATCCTTGATTTCTATAAGCTTCATCAATATAAACATGATCTAATTCTACACTTCTACCTATATAATGTCTTGTAGAAAACCATAAACCACAAATTCCAATCAAAAGATCATTCTGGAAAAGTCCTATGCATTCATAATTTTGGTCGAACATTTCAGTGAAACGTTCAAATAAAACGTCATCAGTATTTTTATTTGAAGTAAATCTCTGCATTAAAGGTATAATTGTGGGTAAGTCTTCCTTTTTTAGCTGTTTAAAA